>DBYC01000041.1:67176-90725 GCA_002310035.1 bacterium UBP6_UBA1196
CCGTGGATGCTTTACGGCGCAGGTGCAGCTTTAGCACTCATTCTCACGATGATCGGCGTTCCGGCACTCGCTTTCGCACTCGGTATGTTCATTCCGCTCGACCTCAACGTTCCGATACTTTTCGGCGGACTTATCGCCCACTTTGTAACGACCCGTTCGAAAGACGAAAAACTCAACAACGCACGTCAGGAACAGGGAACTCTTATCGCTTCCGGCTTCATCGCAGGCGGTGCTTTGATGGGCGTTGCGGCTGCGATACTCAAATTCGTCGGAATCGACCTTTTCATGGGCAACTGGGCTGAATCAAACGGCGCACAGTGGCTCGCGATCGTAATGTTCCTCGTTCTCTGCGCTTACATGATCTGGCACACACTCAAAGCAAAAGTCGAAGAATAACGCTTCATAAATCCTTTCGGGGGAAGAATCCTATGCTCAAGAAACGAAGATTTTTCTTCGCTCTTCTTTTTTCACTTCTTGTCTTCCTACTTGCAGCAGGACTTGTTTTTTTAAAAGAAAAAACGAAGCAACTTCCCCTGAAAGATATCGCAATAATCTACACGAACGACGTCCACACCTACATCAGGAACATCAGCCCTGACGACAAAAACAGTGCTGAAAACCTTTCTTACGCGGCTCTTTCGGCATTAAAGAACGATCTTGAAGCGCAAGGGAAAGATGTCATTCTCGCCGATGCCGGAGATCACATCCAGGGAACGGCTTACGGCGACATGGACAAAGGAGCGACAATAATCAGGATCATGAACGAGACCGGCTACATGCTCGCCACGCCCGGCAACCATGAGTTCGATTACGGCATTTCACGGATTTTCGAGCTTATAGGACAGGCCCGTTTCCCCTATATTTCGTGTAATTTTTACAAAACCGATGACGGCAAACTCGTCCTTCCGCCTTATAAAATCATAGAGAAAGGAGGAATAAAAATCGCTTTTATAGGCATTTCGACTCCGGAAAGCATCACCAAATCTACTCCGACATTTTTCATGGATGAAAAAACAGGAAATCTGCTTTACGATTTTTACTCAGGCAACGACGGAAGTGCGCTTTATAATGCGGTACAGAAAGCCATAGACGAAGCGAAACCGCATGCCGACTATATCATCGCGCTCGGTCATCTCGGGGTCGACATCTCCTCAGCACCATACACAAGCCGCGAGGTCATTCAGCACACGCACGGACTTGACGCCTTTATCGACGGACATTCGCACACGCTTATTGAACACGAATATGTCGCCGATACTGAAGGAAAAAATGTTCTTCTGACCCAGACAGGTGCATATTTACAAGGTGCCGGCATAATGACCATCGCAAAAGACGGCAGCATTTCGACCGAAATCCTGCACAAATACGGAAATCATGACAAAAGAATCGCCGGAATAGAAAACAGCTGGATGAAGACGATCGACGAAAAACTCGGTGAAAAAATCGCCGTTCTCGACACAAAAATGTTCATTTCTGATCCTGAAAATCCGGCACAGAGAATTATCCGCTGCCACGAGACCAATCTCGGCGATCTCACAGCCGACGCATTTTATCACTATTTCAATGAAAAACTGAAACTTGACTGCGACATCGCGATCTCAAACGGCGGAGGAGTAAGAAACGGCATGGAACCGGGAGATCTCTCCTATTTTTCGGCAAAAACGGTCCTTCCTTTCGGCAACCAGGTCTGCCTTGCCGAAACAACAGGCCAGCAGATCCTGGACGCTCTCGAAAAAGGAGCTATCTTCACAGGCCTCAGTGACCCGGCAACAGCCGCACCTGCCGAATCGGGCGGATTCCTCCATGTCGCCGGCATAAAATACGAAATCGACACTTCCGTTGAATCGACAGTCAGCACCGATGAAAACGCGATATGGCTCAACGCGCCGTCAGGGAAATACAAAGTCGGCAATGTTCAGGTCTATAACCGCCGGACAGGCAAATATGAACCGCTCGACCCGGCAGGAAAATACTATACGGCAGGCACCGATTACATTCTGAAAAATCTCGGAGACGGAATGGCTATGTTCAAAAATGCAGTTCCCGTTCTGGATTTTGTAGGCGAAGACTACATCATCCTTGCCGACTACTTAAAATCATTCAAAAAAGGAACAGACGGACACCCGCACATCTCTACCGGCAACAGTCCGCTGAAATCCTACAAAAATTACCTTCTCGATTACGAGAATCCGTTCGGTTCGGGAAGAATCAAAATCAAAAATCAGACAACTCATTAGAGGCTTTTATGAAAAAAACGGCAGTTTTTTTGGTTTTTCCGATATTTTTCGCGATTTTTTCAGGGTGTGAACACACAAAATATGTCGATTCGATGGAATATGTCAAAGAGAACGAACCGAACGAATCGACTTTTCAGGCTCTCGAAATAGAGGAAGGCACCCCCTACTCAGGCGAAATCGCGAAACCGGAAAACGACACTGCCGATACAGATCTTTACAAAATATGGCTTCCGTCAGGAACCCTTATCTCTTTCGAATTTGAAAGCCGCGAGGAAAATTTCGAGCCGTATATCGGCCATACCGACAATCTGGGGAACTATTCGTTCGTAATTTTCAGTCAGAATGTCAACAAGCACAGAGCTACTTTCGTGACGACGGCCGACGGCTGGCAATATTTTGAAATCGGCGACAAACGGAATACCTACGACACAGAAGATCCCGCCGCAAAAACACTATTCGGCGGTTTCAAATACTGGTTCAGAGTGATTTCATCTCACATCTGCAACAAGGAAGACTACAATAAAATCAAATCAAATTCGACACTTAAACGAAATTTTGCACAAAACGGCGAGCATATTGACATTCTTGAGGCCGAACTTGACAGCAACGGGATCTATCAGTTCAACATTGACACCGAAAACACGCTGAGCGATAAATTTTCGTTTATTATGAACTGCGGCAGCCGTGAAATCGTTGCCGGCAACGACGACGAGGACTATTACCGAAACAAAATCGACCCGCTGATTTACACTCGGCTTGAGAAAAACCTGCGTCATCTTCTTGTTACAGGCAGGATTCTCCTTGATCTCGACGAAACAGAGACCGAAAATTTTACTGTTTCAATGAAAAAGCAGGATGACTCGGCCGAACTCGAACCGAACGACACCTACAATTATGCCAATATCGTCGGCACGGCGGCTGTTTCCGGTTATCTGGAAACTGAAAAAACCGACATCATGGGCGAAATCACAGACGACGAGGACTGGTTCAGGTTCGAAGTCGAAAAAGGTGAAATCATGAACATCAAAATAACACCGGGGAACACTGAGACGTTCATCGCGGAGATCTGGGCTTCTTCATACACGATCACCGGAAGCGGCCTGATCCCTATGCGTGCAAGCAGACTGAGCGGCATTGAAACCCACATGATGAACATGCTTGTGCCGTTCAACGGGCAGCTTTATCTGGATCTGATCGGAAGCGGCATCCGTTACAGCTTCGAAACCGAAAAAAGCAGCAGACCTGACAGTTTCGATTCCGAAGAAAGCCCTCTGGAAACCGAAATTCCCGACTGCGGCTGGAAATTTTATAAATGGAAGTTCAGCGGCGAAGAAAACGATTTAGCCGAAATCACCGTTTCAATTCCTGAAAATATTGCCGGACTTTACATTTTCGACAGCGACTACCTTCCTTACGCTGAACCGGAATCTGCCGGAACGACCCGCTTCTTTGTCAGAAAATACGAAAAGACAGAAAGTCTTGTTTTCGGGATTTATATCGGCAAATGCGAACAGAATTCGGGCGAAAAACTTACACTTTCTGTGACTGAAAGCCAAAATCAGCCGGAAAAATGGACTCACGGAACAGACAAAAATCCGATAAAAATCGAAGCAGGCAAGGCATATCAAGGTTTTTTCGACACGAACAGCGGTTTTTACGAAAACTTTTTCGAATTTACCCCGGAAAAGGACGGAACTGCATACATTATGACATCGCCGCACCGAGAATCGACATGGTTCAATATCGACACGGTTATGACTCTGCTGCATGACGGTGCAGAGACGGCATCTTCCGACGATATGCTTAAATCGGTCCACTTCAACAAATACAGCTTTATTTCGCACGAAGTGAAAAAAGGAGAAAAATATACAATAAAAATCACCCCTTTTATGAGCGAAAGCTCCGAAATTTCGGCTATGAACATCAAAGGTTCGTATATTCTTGACTTATATTTAAAGTGATAATAATGTTCGCGCAACATTGTTTTTTTACTTTCTCAGGAGGAATTATGAAAAAATTAGTGCTTTTCTTGCTGGCAGTTCTGATGATTGCCGGCTGCGGTTCGAACTCCAAATCCCTTCAGGATCAGGTCGATTCGTTTATTCAGAGCTATCTTTACGCTGTCCGCGACGCTTCCGACGGCAAACAGGGAACTTTGCAGGACATTTACGACAACTGGCTTTCAACCGAAATGAAAAAAGTCGTAACATTCGAAGATTTTAAAGATTTCGCAACGACGACATACAAAGGCAAAATCGGAACCGAAATCAGGACTTCCAGAGCTAACATCGTTATTGACGCTGAAACCAAGGCTTTCATCGAAGCAACAGGCCAAACAGCGAATATGGGCCGTATGGCAGGCGTAATGAACGCTGATGCATCACTCATTTTCACAGTCAGAGTCGTAAAGGAAGGCGAGGCTTTCAAAGTCGAGCTTCAGACACTCATGGCTGAAATCACCGAGCGCAACAACGAGCAGAACAGGCTTGCAAATCTTCTTAAAAATTACAAAGGACTCATCAAAATCGACGACATTACAGGCAAAAAATTCCCGGATCGCCCCGGTTTTGCTGAACTTACCGGAACTATCCTCAACGGCAGCAGCGACCTTGACATGATCAGAGTCGGCATCAGAGTCCGTTTCAAAGACAAAAACGGCGATGTAATCTACGCTGAAAATTTCCTGCCCGTAACAGATATGAGATACGAAGGACTCAGGACTTCCCTTCTTCCGAACTCGGTAAAAGTTTTCAAGGCAGTCGTAAAGGATATTCCTGAAGAGTGGGATCCCGATCAGCCGCTTTCCTTCAACTTCTACCTCATTGACGGCGTTCACATCACTCCTGAAGAGCTCGTTGCAGAAAACAAGGAGAGAGACAGACTTAAAAAACTCATCGAAGACACCAAAAAGGCTGACGAAGAAGCAAGAAAACAGCTCAAAGAGATCTGGGAAAGAGAAAAAGCTCTCAAAGAAAAGATCAAAGAGCTCCAGAATCAGGGCGAATAAGGCTCAAACGGAGATTTTTTCGTGAAAATGAATTTTTTTCTTGACTTTCAAAAAAATTGTGGCTATAAAGCCGCCGTTTTGATTGTTCTTTCATTTTTGAGTTTTGGAATTTTTGCAAAAGACCTTAATTTGGCCTACCTTCCGCCTCAGGCTTCGAAAACAGGCGACAACAAGTATCAGCTTGTAAAAGACTTCGATACTTCGGTCAAACAGATCAAAGGTCTTTTTGTAGGAGACGATTCGGTAAAGGACGAGTTGATGACCAACGAGGAAAATTATCGGGTCCATGTTTTCTACAATCTGAAAAAATCGGCTCCATGGCATAAGATCTATGTTATTGCATGGGACGACAAGGTCTTCGCAAGAATTTACAAATAAAGCATGAGGTTCCCGGATCGTCCAATGGCAGGACTACGGATTCTGGCTCCGTCAATCAAGGTTCGAATCCTTGTTCGGGATCCATTTATTCATGCAATGACCCCTTCGTCTAGCGGTTAGGACGGCGGCCTCTCACGCCGCTAACAGCGGTTCGAATCCGCTAGGGGTCGCCAGAGTTTTCGAGAGGCTTCCTTTTCTTTTCCCTTATTTTTAAGATTCAAGTTTTGATTTGAGACTTGGATTTTTTCTGTTTTTTAGCTTTTATATGCGTTGTCTTGACTTGCAGCGCTTTATTCCTATAATTATCCGTTTTTGTTTTTTTACTGATTTATGGAGATAAAAATGAGCGAAAATCTGGCTTGGAAAGAAAAAGTTAAAGAGGTTATTGAAGATGTCCGTCCCGCTTTGCAGAGAGACGGAGGCGATGTAGAAATCATGGAAATCACCGATGACGGCATAGTAAAAGTTGCTCTTCAAGGTCATTGCGCCGGCTGCCCGATGAGTCAGATGACTCTTAAAATGGGTATCGAACAGCATCTTAAAAGGCTTGTTCCCGAAGTAAAGGAAGTCATCAACATTTAGTTTCTCCTGCTTTTTTAACATCAAATGAACAGACAGATAATAGTAAACAACACATACGGGGAAAAAAGGGTCGCGATACTTGAAGACAGAAAACTCGTCGAACTTCATGTGATCCACTCCGAAGAAGGAAGATGCCTTTCAAACATCTATTCCGGAATAATCCGGCGTGTACTGCCCGGAATGCAGTCGGCTTTCGTCGAATTCGGAGGAACAAGGACTGGCTTCATCCACGCCAACGATCTGAAACTTGACATAACCTACGAAGAATACCAGAAAAATCTGGACAGCGACGAGTGTGAATCCGATCCTGAAGAAGGTGACAGTGAAAAACACGAAAGCAGAAAAACGCCCGACATAACTCAATACGCTAAAGAAGGCAGCCGTATCCTTGTACAGGTAGTGAAAGAACCGATCGGACAGAAAGGAGCCAAGCTCACGACTCACATTTCCCTTGCCGGAAGATACTGCGTCCTGCTGCCGACGATCACTCACATCGGCGTGAGCAGAAAAATCGGCGACCGCGAAAAACGCGAAGAACTCAAGGAATTCGGACAGAAAGTCCAGAAAAAGGGGTACGGCATAATACTGCGTACACTCGCTGCCGAAACCGACATAAAAATCATTGAAAAAGAAGTCGTTTTCCTGATAAAAAAATGGCTTTCAATACAAAACACCTTCCAGAAAAGCAAAGGAACCGCGCTTATTGAACCAGCAATAGACCCGATGCTTGACTTCGTGCAGAATACTTCAATGGACGAACTTTCCGAAATCGTAGTCGACAACAAAAACGACGAGAAAGCCGCGAGGAACTACCTCGCTTTCTACGGCGAGAATCCTGACGACAAAGTGAAATTTCACAATCTTGTCTACCCTATTTTCGACTACTATTCGATAGAACAGGAGATAAACAGCCTTATAAACAAAAAAATCTGGCTGAAAAGCGGCGGTTTTCTCATAATCGAGCAGACGGAAGCGCTGACTGTAATAGATGTAAACACTGGAAAATTCGTCGGGAAAGGTGATCTTGAAACCACTGTATTCAAAACGAACTGCGAGGCCGCCGAAGAAATCGCATACCACATGAGACTAAGAAATCTGGCAGGAATCATCGTCGTTGATTTCATCGACATGCGCAATCAGGTCAACAAGAAAAAAGTTATCGCAAAACTCGAAAAAGAGCTTGAAAAAGATTCGGCAAAATGCACTGTTTTTTATTTCACACGGCTCGGTCTGATACAGATCACGCGTAAAAGAACGACCGAAAGCAACATATCATCACTCACAGAACCATGCCCGCACTGCCACGGCAACGGCATTATCCGTTCTAAGGAAACTGTGGTATTCCAGATTTTCCGCGAAATAAAAAAGCAGGTCGAACTTTACGGAACTAAAACTGTGACTGTAATATCGCATCCTGACATTTCTTCAGCACTTGAACTCACCTACTCCGATGAATTCGCAAAACTCAAAAAGGATCTCGGGGTAATCGTTAAGACCGAAACGAACAACATGTTCCAGAGAGACTTTTTTTCAGTTGAAAGAAAATAGTCTGTCTCAGATTTCCTTTGAAAATACTGTAACCTGATCGCGTCCGTGCTCTTTAGAATAATAAAGAGCCTTATCCGCATCCTTGACAAGGTCGCCGGCACTCATAGAAGGCTCAGGATAGGATGAGACACCGAAAGAAGCAGTAACAGAAAGAAGGACTCCGTCAGCATTAACTGACGAATCCCTGACAAGATTTCTGATTTTTTCGGCTATTTTTTCAGCGGACTCGATTGTCGTGTTGTTGAGAAGAACAACAAACTCTTCTCCGCCGTAACGAGCCGCAAAATCGACTTTTCTGACAGAACTTTTTATCGTTTTGGATATAAATCTGATGACATCGTCGCCAGCCTTGTGACCGTAAGTGTCGTTTACGCGCTTGAAATGGTCGATATCAAGCATTATCATCGAAAGCGGAACTTTCATTCTGCTCGCTTCACTCGCCTTGCGCTCTATCATATTGTTGAAACAGCGCCTGTTGTAAAGTCCGGTGAGCCCGTCGATATTGGAGAGATCCTCCATTTTTTTGAACAAATCTATGTTGTTGACAGCCGATGTGACGACTTTCGAAATCATCCTTATCGAATCGGCATGACCTTTGAGTTTCTCAAAATCCTTGTTCGTATCTGTCAGTACGGAAATAGTCCCTTTAATATCGTTTTTGAAGACCATGAGACGTATTGCAATACAGCTTTTTTTGTTGAAAAAATCAAATTCCGGCTGAAACAAAGGCTCTTGTTTCCTTTTGTCAATGTCTGAAGCTTCATAATAGTCGTCGATTTTTCCTTCGACCATCATAAAATGGATAGACTGCGGATCCTTGATCTCGCCTCTGGCGATCTCAAAAATGTCTTCCATTGCGAGAGGCCACTTCGCCTTGACCGATTCATTCACGCCGAACGCATAGCCGAAAAGCTGGTCCCCTTCCTTTTTCGCCACAAAAACTCCGCCAGCCTCAGGGGCAAGATTGAAAATGGCAAGCGCGGCCGCCTTCATCAGATTTTCGTGGTCAAAAGAATCGACGATATTAGACGTTTCGCGATACAAAGCGGCATTTCTCTGCTTTTCTATTGAAATTTGGCTGAAAGTCTCCGACTGTTTGAGCTGCTCGACGACATCGTCCTTGATTTCGGAAAATTTTTCGATCAGAGCGTCTTTGTCGCCTACCGCTCCCTTCAGATCTATATCTACTACGAGAACATATTCAGGCTCGAAAAGCGCAGGATCGTCAAAATCAAGCAGAGAAATTGGATAATAAATCCTGTAGTTGTATTCAGGCATCATCGGAATGTCTTCCATCTCTGCAAGAAGGGTTTTCGCCGCGACGGCGGTCTTGTCATGCACTACTCTGAAAAGAAGCCCTTTCTGCGAAAATTCGCTCTCAGAATCGTAAATCCTCGCGTTTCCGCCGGGCAGAAGCTCGATCAGGCGGAGTGAAAGCGGAATATTGTCGAAATTTTTCGTGCGGACAAGATATTTTTTAAGCGGTCTGAACGGATCCTCCACCAGCGAAGAGCTTATTTTCCCTTTTTTCAAAGGCTTGGGAGGTTGCGCCGTTCCGACAAAAAACGAAAAACTTTTGCCTGAAAACAACCAGACAGCCGCCGTGACAAGAACAAATATGAAACAGTCTATGAAATCGACAGGTTTCGAAAAATCGCCAGAAAAAACCATAACGGCGAATGAAATCGCCGCAAAAACAAAATATGCAACCGTATCCTGCTTTTTGAATACAAAAGGCAGCATGAGGAAAAGCAGCGGAAGCGCCGGATTGTTTATCGTTCCGAAAAATGCGGTCGAAATCACAAAAACCGGAAGAATAAACAGAAAAAACGGCATTTTTTCCTTGTAGACACACCAGATGTATACAAGAAAAACAACAAAAACGCTCCAGAGCATAACGAGAAAAATCTTCTCGTCGCCGACATAGACCGAAACGATCGAAAAAACGAACGTCAGAAGATGCCAAAAAAATGGAAATTCAAATAAAGCAGTCATTTTTCAGGAATATACTTATATTGATCTTTACGCAACATTTTATATTTAAGCCTCAGGATTTTCTCCGCGGCCTTAGGATCTTTGGAAAAGCGGTCTATTTTCTGGCGTATGCGGTCATTGTCGCGTCTTATACCGCGCTGAACTTCTTCTATTTTGTCAATTTTTGCCTTATTTTCGTTAAGTTCGCTGTAAGAAACAAAAGTGTCGTAGGCAAAAAAAGCCGATATAGCGAGAAAGAAAAAACCGAAAACCATGATTTTCTGCTTTTTTTTCATTCTTTTGACCTCGTCGCAACCGCGATATTCTCGAATTTCAAAGACTTCAAAATATCAAGGACTTCAGTCACCCTGCCGTGCGGAGTCGTCACATCAGCCTTGATGACCATAACATATTTCAATCTCATGTCAGTGTCAAATTTTGAAAGAAAATCCTTTACTTCATCGAGAGAAGAAATTTCCTTTCCGCCAAGAGCGATTCTGCCGTCCGAACTTATGGCAATTTCAAACTTTTCAGCCGAAACAAGCGGTGTGTCGGAACTCGCTTTCGGCAAATCGACCTTAAGTCCCGATTCCTTTACGAAAGTACTGGTCAGCGAAAAAAATATCAGCAACGTGAAAAGAACATCGACAAGCGAACTGATGTCGATGGAAAAATCCTTGTTCCCACGCCTGCGCAGCTCCATCAGTTCCTCTCGTCATAAAAAAAAGGCGAAAAAATGAAGTATGCAAACGGAACAAAACCGATCAGCCATTCAGGAAGAACGAAAATCAGAACCGTATAAGCCATCCAGAAAAACGACGGGGCAAGGAATGTATTCGAAACCGTTGCCGGAACATCAGGAAGCTCTTCGCGCTGCCTTAGCAGAAAATCCAAGAATCCCAGATGTTTCGCCAAAGCGACCGCAAACATAGCGACAACAAGCGGCAAACCGACAAAAACTGTGCCGCAGGCCGACAAAACCGCAGGCAAAACCGAAAGAATAAAGCCGAATTTCCACGAAAGAAGAAAATTATCGTTTTTCAGCGGAACAGTCCTGACATTGTTCCTGATTTTATCAATGTAAAACAGGAATGTCGTGAAAAAAAGCGGCAGAACCGAAAGCTGCGGCAGATCTTTGAAAAGCACGACCGCAGTTATTATAAGAGAGACGACAAAAAACGCCGTGTGAAAAAAATCCCAGTCGAAATGCTCGTTCTTAAAAAAATGGAGAACTGTTTCTTTCGCAATTTTTAAAAAGAACCTGTTCGAAAAAAAGAAAGAGGAGCGGTTTTTCCCGAGACAGTTGTCTATCAGACGCTCTTCGGCTTCGTTTTTCATTGAAGGTGTATCGACATCCTGCCAGAGATGCCCGGTCATCTCGGCACACGCAAATTTCTTGTCAAGTGCCTCCATCCCCATCACATCGGATATCGACACATCACCTTTGGTGTCGTAAATCTCCTGAAGTTTCGGAAAAACAGCCGGTTTGCAGAGGAAAAGCCCCGTATCGACCGCATCGTAGGAAGGAATTTCTTTGCCTATCGTCGTGATCTCACCGTTTTCCGTAACTACTTTCGTTGCATCGTCAAGGTCAAAAACCCCTTCTATGTTTCTGTCGACCGAAAGAACGACATCATATTTTTCAAGACTAGGTTCAGCCTTCGCAAGAAAATCGGCAAAAAAATCGTTCGAAAAAATATGATCCGACATCGAAAGCATGAAAGGCTCGTCATCAAGGCAATCCTTGGCACGGAGCAGCGAAATCCCGTTTTTCTTGTTGTATTCGGTATTCTCCGCAAAAACGACACCCTGAATATTGTTTTTTGCGATATATTCCCTGATCTGGTCGCCGCGGTAACCGACAACGACTACTATTTTTTCGATTCCGGCACTCTGCATCAAAGTAATGACGCGCTCGATCAAAGCCATTCCGCCGACAGGCATGAGCGGCTTTGGCTCGTTGCGTCCTTCGCTGTTGAGCCTGCTTCCAAGCCCGCTCGCAAGAATAACACCCTGCTTTATCATTGAAACACCTACTCTTTAGGTTTCATATCGTTCGCAATTTCTGCTTTTTTTGCAGCGACATACTCCTTGTAGCCGTCAAGATCGTCAGGATCGTAGCAAACCGGAGACAAAAACGTGTATACAAGCATGTGGAAAAGGAGACAGTCAAGCAACCACGGTTCACCTGTAACAGCCGTAGCAACTCCGCTTGCGACAAGCATCACAACCGCGATACTCATAAAAAATTTAAATTTTTTGTTGAATTTACGTCCGTGATGGCTTACGAACGGTCTGAATGAAAGATTGTTCCAGCCTATCCATAAGAACAGCGGAATCAGGAAATATTTATAGATTGGAAGATATTCAGCCGGAAGATACTTGCTGATATGCGTTCCTGCACCTATCAAACTCATAAGATAAAACGCCGAAACCGGGCGCGGAGTTCCAAGGAAAAAACGCCTGAAATCGATGTCGTAGACCTCGTTTCTCGCATGCCTGATGCAACCGAAAACAAGCGGGACCATTCCCATACAGTATGCGACGAATGCATTCAGAAAACCGCCGTTTTCAGTGCGGAAAAAAGCATAGACGACGAAAGCAGGACAGACAGCGTAAGTGACATGATCGGCAATAAGGTCAAGTTCCTTTCCGAACTCGTTGCTCATTTTCGTAAGTCTTGCAACGATTCCGTCACAAAAATCAAAGACATATGCGACCATAACAAGATAGCAGGCCTGCTGGATATCACCCTCTATCGCCAGAACGGCTGAAAAAAAACCGATCGCAACATTAGCCAGCGTAACAACATCTTTCAGATGAATGAGTCCCATTTTTTTCTCCATAAAAAACAAAAAACGGGACATAATACGGATTTTTGTTAAAAAATCACTATTTAAAAGATATTTTTTTCAGATTTCGTCAAAAAAATTTCAGGAAGAGAGAGAATTCGACAGAAAATTCAGGAAGAACTTATTCGCCGCCGGCAGCATTCTGATCAGTGTTTTCTTCTTCCTCATCTTCAGGAGCTTCAGGAGCCGAACCAGGACAGCATGCGTATGTGCCGTTGTCGTCAGCCGATTTCTTTCTGGTGTTGTAAACCATTGCAACTACGCCGGCTGCTGCATATCCCGGAATATAAGGTTCTTCGCCGTATGTTTCTGTGATGTATCTTTCCCAGGGAGTGTCACCTGCATAGCAGTTTGACTGTGATGAATCCTGACCTTCGAAACAGCCGCCGATTATAGGATCGTTGAAAGCGCACTGAGCCATGATCGCGTTGTATTCATTTTTAGCTGCCGAAACTTTCTTTCCGTTTTCTTCAGTATCCTGGAATCCGCCTTCCGGAACATAATATGTAGAACCCATCTGGATTGATTCGCCGAAATTCGGTCTGATGTTGAAATTCATTTTGTTTGTTTCAACAGTTGTTCCGTCTGCGACTTCACCGATAATTTTGACTTTGATTACAAGCGGGCTTGCAATCCAGTCGATGTCGTTAACATGGTCAAGAAGATCCTTGATCTGAACTTCCTCGAAAATATGAAGCGAACCTGCAGCCTGACCGCCGTTCGGAGAAACAACGATACCGTGCAGAGATTCTCTTTTCTTCTTGTTCCAGAGTTCCTGCTTGAGAGTAAGCTTTCTTCCGTCAGCCTGCGGTTTCGGATCCCATTCATACTCTATTTCCGCTTCTTTTGCATAGAAATAGTTGGTTTCGTTGGTCGTCAAAGACGAATCGCCTCCGTCGCTCGACGGAATGTAGTTCGTCATCTGGAAACCAAGCAGATAATCGGATGTGAACGCAAGGTCAATCGTTCCGTCCGTGTAATACTTGTCGCCGCCGACTTTAAGCTCGCAGTTGTCAGACGCCAGAATAGGAATAAACTTTTCAAGGATGACTTGATTACGCCTTTCGACGCAGGATACCATCATCAAAGAAGCAGCCATCAGGGCAAGAATGAAAAACTTTCTCATCTTAATTCCTCCAAATCTCTCAATATGTCATTAGAATTCCTGTAAATTATCCCGGGAACCCCCGTTTTTTTCAGGTAAACCATCGAAATTCTGTCCAAATTCCTTTTTTTATCCAACATTATAAATTTACGCCATTTTTCTTCATTTTTATACTTCTGCAAATCGTTTTTAACTCCGTGTTTTTGCAGTAATTTTTCAAGTTCTTTCGCCGGAAAGACCTCTTTTGCCCCCGCAATTTCAGCCCATTCCTGCGTAAGAACCATACCGGCGGCAACAGCCAGACCGTGCGGCAGAGAGTAATAAAGCTCTATCGCGTGGCCGAATGTGTGCCCCCAGTTCAAAACAATTCTTTTTTCAAGGGTATCCGTAAAATCGTCGCGGACGATCTCGTATTTGCCGAGAATCGCGAGCGTCAGAGCCTCTTCCGAAAGTAGATCCTCCGACTTGGAAACCATCTCCGCAAGCCTGCCGCCTTTAATCAGCGCAAGCTTGATGATCTCAGCTTTTCCTGAAGCGATCTGCTGCTCACTCAGCGTTTTGAAGAAATCTCTCACGATCACGACTTCATCTGCCGGATAGAAAGTGCCGACAATGTTTTTCGCCACGAAATTCACCGCCGTTTTTCCGCCTATCGCGCTGTCCACAGCCGAAAGCAGCGTCGTAGGAACAAGAACAAGCCTCATTCCGCGCTTGTAAACCGAAGCAGCAAAAGCCGCAAAATCGGTCGTAGCGCCGCCGCCTACCGCAACGAGAGACGTTTTGCGCCCAGCATTGAGGTCGATCAGCCATTCAAGACAACTTTCGACATGATTCAGATCCTTCTCTTTTTCAGCGTCAATGTGAAAAACCCGTTCGCCCGGAAGCGTTTTTTCAACAAAATCCAGCGAACTGTCGATCACAAAGCAGCTGTCCTGCCCCAACGAAGCGGCAAAACCGGAAAAAGATCCCGCAAAGCTGACTTTCGTCGTGTGCGTTACTGAAAAAGTGAGTTCCATATCTCAAAAACCTCCGACCAAATTTCACTCAAACCACGTCCGTCGGTGTCGACAACAAACGCCGCCGCCTTTTCGTAAAGCGGACATCTCGATTTGAAGAGCTTTTCGTAGCCCTCCAGCCCGAGCTTTCTGCAAAGCGGCCTTTCCTCGAACCTTCCGGCAAGATTTTCAAAAGAACTTCTCAAATAAACAAGTTTGAGAGAACTTTCATAAATCTCTTTCCAGGCCGGATGGGCGAAGTGAACGCCGCCGCCGAAAGCGGCAAAATCGAAATCCGATTTCAAAACTTTGCTTATAACCGAAGTTTCAAGCGTTCTGAAATCGTCTTCCCTGCCGTTTTCAAGCAATCTGAACGCTTCCGGACTCTGCTTTTCGATCAGAGAATCGGTGTCAACCGTTCTAAAACCATTCTGTGAAGCAAAAGCCAAAAGCGAACTTTTTCCGCTTCCCGAAAACCCGATCAGACCGAGCCGCTTCATCTCTGCTTCTCCAGATATGCCGCGTAAGCCGATTTTACATCACTCAGACTGTCAGAGCCGAACTTCTCGCAGAAAGCACCTGCGACAACAAGCATCGCCATGCTTTCGGCAATCACTCCGGCACGCTCGATGCACCAGAGATCGTTCATTCCGGGCTGACACTTTCCTGTTTTGCCCGTAACAGGCGAAACCGATTCAACTTCAAAGGGCTGAGTCGGAATCGGCTTGAAATAGAGCGTTGCAACCATAGGCATACCGTTTGAAACGCCGCCTTCGATGCCGCCGCATCTGTTTGTCGCCCGCTCGCCGTGCCTTCCGGTGAAAGCGTCGGCCGCGTTGATTCCTCTCAACTTATGAAGTTCTGTATCTCCGAAATAGACCCCTTTCACTGACGGAATTGAAATCAATGCCGCCGCGAGCCGAGAATCCAAGTGATCTGACCACTGAACATTTGAACCAAGCCCTGCAGGAATCCCTGAAACCACGACTTTCAAAACTCCGCCGTAAGTGCCTCCCGCCTTGTCGGCAAGCGCCTTTTCAGCATCGAAGTCGCAGTAAGGAATCCCGCCTATCTCAAGAATTTCGGAAATTACGGAAACATTCATTTCGTTAAGGAACATTCTGCAGAAAGCGCCGGCCGCGACTCTCAAAGCCGTTTCCCGTGCGCTGGAACGTTCCGCCCCGATCGAAATGTTGCCGTATCCGAATTTCCTGAACGTGCTGTAATCCGCATGTCCCGGTCTCGGAAACCCTTTATCAATTACTCCGTTTTCAATGAGCCCGCTTTCCGCCGTGTTTTTCAGCAGGAAAGCTATCGGTGCGCCGGTCGTGACATTGGCTGCAACTCCGGAAACGACTATGACATCGTCTTTTTCGACATCAAGTCTCTCCGAGCGGCCAACCCCTGCCCGGCGTCTTGCCAAATCATTCTCAAAAAGAACCTTGTCAAACCTGACACCCGCCGGAAATCCGCTGAGAACGGCTACAAGCTCCGAACCGTGGGACTCACCGGCAGAAACGAACTGCATTACTCTTCACTTGTTTTCAAAGGAATCGATGATTTTACCTTATTCATGATTCTGGGAGTAAGGAAAATCAACAATTCGCTTCTCTCAACCCTGCTTTCCTGTGACTTGAACAGCCATCCGAGAACAGGAATGCTTCCCAAAAGCGGAACCTGTCTCTTCGTTTTGGAAGTAAGGTTGGTGTAGACACCGCCGATAACGACCGTGTCACCGCTCTTTATCAAAATTTCGGTCTTAGCCTCTTTCTTGATGATCGAAGGCTCACCGAGGTAGTTCGAGTTCGACCAGTCGGGTTCGCTCTTGTTGATCTCGATGTTCAAAAGGATCGAACCGTCAGCCGTGATGTGCGGCGTGGTCTTGAGGATAAGGCTGGCATCAACGTACTTTGTCGTTACATCGCCGCCTGTACCTCTTGTCGTGATAGGAATACTGGTACCTTGCTGGATCATAGCCTCTTTGTTGTCGAGAGTCGCAACTTTCGGAGAACTTACGATCTTGATCTTACCGTCAGATTCCATGACGTTCAAAGTAAGGTTGAGGTCGTTGATCATGCCGACACTGCCGAACGTGAAACCCATGGTTCCTGTCGGGTCAGCCGGACCGGGAACAGCGACATTCGCGCCGACACCGAGGTTGTACGGGAAAACCGCATTCGTCGGATGACCGTTGGCATCGGTGTAAGTATGGTTCGTTCCCCACTGGATACCGAGACCGAGAGCAGCCGTCGAAGTAGCCTCAACGATTCTTGCTTCGATAAGTACCTGAGGTGTCTGTGTATCCAAATAATCAACCAACTGCTCGGATTTATCAAGAATTTCCTCGACATCCTTTACAATGAGGACATTGGTTCTCTGGTCGTAGCTTACTGTACCTCTGTCAGAAAGAAGCTCTTTGATCTGAGGAACAAGTTTGTCGGCCATCGCATAGTTTACAGGAACAAGTCTGACTTTTACAGGTTCCAGCTTTTTCTGAGCATTCTTCTTTGCAAGTTCTTCCTCTTTTTCTCTCTGCATCGTTCTGATCGTAGCAACTCTGATGATGTTGCCGAATCTCTCTTTGCCGAGCGATTTACTCTTAAGAATAACATCAAGAGCCTCATCCCAAGGAATATCGACAAGTCTTACCGTTACGGTGCCTTTTACATCGTCGCCGGCAATGATGTTGAGCTTGCTGATATCGGACATAAGACGCAGGATATCAAGAATATCGACCTCTTTGAAATCGAGGTTGATCTTTTTACCGGTGTACTGAACCGGTTCGTCTTCCATTTTGACCGCTCCGCCTTTCTCTTCTTCGCCACCTTCTTCCTGAGCAACAGCTGCCTGCGGAAGTCTGACGATCTGAGCTTCGGAGTAACCTGCTACGCCCTGAACTTTTTCGTTTTTGAAATTGAAAACGAAATCGCTGCCCTGAGCCGATTCCTCAATCTTGAGGTCGTGTTTTGCAGATTTCATCTTCGCGATAATTTTTACATTATCTTTTTCATTATAAACCGCGATCTCTGAAACAGGACCGTTAAGCGACGCCGCATCTATAACCTGCTCTTTGTCTTTCGCGATGAAAGCGTTTTTAACAGTGATTTCAATATTCTGGCCAACGGTCTTTTTGCTTATTTCAAGCTTTTTGTCAGCATTAACTTTAAGGATTTCGGGTTCTTCGCCGATAAATGCAAATCCCTGAATCTCTGTTTTGCCGGCAACAGCCTGATTTTCTTTAGTTGTTGCAGCTGCAACAGCTGTGTTTTTCTGTTCAGCCTTGAAAGATGCAAAAAGCTTTTTGCCTTCTGTTCCGAAATTGTAGGAAGAAGAACGGCTGATTGTGAAGTACTGCGGGATCTCCTTCTCTATAACAACACGGTAACCTGCAGGATGATTAGCACTTCTGACACCTTTTGCCGCTTTCATGGAACCTTTGATGCCGATAAAGTCGAAAACCAGTCTGTCCGGACCTTTCAGCGTGAAAAATCTTACTTTTTCAGGCTGTTTGGTAAAGGAAAAACTGATGTTTCCCGATTTCGAGCCCATCGTAACCTTGCTTTCCTGAAGCTCTCTGCTTTCGGAAAGAGAAACAAGACTTTCGAAATCGCCTGTTTTTACCGAAGTCATGCCGTTAGCAAGCGACTCAAACAGGACAGCGCCCTCGTCAGCGTCGACTTTAAGGTGAGCTGCCTTCTTACCTTCGACAGTACCTTTTTCAGCGGTTTCCGCCGCTTCACCTATACCGATAACTTCAACGCTGTCGGAATTGAGTTTAAAGTAAGTTCCGTCAAAATTTTCGGAAACCACGATCTTGTTCCCGTTCTGTTCGACGGATAATGAATCGTTCCTGTTCTGCGCAACAGCGAAAACCGTTACAACTGAAAAAACAAAAACAAGAACAAATGACAACCTGAGACTTTTCATTCCAATCTCCGTTCCGTTAGTTATTCAAATCTTCTTTACTTGTCTCTTTTTCGCCGCCGTTGTTGTACTCAGCAGCATCCTCCGGCTCCTCCGACTCTTTAAGAGGCGATTTTATCGGAAGTTCAAGATAAAGCTTGTTGATTATCTTTCTTCCAAGAGGATCCTTGTATGTTTCGACAATTTCGAGTTTGTCAGGCAGTATCCTGCTGATTTTACCCCAGTTTTTGCCGATAAAGCTTCCGTTTTTAACGATGTAGCTTTTTCCGTCCGGTGCGATTACGACCGCTTTAGGATCGGTTATACCATAAATTATTGCCGAAAGTCTGAGATCAGTGACATCAAAATTCTGAAGCTCGCTGACGATCTTCTTTTCTTTGTTGAGGCTCGCCATGTCGCCGAAATAGTTTCTGAAAGGATCTTTCTTGCCGACTGCAGAGTAGCGGTAATTCGACCTTCTCTGCGCGATATCGGTGATGTCGATCTCTTTGTTTGTTTTGTTTTCAGTCGATTTCGTCTTGCTGACTCTCTCATATTCAGCTTTGTAGTCGTAAGGCTCGATCTGGTATTCGTTAGCGCAGCCGACGAGAACAGAGCCGAGAATCAGGCATGATATCAACAAAACATAATTAATTTTATTTCTTCTTTTTTGCATTCTGACCTCCATTCTGACCTCCACTCATTTCAGCAGACGAAAGGAAACGGTATGTCGTTGCTCTGAAAGTTATGTCAAGAGCTGTTTTGTTAGGCTGGAAACCGCCGAAAGAGGTCGTAACTTTACTCTTCTTGTTGTCTTTCTTTCCGCCGCCTTTCTCGTTGATAGCCTTCATCTCGAGATCGCTGACATTGACAATTCTAGCGAGCTTGTTAACGCTGTCGAAGAAACCGAGGACCTCGTGGAAGCTTCCTTTGACCTTCATTGAAACAGGAACTTCGGCATAAAAATCTTTTTTGCGTTCTGCCAACGGCTCAAAATAGTAAACTTCAAGACCGAACTTTTCAGCTTCGTCGGAAAGTTTTTTCAGAAGAGAGGGGATCTCTTTTTTGTCGGGAAGCATGCTGATAGCGACCTTGAGATCTCTGTCCAAAGCCTCGACTTCTTCCATAAACTGTCCTCTGTCGCGAACCAGCACAACCATTTTGGAAAACTCGGCTTTCTTGGAATTGAACTCGCGGTAAAGCGACTCCATTGTGTCGACATGCGGCATATAGACAGTGACATAATAAACCGCGATGATGACAACGAGAACCAGAAGCAGTACTCCGTATCTGTATGCCGGCTTTAATTTTCCGATATTGACTAACAGGGATTTCATATCACTCCTCCACCATTAATTAGCACTCGGTTTAGCCGCCGCATTTCCCGCCGCAGGCTGCTGCTGGCCGTCAGGCTGCTTCGCCTGTTGCGCCGGCTGGGCAGGCTGCTCGTTCCTTCCGGCAAAATGAACATTCGTGTTCAAGCCGTAAGTCAGCACCGAAACACCCTGAACAGCAGCTTTGTCTTTCGTGACTTTCTTCAGGTTTATGTTCGAGAAGAAAAGCGAATTTTCAAGCTGCCTCATAAAATTAGCAACTTCCTGATTTTCCAGTGTTTTTCCGTCAAGCTCAAGCTTATTGCCCTTAATAGTGAGCTTGTCGGCCCAGATTTTGTTCGACGGAAGTTTCAGCGAAAGCTCGTCAAGAACTCTGACAGGACCGATATTCTGTTCCTGCAGTTTGATGATCATGTCCATCTTTTCCTGAAGTTTTGCCTTTTTGTCCTTCAGATTCTTGATTTCGCCCATGATCGATTTAAGTTTTGCGATCTCCTCGTCGGCTTCGGCGATCCTTGCCCTGCTTTCCGCCTCGCGCTCCGCAAGAAGCGAGCTGTTGAAAACGATCAGAACAACCACAACGACGATGGAAATGACGAAAAGAGCGATAAAACCTTTCGCTTCAGCGATAAGTTTGTCTTCCTTTACGGGTAACAGATTGATTTTTATCATTGTTCGTCCATCCTCCGTAATGCCAATCCGAGACTCAATGCTGCGACATGGCTGTAATCTTCAACCTCTTCCCTCGAAAGAACCTGTCCGGGAACTATTATTTCCTTGAACGGATTCATTCTTTCGACAGGAATCGTCAAAGTCGACTGCAAAGCCTGCATGAAGGTGAAACTTTTTGTCGTTCCGCCCGTTACAAAAACTTTGGCTACGCTGTCTTCCGGATTTGTGTTTGTATAATAATCAAAGACCCTCATAATATCCGAAACCATGTTCTTAGCGACATCGGCTATGATCTCCTCGACCTGGTTCGGCAGAATCGAATCGCCTGTCGCGTGGGTTCCCGATTTAAGGCTCTCGGCCTGCTGGAAGCTGACTTTCAGGCGTCTCGTGATTTCTTCGGTAATGAAGTTTCCGCCCGTCAGAACATCACGGAAGAACCTTACATTGCCGTTCGACATGACAACGATGTTGGTTTTTGACGCGCCGATGTTAAGAACAGCGACCGTTTTGTCGTTTTCTTCCGGATAGTTGAGCTCAAAAATGTTGGCAAGCGCCGTAGCGTCGATTTCGACCGACATCGGTTTTACGCCGGCATCGCTTACGACCTGAATAAAATCGCCGATAAGATCTTTTCTTGCAGCGATGAGGATGACTCTGTCGCGTCCGTCCTCGACGATGTCTGTTTTGATTCCGTCAAAGTAGATCTCTTTGATGTCATGAGGAATGTGCGTCTCTGCCTCGACTCTGAGCGCATTGTAAAATTCCTGCTGCGAAACTTTGGGAACATTGATGACTCTGTTGATGATTCCGTGACCGGCAACTGCGATCGAGCAGTATTTGTCGCGGAATTTCTCTTTCGCGAGAAGTGTTTTGACTGCATCATTCATCTCATAGGTGTTCATGATGCTGCCGTCAACCATCGTGTTTACGGGAATCGGAATAAATCCGAACTTTTTAAGCTGATACTTCCCTTTCCCTTTTTTCTGGAGCTGCGCAGCTTTGATCAGATAAGACCCGAGGTCAAGTCCCATCAATTGCTTGTTATAAAACATCTCCGCCTCCCTGGCTATTCTTCATCATCTGAAAAAACTTTGTGTTTTTCGTCGAGAGAAAGTCCGAGAGCAAGAAGAATCTTTCTCTTCGTCTCCATGCGGCACTTGCCGTTCTTTTCGATTCTGTCTATCGTAAGGACAGAAACGCCGGCCTTTCTCGCAAGTTCGGACTTGCTCATAAGCAGCCTTTCCCTCATTTTTTTAAGATTGTTTTCCGCCATCGCATACTCCTTAGCAAGTAGAATAAACAACAAAAATCTCTGCGACCTTAGCAGAAAAAAATCGAAAGTCAATATTTTTTGCAAAAAAACATATCATATTTATATAATTATGCAAAATTTCGTAAAAATGTTCAACAATTTTAACCATCTTTACGCTCTATTGATACTCCTATCCCAGCCAATTTATGTTCTATCGACTCATAACCGCGGTCGATCTGACGGATATTGTATATCCTGCTGTGCCCTTTCGCCGCTATTGCAGCCATCAGCATCGCCATTCCGGCACGGATATCGGGCGAATCGAGGTTAGCGCCGTGCAGCTGCGAAGCGCCCGAAACGACGACGCGGTGCGGATCGCACAGGATTATCTGCGCTCCCATTCCTACGAGCCTGTCAACAAAAAACAGACGGCTCTCGAACATTTTTTCAAAGAAAAGTATCGTTCCGTCCGCCTGAGTCGCCGCGACGATCGCTATGGACATAAGATCAGACGGGAACGAAGGCCAGATCCCGTCGTCGATTTTCGCGATCGCGTTGTTCATCTCTCTGACGACAGACATTTTCTGCGACGGAACAAAAATATCGTTTCCGCGCTTTTCGGTCCTGATCCCGAGTTTGCCGAAAGTATGAAGGACCATCCTCAAAGTATCGTCACGCGCAGAATCCTTGATAGTAAGCTCGCCGCCTGTCATTGCCGCAAGGGCGATGTAGCTTCCGGCCTCGATGTAGTCGAAACCTATCGTGTGCGTGCAGCCGCCGAGCGACGAAACGCCGTCAATGCAAAGCGTACTCGAACCTATGCCGCTGATTTTTGCCCCCATTTTGTTGAGGAAATTGCACAAACCCTGGACATGCGGCTCGGTAGCGGCGTTTCTTATCACGGTCTTTCCTTCCGCCAGAACTGCAGCCATCACGACATTTTCTGTTCCGGTGACGCTCGCCTCGTCGAGAAAAATGTCAGCGCCGGCAAGTTTTTCAGCATGGATCTCGTAACCTTCGCCTTCGACTGTGTAGTCTGCACCCAGCTGCTTGAAACCTATGAAGTGTGTGTCAAGTCTTCTGCGACCGATAACATCGCCGCCCGGAGGAGGCAGGATCACTTCGCCGTTTCTTGCAAGAAGCGGACCTGCAAAAAGAACAGATGTCCTCACCTTTCCGCAAAGTTCGCGGTCAAGCGGCTTGTTTTCAAGATGTGCAGCGTTTATTTCTATTTTATTTTTATTGATTCTTCTGACAGAAACGCCCAGATCTTCAGCGATCTCAAGCATTTTTCGAACATCAAGAATATCGGGTACATTGTCAAGGACGACAGTTTCCGAAGAAAGCAGCGATGCGGCTATAACAGGCAGCGCTTCATTTTTATTGCCTGAAGTTATGATTTCGCCGTGAACGGCATCACCGCCCTTTATCTCGAAATATTCCACGCAACTCCCCAAACAAAATGCAGTTGACTTTATACCGAAAAAAAATTTTTTCCATTTTTTTCGTATTGTTTTTTTGTCTGTCTGAAAAAAAATTTGACCATTCCTATTTCTAAATGTTAAAGTGCCGCGCGTTTTTTAAGTTGATTCATGTTTCGGTTTATTTTTTTGATATTCTGGAGGTTATCGTGACAAAGAAAAAAATGATGATTCTCGGCGATGAAGCTATCGCCCAGGCGGCTCTTGATGCCGGTATTTCGGGATTTTA
>DBYC01000085.1 GCA_002310035.1 bacterium UBP6_UBA1196
CTCGGTCACTACGAGCGTTTTGCAGGCGTCCACTGCACAAGGGCTTCAAGCTACACTTCGGGAAGAATTTATTCTTCTGTCATCGCAAAAGAGCGAGCAGGATCGTATCTCGGCGGCACAGTCCAGGTTGTTCCCCACATCACGAACGAGATCAAGGACGCCTTCCGCAGCGCGGCTGAAAGCGGTGCCGACATCGTTCTTTGCGAGATCGGCGGAGTCGCTGGCGACATCGAATCGCTTCCTTTCCTCGAAGCTGCGCGTCAGTTCCGCTTTGAAGTAGGCCCCGAAAACAGCTGCTTCGTTCACCTGACCCTTGTTCCTTATCTGAAAGCGGCGGGCGAACTCAAAACAAAACCTTCACAGCATTCTGTCGCAGAACTCAGAAACATCGGTATCATCCCCGACATCCTTGTCTGCCGCACCGAAATGACCATTCCGCAGGATCATCTCAACAAACTCGCCCTTTTCTGCAATGTCCGTCCCGAATGCGTAATCGAGGAAAAAGACGTTACCGATTCAGTTTATGCGGTCCCGCGCGAACTTCTGAAACAGGAGCTCGACCTCAGGATCCTTGAGCAGCTCAAACTTCCTATAAAACCTGTCATCCACACCGAATGGGACACCCTTGTCCGCAAGGCGACAAAGCCGAAATACGAATGCACGATTGCGCTTGTCGGGAAATACATCGCGATCAGAGACGCCTACAAATCGGTCCACGAAGCGCTTCAGCACGCGGGAATGGCGAACAATGCGAAAGTCCATGTCGAATGCATCGAGGCAGAAGATCTTGAGAAAAATCCGAAACTCCTCAAAAAGGCTGACGGGATCCTGATTCCCGGCGGCTTCGGCACACGCGGAGTAAACGGCAAGTGCATCGCGATAAAATATGCCCGCGAAAACAAAGTTCCGCTTCTGGGCATTTGTCTTGGAATGCAGTGCTGCGTCATCGAATACGCAAGAAACGTTCTCGGCTGGAAAGACGCGAACTCGACTGAATTCGACACCAAGACGACACACCCCGTCATCGACCTCATGGACGAGCAGAGAAAAGTCACCAAAAAAGGCGGCACGATGCGTCTCGGCGCATATCCGTGCAACCTTGTCAAAGGCTCGAAAGCGGCGAAACTTTACAAGAGCGAATCCATCAGCGAACGCCACCGCCACCGCTACGAATTCAACTACGACAGCAAATTCAGAGAAGAACTTGAAAAAGCGGGGCTCAAAGTTGTCGGAACTTCACCCGACGGCAAACTTGTCGAAATGATCGAACTTACAGACCATCCATATTTCGAAGCATGCCAGTTCCATCCTGAATTCAAAAGCAGACCGACTGACCCGCATCCGCTTTTCAACGGCCTCGTCAAAGCGGCTTTGGCAAAGAAGAAAAGTAAATGACGGAAAAAAATCCTGAAATCGGAATTTTTATCAGCAGAAACAATAATAACAAAATTCCGCTGGTGATCCTTCACACATTTCAGGGTGAAGGAAAAGAAGTTTTCGACAAGTGCATCGAATTAGGATGCAATAATTTTGCCATTGCCGCTATCGGAAATCTCAACTGGAATCACGACCTCTCTCCGTGGGCTGCACCAACGATAGGGAACAACAAATACGGTTTCGGCGGAGCAAACGAATATATCAAAAAACTGACAAATGAAACCATGTCTGAAATCCGTGAAAAACTTGGCTTTGAGCCTGAATTTACCGCGATCGCAGGCTATTCTCTGGCGGGACTTTTCGCTATTTACGCAGCATATAAAACCGATATTTTCAGCCGCATAGCAAGTGTTTCCGGATCGCTCTGGTTTCCCGGATTTATCGAATTCGCCGAAACAAACGATTTCGCGAAAACACCCGAATTGATCTACCTTTCGCTGGGAGAAGCCGAAGCTAAAACACGCGACAGGAATCTGGCACCGGTTCGCAAAAACACCGAAAAACTCGCTGAAATATATAAATCGCGCACTATTCCGACTGTTTTTGAACTAAATCCCGGGAATCACTTCACGGAAACTATCATGAGAACGGCGAGAGGGATAAAGACCGCTCTTGTCGGCACGAAAAATCTTCAAAACATCTGCAAAACGGCAAAAAACGACATTATGTCAAAATAAAAAGTTGACATAGTGTCATTTTTGCTTATTTTGACGCAGCGTCGGGATAAGCTCTTTTTCATCAAATTGCAAAAACTGTTTGAACTGGAGGAAACAATGCCTAAATATGTTCCTGAAATTAAAAACGCCCGCAGGGAAAAAATCGTCGATGCATGTGAAACGCTTTATCAGAACAGGGCTTTCGGAGAAATAACTTTTGCAGCAATCGGAAACGCAGGCGGATTCACGCGGACTTCGCTCTATACATATTTCCACACAAAGGAGGAAATTTTTCTTGCACTCTTGCAGCGTGAATACGAAAAATGGAAAACGGACCTTGATTTGATCGCGGATCCAGGCAGAACTTTGACAGCAAAACAGTTCGCGAAACAGCTTTCGCAATCACTCGGCAAAAGGATTCAGCTGCTGAAACTCATAAGCATGAACCTTTATGCTATCGAAGAATCAAGCCGTGACGAAAATCTTGTAGAGTTCAAAAAAACATACAAAGCGGCGGTCGATTCGCTTGAAAACTGCCTGAAAAATTTAAAAACCAAAATGACTGAATCTGAAACCGAAGCTTTCGTCTATCAGTTTCTCCCTTTCATGTTCGGCCTTTATCCCTATGCTTTTCCGTCAGAAAAACAGAAAAATGCAATGAAAGCAGCCGGAATGAAGTTAAAAAAATGCACCGTATCCAAACTTGCATATGATGCAGTCCTGAAGCTGCTGAAATAGCGGTTTCCGAAAAACAGGCAGGTCAGTCGACCCCGATCTCTTTGAGATTTTCGTTGATCATTCCGATGAGATAGTTGATGACTTCGGGGCTTTGGATCGGCATTCCGTCAAGCGCCTCGTTGACTTCGTCGGTATCGAAAACGTAGCTTTTTCCGTTTTTGGTGTGGGTGTAGACAAAACGAATTTCGGGGTTCGAGGCGACTGTCTGGACAAAAACCGCGGCGACGCTTCCCAGGATCGGCCTGTCGATGTGGTCGTGCTGCATCGTCGCCTTGATCACCGTTCCGACTCCGACTTTGGAAGTGATTTCGAGGTGTCCTCCGCTCTGTTCAGCCGTGTGTTTGAAAAGCGGAACGCCCAAACCGACTTTTCGTGTTGTTCTGCTTGTCGTGAAGGGATCTGTCACTTTCGCCAAGAGTTCCGGCGACATTCCGCAGCCGTCGTCCTTGATTTCTATCGAATAGACATTTTTTACAGTGTCCTCGAAAATGTTGAGGTCGATCCTCTTCGCCTTTGCGCGGGTCGAATTCTGAAGAATGTCGAGAATATGCAGAGCAAGTTCCTTCATTTTGTGATAACCCTCCTTCCGTTTTCGCCGTGAAGCGCCATTTTTATTTCGGCGAAACTCCTTTTTTCGATTTCAAAAACAGATGCGATTTTTCCGACATCGCCCGGAATGTGGGCGTCACTTGCCGTCGTGATGTTGAAACCCTTCACGAACGGATTTTCGGCTAAAAATTTCTCTCTCGTGATGTGGCGCGAGATCTCGACTGCGTCAGGTTTCAGGTCCGGCGGAATGAAACCGAGCTGCCCGAGAAGGCTGTTCACGGTCTTGTTGATGTGCGCCGGAATAAAGATCCCGCCTAACGAGTGGACGAANNTTTTCCGCCGCCTCGATATCCTGGTCTATTGCGGCGATAAGAAGATTTTCCTCTTCGTAGATTATCTCCTCTTCCTCGTTCACTACGACCTGGTATCCCATTTTTTCGGGGTTGTTCGGCACCTTTATCAGGTGCTCGTCGAGATAATTCTGGAAAATCGCGAGTTTTTCGTCGTCTTCCATGAATGCAAGGCAGTGGATCTCTTCTTTCGTGTTGATCTCGGCGCCGCAGAGAACAAAAATTCCGTATTTTTTCGCCATGTCGCGGATGATCGTCGACTGCCTCGTCGAATTGTGGTCGGCTATCCCGATGATGTCGAGAGCCTTTTCAGCCGCCGCTTCGAGGATCGCCGCAGGGCTCATTTCAAGCGAGCCGCACGGGGAAAGCAGCGTGTGGATGTGAAGATCCGCCCGGTACTGGTTCATCGCTTTACTTTATAAGTTCGTAAATTTTGCCCGAAATCGTGAACGCGTTCTCTTTTGTGCCGAGAACAGCGATCCCCTCGTCCTCAGCCGATTCGAGCATCTCTGGTTCCGGACTAATCCCTTTGACCAGAACGACTGCCGCAAGCTCTTTGAGAGAAGCTATCGCCGTGACGTTTTTATGCGACTGTACCGTGACCAGAACGTTTCCGTCCTTCGCAGTTCCCATTACATCGCTCAGCAAGTCTCCCGTGTAACCGCCCGAAATTTCCTTTTCCAGATCGCCTTTTTCGGTAAAAACTTTAAGATTCAGTTTTTCAACAAGTTCCTTAACTTTCATATTTTACTCCGTCAAAAATCAAAAAAACCGCGCTATGATACGGAAAAAATATGAAAAGTGAAGATTTGTGCAACATTGCAATTTTTAGTGAATTACAGCTCGCTGCCGGTGATTATCGCGAGTTCGTCAAGCGCTGTTTTGTATTTGTAGAGGTTTGCGATCTCTTCGGTTTTTGATTTTTTGACCATGAGCTGTGCGTTGAGAAGCTCGGTTTCGGTGGTCATCTGCTTTTCGTATTTCGCTTCCTGGATTTTGCGTGTGACTTCGGCCGATTCGATCTGAGTTTTGTTCTGTTCAAGCGCTTTTTCGAGGACTTTGATGTCGGCCATCAGTTTTTTGACCTGCAGCGTCATGTCCTTTTTGAGCTTGATGTTGGTGAGCTCTGTTGAAACCGATGACGCTTTTACAGCCTGATATTCGTAATACTGACGCGCCGTGTCGAAGCCGAATTCCCATCTTGCGACCGCGCCGAAGAACATGACTCCTTCTGGGTTTATCAGTGTCGAATCCCAATTTTTCTTGAAACCGAAAGTAAGCCCGACCTGCGGAATAAAGTTTTGTATTGCTTTTTTGTTGAGGCGCTCCTGGATCTCAGTATTTTTGTTGAGCATAAGCATTTCGGTCCTGTTGTTCGCCTGGGCTTCGATGATCTCGTCCTCGCTTTTTGTGATCTCGCGGTATTTCGGTTTGTCGTATTTTACTTCAAAACTCTCTTCGTCGCGGTTCATGAACATCGCCAGAGCCGCTTTGATGACCGACTGGTTGCCGAGATATTTCTCTTTTTCGACTTCGAGAGCCGCCCTTTCGACCTTGATTTTGTAGAGTGCAGTTTCGTCGATAAGGCCCGCTTTGTGGAATTTTTCGGCGTTTTTCTCGTAGCGTTCAAGCTGCTCGAACGATTCGTCCAAAAGTTTCAGAATGTCGCTCAGCATATTGTAGGAATTATAGACTTTGACGATCTCGAGCTTGATCTTGTCTTTCGTGAGCTCCGATTTCAGTTTTGAAATTTCCGATTTCAGTTCAAGCGCTTTGTAGCCCTGATAGATCCCCCAAAGCGGAGTGAGCGGCTGGACGACCGTGAGATCAAGCGTTCTCTGGTGCGTCGGCACGCCTAGATCAATCTCCATCGGAGGAAGCTGGTCGGGAAGGTCGATCTGAAGCGGAATGGAATCGTTGATCGACTGTTCAAGCATTCCGACCATAGGCGACAGATCGACCGAGAGTTTGTCCGGTTCGGGGAAGTATTCGAGTTTCAGAAGTTTTGCTTCGAGCGAGATAGTCGGAAAGAAGCGCATAAAAACGGCTTTTTTCTCGTATTCGTCTTTGCCAAATTTCGAGTCTTCTGCTTTTATCGCTTCGCTGTTTTCTATCGCGATCGAGATGATCTCATCGATGCCGAGTTCTTCGGCAGTCAGATCGAAAGGAATTGCAAGCAACAAACAAATCATTAAAATTATTGTTTTTTTCATCTTATGCCTCCTTCTCTTCATCAGAATAGACATAATCTTCGCATTCCCACGACGCCGCAAGGATTCGCTCGTTCTCGTTCACGATTTCCTTGTTCATTCTGCGGATAGTCGAAAGCAGCTCTTTGCATTTTTCAGGCGTTACCTGAAGGAAAACAACAGCGTTCGTGCCGGGCCATACCGAATTGTTCATCCTCGGGTTGCCGTTTTCAAATGAGCCTGCCGTGTTTTCAACGATCTGGAAAGTCCTTATTCCGAGATTTCTGATTTCTTCTGTCGTCTGTTCGAGTTTGGAAATATTGCAGCTTACATATACAAATTTCATTTTGCACCTCCTTCAGCCTCTGCCGCCGCTTTTGCAGCTTTTTCTTCCTTAATCATCTCTCTTGTGTGCATAATTGCATAAATCGCAGGGATAAGAAGCAGCGTTACGAGAGTAGAAACCGTAAGTCCGCCGATAACCGTGATTCCGAGCGGCTTCCAGATTTCGGAACCGGCGCCGTTGTTAAGCGCCATCGGAAACATACCGATGATTGTAGTGATTGCCGTCATGAGAACCGGTCTGAGTCTTGATCTGCCGCCTTCCTTGATCGCTTCGACTATCGTGTATCCTCTGCCGCGCAGAAGGTTGGTGTAGTCAACAAGAACGATACCGTTGTTGACGACGATACCCAGAAGCATGATGACTCCGACGAATGTTACCGCGCTCAGAGTGGTTCCGGTAAGGATGAATGCCCAGATGACGCCGATGATCGAAAGGGGAACCGTGAACATGATGATGAACGGATCCCTGAGCGATTCGAACTGGCTCGCCATAATTGCATAAATCAGGAAAAGGCTTATCAGGAAAAGGATCTTCATGTCGCCGAAAGTTGACTGCTGGTCAACAACCTGGCCGCCGAGCTCAATGTAGACATCAGGATCGATAGTCTCGTTTTTGATGATATCCGTGACGTTTTTCGCAGCTTCACCGAGCGAGATGTTGTTGAGACCGAGTTTCAGATAAACGATTCTCTGCTGCGTCTCGTGGAGAATCTTCGTCGGACCGCT
>DBYC01000078.1 GCA_002310035.1 bacterium UBP6_UBA1196
TCGTAGCACTCAAGAACCGCTTTGAGCTCAGTATCGACTTCGTTCCACATTTTGTCGTCTTCTTCGGCAAATTCAGTTTCTCCTTCGATTTTGCCGCCGAAGAATTTGTTGATGAAGGCGAGGTTTCTGTTGACGAAGTTACCGTAGATCGCGGCAAGCATTCCGTTGTTGGCATCCTGGAAACCTTTGAACGAGAAATCTGAATCCTTGGTTTCAGGTGCGATCGTAGCAAGGTAGAATCTGACAGAATCGGGATTGAACTTCTCAAGGAATTCGTGTACCCAGATCGCCCAGTTCCTGCTTGTCGAGATCTTCTGTCCTTCAAGGTTGAGGAACTCGTTTGCCGGGATCTCGTCCGGAAGTTTCCAGCCGTCTTCCTGCCCCATGAGCATTGCAGGCCAGATTATCGAATGGAAAACGATGTTGTCTTTTCCGATGAAATGGACAAGTTTCACATCGTCGCCGCCTTTCCACCATTTTTCCCACTCGTTTTCGTCGAGACCTCTTTTGGCGAAGAGCTCTTTCGTGAAAGCGATGTATCCGATCGGAGCGTCAAACCAGACGTAGAGGACTTTTCCTTCAGCTCCTTCGACCGGAACGGGAACGCCCCACGAAATATCGCGGGTGATACCTCTCGGTTCAAGGCCTCTTTCAAACCACTGCTTGCAGAAAGCCTTGACGTTGCTTTTCCAGTTTTCTTTCGTTTCAAGCCATGCATCGAGCCTTTTCTCGAATTTGTCGAGGTCAAGAAACCAGTGTTTCGAAGTCTTTCTCACAGGAGTCTGACCGCAGATCTTGCATTTCGGGTTGATGAGATCGAGCGAATTAAGTGCGTTTCCGCATTTGTCGCACTGGTCTCCGCGGGCTCCAGGATCCTTGCAGATAGGGCATGTTCCCTCGACATAGCGGTCGGGGAGGAACATCTTGTCGTGTTCGCAGTAAAGCTGCTCGACATCTTTCACCGAAATGAAGCCGTTTTTATCAAGTCTCTTGAAGAAATCCTGTGAAAGTTCCTTCTCGATATCATTGTGGGTTCCGGAAAATATATCGAACGACATTTCCGCCATCTCGAAACCGCGTGCGATGATTTCGTGGTTTTCTCTGACGACGTCTTCAGGGGTGATACCGCGCGATTCAGCGTTGATCGTGATCGGGACACCGTGTTCGTCCGTTCCGCAGACATAAACGACGTCTCTCTGCATGTTGCGGAGATAGCGCACATAAACATCGGCGGGAAGATAAGCCCCTGCAAGATGGCCGAGGTGGATCGGTCCGTTCGCGTAGGGCAGAGCAGATGTGACTAAATACTTCAATCTTTTCTCCTTCAAAAAAGCTCGTGTGTGAAAAAAAATACCGGCCAAATTCCGGAAAAAGTAGGGGAGAATAACGGTTTTTCGCAAAAAATCAATAATATTTTTAAATTTTTAGCGCAATTTTTCGGCATGATGATCCGCGCATTTGCCTTTTTTGGCAAAATTCCTAAAATACTCTGTTTTTTGTTTAGAAAACGGGTAGTTTTCGGAGGTGAAAAAATGAAGAAAATTTTTGTGGTTTTTGCGCTGTTCTGCGCATTGATTTTTGTTGTCGGTTGCGGCAGTGATTCGAAACCAGACAACAATTCCGTAACAAACTTCGGCAAACTCGGCCGCGAGTGTTACCCTAACAAAACCTGTGACGAAGGTTTGATCTGCGATACCGACAACGGTTTCTGCATTGAAGATACTGAAAATAAAACCAATGATTCAGAAAACGGCGATACGACACCTGACAATGGTGACACCGAACCTGATGAAGGTGATTCGCAGCCGGATTATGCCGACACAACGCCTGATGAAGGTGATTCACAGCCGGATGATGCCGACACAACGCCTGATGAAGGGGATTCGCAAACTGACGACGGGGATTCGCAGTCAGACGATGATGCTGACAGCGCACCCGAACTGACAGAAGCTGAAAAATGCGGTCCGGCAGGCGGAACTTGGAACGCGGCCAAGGAAACATGCACCAAAGTCACAGACTGCACCGGCAAGCCCGCAAATGCAGAGTGGAACGGCGCTTACGCCTACAGGCAGACCTATACCAACGGCGTGTGGAGTGCTGAAATCCCGACGGAATATAATCCCGAAGAAAGAGGTGTCTGCCACTACAAATGCGCAAAAGACTCTATTTGGAATCCCCCGGCTTGTATCAAACTTCCGCCATGCGGCAAAAACAGCGATATACTGTGCTATGATTCGGAAAACGATTTGATTTGGTCCGCCGCATATGGTCGCAGGCCCTGGGATGAGGCTAGAGATCATTGTGAAAACGATCCGAATAACATAGGCAGCGGCTGGAGACTGCCTACAATCAGCGAACTGAGGACGCTCATCAAAAATTGTCCGGCCACGCAAATGCCGCCGGTGGAAGGAGTCGACAGCTGCGGTGTCAGAGATGACAGCAGCGTTACCTGTCTGGCAAATAGTTGTCAAGATGCAAATTGTTATTCATGTCCTAATGATCACGAAGGCGGGTACAGCAAATTCGGAGATAACGATTGCCTCTGGGCTTCCGAGTTTTTATCCGGTAGCGGAGGATTAGTGTGGGTTGTGGAGTTCGGCTACGGTGCTGCTGTGTATTCCATGGGTATAAACAACTACTGCAATGTCCGTTGTGTCAGAAACGAAGATTAAAAAATAAGGAATATCGACTTTAGTTCCTACATTCCAAAAAAATTAGTTATTTTTTTCAATTTAAATATAATACCGCGTTTGTTTCTTTACTAATTGTTTTTTATGGAGTGTGAAATGGCTGAAAAGAAGGCGGCAAAGAAAGCCGAGAAATTTGATCCTAAGACCTTGACGTATTCCAAAAAATCAGGCTGGGACGGCATCAATGAAGCTAAGATGAAAGAGATCATGAACTTCGCTGAAGGTTACAAAAAATTCCTCACGGATGCCAAGACCGAGCGTGAAGCTGTCAACACGATCTTTGAACTTGCAAAGGCGAAAGGCTACAAAAACATCGAAAACGCAACAAAGAACGACAAGAAGATTTTCATCAATTTCGACAACGTTGCATGCGTTCTCGCTGAAATCAATCACACCGATTTCGAAAAAGGCTGGCTCATGGTCGGTTCGCACATCGACACGCCGAGACTCGACCTCAAAGGCTATCCGCTTTACGAGAAAGAGGATATGGCTTACTTTAAAACGCACTACTACGGCGGTATCAAAAAATATCAGTGGGTCACGAGAGCTCTCGCGCTTCACGGCGTAGTCATCACCGAAGCAGGCAAGACTATCAATGTCGTTGTCGGTGAAGACGATAACGATCCTGTTTTCACGATCAACGATCTTCTTATCCACCTTGCTCAGGAGCAGATGGAAAAAGGCGCAAGAAAGGTCATCGAAGGCGAGAACATGAACATTCTCATCGGCTCGATCCCTTACTCGTTCAAATATGACAAAGACAGCGTAAAACTCGCTATCCTTGACTGCCTCTACAAAAAATACGGCTTCAAAGAGGAAGATTTCGTTTCTGCAGAACTTCAGCTCGTTCCGGCAGGAAAGGCTAGAGATGTCGGCTTCGACAGAAGTTTCGTCGGTTCACACGGACAGGACGACAGGATCTGCGCTTACTGCGCTCTTCAGGCAATTTTCGATGCAGGCAAAACGAAAGAGAACAAGTTCGCTATGTTCTTTGACAAAGAAGAGATCGGCTCGAAAGGCAATTCCGGAGCAAACTCCAACATTCTCGAAAGAGCAGTCAACAAACTTATAAACCTTTACGGAAAAGGCGATTACAACACCCTCATCAACTCTCTTGCAAACAGCAGATTCCTTTCATCCGACGTCAATGCAGGTATCGAACCTGAATGGGCAGGTGCTTTCGAACCGATGAACGCAGGAAAGGTAGGCTGGGGCGTTTGCCTTACGAAGTTCACGGGTGCAGGCGGCAAAGGAAACTCCAACGAAGCACACGCTGAATTCGTCGCAAAATGCAGAGCAGCTTTCAACAAAGACGACGCACGCTGGCAGACAGCTGAGCTCGGAAGAGTAGACCTCGGCGGCGGCGGCACGATCGCTATGTTCATCGCTGAATACGGCATGCAGGTCCTTGATGTCGGTACGCCGATCCTTTCGATGCACAGCCCGTTTGAAGTCGCTTCGAAAGCTGACCTTTACAACACATATCTGTCATATAAAGCATTTTACAAATATCTTTAACGGCTTGAAATGCGTATAATTATTCTTTTCATTCTTTTGTTGCAGATCTTTCCCGTTCTTGCCGCTGATCCCGCAAATAAAAGCGAAAAAAAGGCGGCAAAATGGGAATTTGTGAGCGAAAAAGACGGTCTCAAACTTTTCGAGCGCGAGCATGAAGGCTCCGAAATCAAGGAAGTAAAGGCTGTAGTCACATATCAGGGAACGATCCAGGAAGCGGTAGACATTATGTTCGACAGACTGAAACATCCGCAGATATTCAAATATATCACATATTCGGATGTCCTCAAAAAGAACGACAAATGCGACTGGTCATACAACAGGATCTCAGTCCCGGTGGCAACCGACCGCGATTACTATGTCAAATCGTGCCGTGTGGACAACAGCGACGGCTCGGTTTCGGTAACATGGGTCCCGTTCGACGATCCGAAATATCCTGTGACAGACAAATTCGTCCGCGTAGCCGACAACAAGGGTTATTACAAATTTACCCAGGTCGAGCCGGACAAAATCAAAGTCGATTACTACATTTACAACGATCCGGGCGGTTCACTTCCCGTTTTTGTGAAGAACATCGCTTCAAGACAGGCTGTCACGGATACTTTGTGGACACTTCACAAGGAAATTATGAAACGCCGCGCGGCTTCGAAAAAGTAACCTGATAATTTTTTCAATAATATGTGTCTTTTAGGTGACTGTCATGTCGGATTTTTCAAGTAAAAAATCGTCAAAAAGTTCGGTAAAATCAATGTTTATGTTGAAAGAACCCGAACTTTACAAAGTCGTGATGCTGAACGACAACTACACCACGATGGAGTTCGTCGTCGAAATCCTGATCGATATTTTCGGAAAAACTGAAGCCGAAGCCCGCAAGATCATGCTTGCAGTCCACAAACAGGGGCGCGGAGTCGCCGGAACTTATGTTTATGACATTGCGCTTTCCAAAGTGGAACAGGTAGAAAGAAAAGCGAAATCGAAAGGTTTTCCCCTTAAATGTGTTGTTGAAAAGGAGTAGTTATGGCGGAAAAGGATAATATGTCGCTTCCGTTTTCCTACGAGGTGGCAAAAATTTTCAGTATGGCGATCGACGATGCGACCGAAAATCACGACGAGTTCATAACTCCGGAGCATCTTCTGTTCCAGCTGCTTTTTAACCGTAAAGTTGTTGAAATTCTTGAACATTTAGATGCTGATGTCGCCGGAATGAGACAGAATCTCCGCGACTATCTGGAAAAATATGTCCCGAAAACCGCGAAGAAAAACAATTCCGCGATTCCGTCGGAATACCTCAACATGTGCCTTCTTGATGCGGCGAACAACGTTTTCAGTTCGCAGAGGACGCGGGTCGAAATCCCCGATCTGATGGTCGCGATCTACGATCTGGGAGACAAATCGTTTTCGTCGAATCTGCTCAAGGCGAGCAAAATCACGAGGCTCGATCTTCTGAGTGCCGTTTCACACGGCGGCTGGCAGAATGAAACTTCCGGAACGCCTGAAAACGGCCAAGCAGAGCCCGGAAACGAGGAAAAACAGCCTTCCGTGCTTGAATTCTGCACGACGGATCTCACGGAAAAGGCGAAAAACGGCGAGCTTGACCCTGTCATCGGCAGGGAAGACGTTATAAACCGCACGATCCAGATCCTTCTGCGCCGCAAAAAGTGCAATCCTGTTCATGTCGGAATGCCCGGTGTCGGGAAAACAGCGATAACGGAAGGCCTTGCTCAGAAAATTGCCGCCGATGATGTCCCGAAGCAGCTTCAGGGTTACAGGATCCTCGCACTCAATCTCTCGCAGATCATCTCCGAATGCCGTTTCATGGGAGATCTGGAAAGAGTTATGAACAAATTTTCCGAAGCTCTGAAAAAAGAAGAGAAAGTTATTGTTTTTATTGATGAAATTCACAATCTTGTCGGAGCCGGAAGTGCCGGGAGCTCGTCAATGGACGCTTCAAACATCCTGAAACCGCTTCTGAGTGACGGAAAAATCAAATTCATCGGCGCCACGACCGATTCGGAATACAGAAAGTTTTTCGAAAAGGACGCCGCCCTTTCAAGAAGATTCCAGAAGATAAACGTCGCCGAGCCTTCGAAAGACGAATGTTTCAGGATTTTGAAAAGTATCGCAAAAACTTACGAATCATTCCACAAGGTCAGATACAGCGACGAGGCTCTGCGCGCTGCGGTCGATCTTTCCGCCCTTTACATTCCCGACAGATTCCTTCCAGACAAGGCGATCGACATGATCGACGAGGCTGGCGCGGCGGCGAATATGGGCGATAAAAAAACACGTCTCATAAAACCTGAAAATATCGAAAAAGTAATCGCTTTTTTCACCGGAAAATCGGAAACAGGGATCCGCACCGACAGCCTGAAACGGCTTGAAGGGCTTGAAAAATCGCTGCTTTCCGAAATTTACGGGCAGAACGAGGCGATAAGCGGGATCGTCAGGGCGATCAAGAAAAGTTACGCCGGCTTCAAAAATGCCGAAAAACCGGTCGCCTCGTTCCTTTTCGTCGGTTCGACAGGCGTCGGGAAAACCGAGCTTGCACGCGTTCTCGCCGATAAAATGGAGATGCCGCTTATCCGCTTCGACATGAGCGAATACCAGGAAAAGCACACTGTTTCGAAACTTTTCGGCGCGCCTCCAGGATATGTCGGCTACGAGGAAGGCGGACTTCTCACCGAAGCTATCAGAAAGCAGCCTACTTCAGTCCTTCTGCTTGACGAAATCGAAAAAGCTCATCAGGATATCTACAACTCGCTTCTCCAGATCATGGACTATGCGACTCTGACTGACAGCGCAGGAAGAAAGGCAAGTTTTAAAAATGTAATAATTATAATGACTTCTAATGCCGGGAACCGTGAATTTTCAAAAAAGATGAGCGGATTCGGAACACATTCCGAAAACACTTCGGCATTCAAAGAGGCGGTCAAAAACACATTTATGCCGGAATTTCTGAACAGGCTTGATCACATTGTTTACTTCTCGCGGATCACGCCTGAAATCGCGGAAAAAATCGTCCGCAAGAATGTGTCGGCGCTTGCTTTGCGGTTGTCTGCAAAGAATATCACGCTCAAAATTTCCGATTCCGCTGCCTCATATCTTGCTGGGATCAGCTTCTCAAAAGAGTTCGGAGCTCGTGAAATCGCTAGGGTCGTCGACAAGGAACTTGAAAAAGTGCTTCTTGACGAAATTCTTTTCGGCAGATTCAGAAAAGGCGGCAATATTCTTGTCGATATAAGGGACGGAAGACTTGCGGCTTTGTGAACGGAAACAGGCTGACTGTCAAAACTTGAAAAAAATCGGGCGATGACTAAACTTTCATGATTTTTTTAGGAGGTGACGATGCTATACAAAAGAATATTGCTCAAAGTGAGCGGCGAAGCAATGCTTTCACATGACGGAAAACCGATCGACCAGAATTTTCTTTCCTACCTTTCGAACGAGATAAAACCTGTTGTCGAATCTGGCGTTCAGGTCGCGATCGTTGTCGGCGGCGGCAACATTTTCAGAGGACTTACGGCAAATGCCGAAACAGGTCTCGACCGCGTCACTGGCGACCATATGGGAATGCTCGGAACCGTTATCAACGCTCTTGCCCTGAAAGCTGCTTTCGAAGCGCACGGAATGCCTTCGCGGGCAATGACGGCAATCGAAATCAACAAAGTCGCCGAGCCTTTTATCCGCGGGAAAGCGATAAAACATCTTGAGCAGGGAAAAATCGTGATTTTCGGCGCCGGAACAGGCAATCCGTTTTTCACGACCGACACCGCTGCTGCTCTGAGAGCGGCTGAAATCGGTGCAGATCTGCTTGTCAAGGCGACAAAAGTCGACGGTTTATACGACAAAGATCCGAAAAAATTTGCGGATGCTGTATTTATCAAAAAGACCACATATCAGGATGCGATAGCGAGAAAACTCAAAGTCATGGATATGACGGCGATTTCACTCTGCGAAGAGAACAAGTTGCCGGTAAAAATCATAAATATTTTTAAAAAAGGCAATATTTTCAAAGCATTGAATAGTGATGAAATCGGTAGTTTAGTTACATATTAGGAGAGAAAAATGTTTGAACAGAAAGCTTTTTTTGACACTTTGAAGTCAAATTACGACAAGTCGATCGATTCCTACAAAAACGAAATCGGGCAGTACAGAACGGGAAAAGCTTCCCCGAAACTGCTTGACAGCATTTTTGTTGATTACTACGGAACAAAAACTCCGCTCAACCAGATGGCTTCGGTCACGACTCCCGACGCAAGACTCATCGTCGTCCAGCCTTATGACCGCTCGGCTTTGAACAAAATCGAAACGGCTATCAGAAACGCGAACATCGGCTTCAACCCGAGCAATGACGGCATCGTCGTAAAAGTTCCGGTTCCCGCTCTCACGCAGGAAAGAAGAAAAGAGCTCGTAAAACAGCTGAGCCAGCTTTCGGAGAAGTTCAAAGTCAGCCTGAGAAACAT
>DBYC01000005.1 GCA_002310035.1 bacterium UBP6_UBA1196
TCCCAGAATTTTTTATCTTCAGGGAGAGCGACCTGCTCGTTTTTATTCGCGACATCGCATACATCTTCGATCGTTAAATCATTTCCGTTTACAACTTTCATTTTTCCTCACTTGTAGTCGTATTTCACTCTCAAAGCGGCCGGGCCAAAATCAAGAAGAATTTTTTCAGATCCTCCGGCCTTCGTATCAAGAGATTTAAGGTAAGTATTCGATTCTTCGTCAACAAAGTAATAAATTTTTCCAGTAAGCGTGCTGAAATCTATAGGATTTGCCGCAAAAGCGTTGATGTTCGAGTCTATTTTCGAAATTTTTCCTTCTTTCGGCTTGTAAAGCAGAAGAGTGTTTTCGTTTTTCAGGATGTTGTTTGAAAAAATAATGTAGAAATCACCGTTATCGGCAATCGAAAGGTCAACGAAATCGCCGTCAAGGATGTTGTTTTCCTCCTCCGATTCACTGAGAACTTTTTTTACCTCGTAATTATCCGTATTTACTTGCAGAAGTGCTCCGTCACCTTGTTTCCAGTTGCCGGTCGTCGTAAGATAGATGTGGTTTTTATCGACATTGGCGTTGTATTCGATTTTTCCGTTCGGGTTCGTTGTCGGAAGGTCTATCCTTTCGACTGAATAATTTTTAAGGTCAACGACTGCGATTTCCCCTTTTTCCGAAGTATTCTGGGCATTAAGGTTCTGCAGCGCGACAAAAAGTTTCTTGCCTATAACTTTCATTTTAGTAGGTGTCGCCGATTTGCTGTCGCTTATTTCAAGTTCCGAGATCTGAATGTTTTCAAGATCGTTTTTTATGATCTGAAGTTTGCTCAGGCTCCATGCCGAAACGATGAATTCATCTTTGAATGGATTGTAAACCATGTCCTGCATATTGATGTAAGTGTCTGATTTTATTTTAATTTCTTTTTTAAAATCAAAATCTTCGCCGAAGAAGTAAAGCGAAGAGGAATCGTGCCTTCCGACGACTGCAAAACCTTCCGTAAAAGCGGCAAGATTAAGATCCGCTCCATCTGAACTTCCCATTCCTCCGTCGACCGGAATTTCCTTAAAAGTGTCGAGTTTTTCGTCTTTTGCATAGTAAACGTGACCGCTCATCGGAACATCGTAGCCGCCGACAGTCGCCACAAGAAGATGAGAAGCGACGATTTCCGGCTCCGGAATTTCCTCGTCAGGAGTTTCAGGAGTTTCGTCCGAAGTCTCTGAATCAGGTGTTTCGGAATCTGGACTTTCAGAATCGGGATTTTCGTCAGGAGTTCCCTGATTATCCCCATCGTTTCCGCCGTTTTCATTGTCAGGTTCTGACTCGGAATCTGAAGTTTCGTCTTCGTCGCCGATTTCAAAGGCATCGACATCGAGAGAATCGTCCATTTCAGGAAGATCTGGAAGCGTCGAATCTTCGCAACTGACTAAAAACATAAATAAAATCAATGCCAAAACCGAAAAAACAATCTTTTTCATATCCTTTGACCAAAAAACTTAGTAAAACCGCGCGATAATACAAAAAGAGCCTTTTTTGTCCAGTTTTAAGCTGTTTTTGCTGAAACTTTGTTGACTTACAAAAGATAATTGATAGTTTAGCCTGTCCGAATTCCGGCGGAAATCGGTGAAAATCCGATGCTGTCCCGCAACCGTTAGGTTAAAAACCAAGCCGGATACGCTGTTTCGGATTGCATTAGATCCCCGAGGAGGGAAAATTGCCGGTTTTCCGATTTTTATTTTTATCAATTTTTCTCATTTCGACATTTTCCATTTTTCCCGATGAACCTGTAACCAACGTAGAGACGTTTCCTGAAACATCTCAAAACGAAATGTCTCAAGAAACAGAGACGTACCAGGGCACGTCTCTACAAGAACCAGAAACATCCAAAAAACCGGCAAAATCTGATGATAACAAAATTGTAGTAAAAGGTTCGCGAAAGAAGAAAACTTCCAGTGACACAACAGCGGCGCAGGAATCGGTAAACTCAAAAGAAATAGAGGAAAAACAATCAGTTACAACCGGGGACGCGGTCAAGGAGATGACTGGCGTATATGTCAACGGCGACGGAAGAACCGGACAGTCGCAGTTCCTTTTTGTCAGAGGTTTCAGAAGTGCCGATGTTCTTGTTCTTGTCGACGGAGTGGAACTGCGCAATCCATTAAGTCCCAACGGTGCGGCTGATCTTTCAATGAGCCCTGAAAATATTGCAAAGATCGATCTTTTGAAAGGGCCTCAGCCAGTCCTTTTCGGAAGCGGGGCAATCGCCGGAGTCCTTGACATAAAGACCAAAAAAGGACACGGAAAACCGAAATTCACGGCTTCTGCTTCGACAGCGGTCCTTGATATGAGCAGTAGCCGTTACATTCCCGACACGACAAATGTCAGCGCAAACCTGAGCGGCTCGAAAAACCGCTTTTTCTATTCCGGCGGCGGCTCTTTTTTCTACACTAAAGGAATTTCAATGGCCGATTCATACAAGGATATAAAGGAAAATCTCTATACTAAAACACCGGAAAACGATTCTGTGATCAAAGGTTCGCTCTATTTCCGCGGCGGAATCGACATAAATAATGACAACACATGGGAAATAATACTGCGCGGCAATGTTGCGAAGGCTGAAATCGATGACGGTCCAGGACTCGGAATGGACGATCCAAACCGGAATCTTTTGAACGGAAATGTGCTTTTAAAGACTGGCATCGATTCAAATTTATTCAATAAAATATGGAATTTAAAGTTCGATGTCTCAATGCTTCTAAGCTCTCTGGGAGACAAGGATCCGGCCGATCCCGGCAGAATGGCTGGTGATTTAAAAAGCCGATACCGCTCAATGACCTTTGCCGCCAACTGGAAAAACAGCGTGAACCCTGTCGAGTGGTATGAACTCGTCACCGGGCTTGATTTCAGTACGGAATCCGGAACTGCCGACTACGAGGATTATTCGGCAGGACGCTATTTCAACATGGATTTTGTTCCCAATCCCGATGTAAATCTGGACATTTACGCGTTTAACATCTTCAAACCTCTGGACAAGCTGGAACTTAATGCCGGCGGACGTCTCCAGACCAACTTTTACCAGATTTCGCTTCTTGACAAGGATACCGACGAAGCGCTTCCGAACGAGACAAAAAAGAATGTTGAACCCACATTTTCAGTCGGCGCGGCCTATGAAACGCCGATCGAGCTCGGTTTCAAGGCAAGGTTTGCCCGCGGAACGAAAACACCTACTCTTTTCCAGCGTTTTAGCCGCTATGCCAACCTATATCAGGAATTGAAACCGGAAACAGCCTACGGATTCGACGGAGCAATACAACAGTATTTTGTAGAGAGGAAGATCCTGCTTGAGGCAGGTTACTTTTACGAACTCAAGATAAACAACATAGATCTTGATAAAAGCGGAATATATTCGAACAGATACAGAATTGAAAACCACGGGCTCGAAATCGCTTTTCACACAAAACCGTTCTGGGGAGTGAGCCTCAGAAGCGCATACACCTGGATTTTCAAAATGCAGGAATACAAAGTCGTTGAATATAAAGGGGAAAAATACAAGGCGAAAACTCCGACACTTATGCGTCCGCAGCACTCGTTCAATGCAGTTTTAAATTATAACTATGAGAAAATTCTTAATATTTCTCTCGAACTCAACTATGTAGGCGAACGCAAAGACGAGGTCTATAATTACCCGAAAACGCCTTATATTATCACTGCCGATGATTTTGTGATCCTCAATTTTGCCGTTTCATACAAAATCAATAGCTTTGTGACGATATTCGCAAAAATAGAAAACATGCTTGACAATGACGACTATGCCTACTCTGTTGAATACGGTACCGCCGGCATTACGCCATGGATCGGGCTGAAAGTTAATCTTTGATTTATTTTGCCGCTTTGAAAACCAGTGCGGAATTCTGCCCGCCGAATCCGAAAGAATTTGTTAAAACGATTTTTGTTTCGGCTTTTCTTGCGAAATTGGGAACATAGTCAAGATCGCATTCCGTGTCAGGATTTTCCAGATTGATCGTCGGAGGGATAACTCCTGAAATTATTGAAGAAACTGCCGCGATCGCTTCAAATGCCGCAGCCGAACCCAAAGTGTGGCCGAGCATCGATTTAATTGAAACGACCGGGGTTTTATATGCATTTTCACCGAAAACCGCCTTTATAGCCTTTGTTTCAGTCGTATCGTTTGCCAGAGTTCCTGTTCCGTGCGCCATGATCAGATCGACTTTGGAAATGCCGGCTTCACAAAGTGCCGATTTCATTGCGTTTTTTGCACCTGTTCCGTCGGGATCCGGCGAAGTTATATGAAATGCGTCGGCTGAACTTCCTGTGCCAGCCAGCTCAGCGTAAATGTTGGCATTTCTGGAAACTGCGTGTTCAAAGGATTCAAGGATCAGTATCCCGCTTCCTTCACCCATAACGAATCCGTCACGGTTTTTGTCAAAAGGTCTTGAAGCTTTTTCCGGCTCGTTGTTTCTCACAGAAAGGGCTTTCATCGATGAAAATGCCGCCAGAACAAGCGGATTCAGCGGGGCTTCGCTTCCGCCGCAGATCATGACATCGGCTTCCCCGGTTTGAATAAGTCTTGCCGCTGCTGCAATCGCATGGGATGATGAAGCGCATGCTGTCGAAACTGTCTCGTTTACCCCTTTCGCGCCGAAAAGAATCGAAAGAGTCCCGGCTGCCATATTCGGAATCATCATCGGCACGCAAAACGGCGAGACCCGGTTCGCTCCGCGCTCAAGCAGGATTTTGTGCTGTTCAAGAGTCGTCGAAATTCCGCCGAAACCGGTTCCAAGAACTATTCCGAAGCGGTTTTTATCAAGCTTTTCGAGGTCGATACCGGAATCGATAATGGCATCTTTCGCGGCGACAGCTGCAAATTGCGTGAAACGGTTCATTCTGCGTGTTTCGCTTTTTGGAAAGTAAGGATCAGGATCAAAATTTTTTATTTCTGCCGCGATTTTTGTTTTAAAACCGGATGTATCGAAAGAAGAAATCAGCGAAACTGCCGGATTTCCGGCAATAAGATTATCAAAAAAAGTATGCCTGCCGATACCGAAAGGGGTAACGCACCCCATCCCCGTGACCGCGACGCGCCTTTTTTCGGAAGATCCGCTCATAAGGATTCTTTTACAGATTTGATATACTCCGCTATATCACCAAGATTACGGAATTCATTCAATTTTTCGTCAGGAATCTCGATTTCGAAACAATCTTCAATTTTCATAATGATTTCAATAACATCCAAAGAGTCGATCTTCATGTCCTTAAGTGAAGTTTCAGGGGTGATCTGAATGCTTTCGTCAAGTGAGAGATGACTTCTGACGACATCGGCAATTTTTTCGAAATACATAGGTTTCTCCTATAGTTCCAAATTTTTAAATGTTTCCATATTTTCTACATTTTGTATTTTTACTTCTGCACCGAGAGCGGCGGCTGTTTTTCTGACTAGCCCTGAAAGTGAAGTCCCCGGACCGATTTCAACAAAATTCCTGACTCCGTTTTCTATCATAAATTCGACTGACGGCTTCCAGAGAACAGTGCTGTAAAACTGTTTTACCAAAGCAGGCTTTATTTCGGAAGAGTCGGCATAAGGTCTGGCAGTGACATTTGAAACCACAGTTTTATTCAATTCTGACACACTGTAATCATTGAGTATTTTTTCAAATTCCACTGATGCACCGCGTAGCAGCGATGTGTGGAAAGGGGCGCTCACAGGAAGAAAAACGGCACGGACTCTGCAACTTTTTTTGATCAGATCCACTGCCGCCTGGACCGCTTCGACATTCCCCGAAACGACCACCTGAGACGGTGAATTGAAATTTGAAATTTCAACGACGCCTGAACCTTTTATTTCTTTAAGGAATTCAGAAACTTCATCATATCCGAGACCGACAATGGGAGCCATTGCGCCGACACCTTCAGGAACTGCTTCCTGCATTATTCTGCCACGTTCTTTCGCTATTATGACAGCATCGGCAAAATTTAAAGCTCCGGCATAGACAAGCGCGGTGTATTCGCCAAGACTGAGGCCAGCCGCGAAATCAGCTGAAAGTCCTGTATCTTGAGTAATGACCTTGAAAATTGCGGCAGAAACAGTGAGAAGTGCCGGTTGCGTAACTTCCGTCCGCATCAGGTCTTCATTCGTTCCATTCATCACGACTTCGAGAAGATCAAAGTCAAGTCTGTCGGATGCTTCTTCAAAAACTCTCGAAAATACTGGAAAATTACCGACGAAATCGCGTCCCATTCCGGCATATTGAGAACCTTGTCCCGGAAAAATAAAAGCTGTTTTTGCCATATCACCTCAACAAACCTTACTGCGCGGATTTTTTACTCAAAACAGAGTGCTTTTGTCAAGAATTTGCTGTTTTAGTGATCCGATTAAATGAGCGACTTCTTCGCGGTAATCTTCCACAAGAACGATTTCCTTGCCGTCACATTCGACGACATTGTCCCCTACTTCATCGAAAAATGCTTCGTTTATGCTGTCGGCACATATTTCAGGCATGCCGTGATGCTTTGCGATTATTCCGGCAACCGATCTGCCGTCAAGCAGAGCTTTCAGAATTTCAAGCTGTGTCGCATCCAGCGGAATTTCCGGCGATTTCTGCAAATTTTCTTCGTGCGGGATCTCTGTTTTTTCTGTTAAAACTTCATCGGCAGTTTCAGTTTTTTCTTCTTCGGTAAGGAGCGAGTCGCATGTTTTGACGGCATCGCTTCTGATTTTGTTCAAATTAGAGAAATCAATTGAAACTTTTACTTTTTTGGCCTCTTCTTTCGCCAGTCTGTCAGCTTCGATAAAGGAATTTATCAGAGGAACGGCCCATTTTTCATCCTGTTTTTCCTGAAGTTCCCGACCGGTTTTCAGGTAAACCCTGAGCAGTCTGTCGGCACACCGCATAAATTCTGAAAAGGCTTCCGTTCCGGCAACAGTTTTTCTGTAACTTGCAAGATACCAGCTTTCACTATCGGGATCGTAACTGAAGATCCTGCACTCGTTCAAAGCATGATCCGCTGATCTTTCCTGGTTTTTCGGATAATACAAAGTGCCGTTCAGCGGATAGAACGAGCGTTTTCCGAATGTCCCGAAACATTTGTCAAACAAATTTCTGCCGTTTAGCAAGGCATGATCAGCGGCAAATTTCCACGCTCCGGCAAAATAATCCATTCCCTCTTTTCCTAGTTTTTTTACTACCGAAGAAGAAAAATATTTTTTCCCGGCAACTGCGCACATAGCCTCGAATATTTCTCGGTTTTCATATTTTTCAGGCTCTTTCAGAACCGTTATCACATGATCCCGCTTCAGATCTTCCGGGTCTGCGTAACAAAGAAGCCTCTCTTTTTCCATTCCGTTCACGACGGCGAATTCAAAAATCCACTGCCTGATAAAACGCTGCATCAACATACTGTGAGCAGTTTCTCCGGCATATTTTTTTTCAAATTCAAGCAGTTTTTCTATGCTTTCTTCCGGCGACTGCACACCGATCCCGTTTAAAAGTTCAAAAATATAGATGTATGCGAACGCGTCGGCGTTTTTTTCATACTCCCCTTTTCTGATCCTGCTCCTCCATGTGAAGTATCCGCGGAGCTGTTTATTGCTTAGATCCTGATAAGAAGGTGCATAGAGGCGCACTTCCTCATTCCATGGAAGATCGTCCTCCTCGTAATCCTCCATGAATTTAGCCTGGACATAAAAGATCCTGGCCTTGCGGAGAGTAAAATCGTAAATATTTGTCATGTTTCCCGAGGCAAGCAGACGCATCTGCCTGATTTTTTCGGGGATCTCTTTTTCCAGCCTGCTGAAATCAATTCTAGTGTCGTGATACGGCACATACTGTCTGAGATCCACACTGTCCAGAACAAAAGTGAAATCATCAAGTGCTTCGTTTTTTTTATTTTTTTCTTCCGGTTTTTTATCGGTTTCCGCAGGGTGCATTTTTTTCTATTCTGCCAAAATTTTTCTTATTTCCTCAATAATTTTAACAAAACGAGGTCCCGGCAAACTCCAGAAATCCTCGGTTTTGATGAAAACCCTGCCGTTTTTTACGGCGTTTATATCGAGGTTTGACCAGCTTTTTTTGATAAATTCAAGCTTTTCCGGTGTAAGGTCAGGAGCTGTGACTATGTCTATAACGATATCAGGATCGAGCGCAAGAATTCCTTCAAGCTGGATTTTAGGATAAGCCATATTTCCGTCATAAGCATTTTGCGCACCGGTCAAGACTATGATTTCATTGAGAAAATTGTCATTTCCTACAGCATATGCGTCTTTTATTGAATTGCTTTCATAATCGCGTCCGACAAGAATGAGTATCTTCTTTTTTTCTCCCTCTTTTTCGGATTTTTTAAGATAAGGCTCGAATTTAGCTTTTAAATTTTTCCCCTTCTCCCCGATTTTACAATGCTTTGCCACTACATCTATCGAATCGACGAAACCCTGAATGCTCGACTGTTCAAGAACAACTGTATTCATTCCGGCAGCTTCCATTTTTGCCGCAAGCCCGCTGTATGCGCTGAGAACAAAAACTACATCAGGTCGAAGAGCGATCACCGCTTCGCTGCTTATTGAAAAAGCTTTTCCGATTTTTGCTTTGCTTTTAACTTCATCCGGATAACGGCAGTTTTCTGTGACGCCGATAACATTTTCACCAAGCCCGAGTTCAAAAAGCGTCTCTGTTATACTGGGAGCCGTGCTGACGATCCTTTTGCACGGAACTTCACTTTCTTCTTTCGGCTTGGCAGGCTGACTGCACGCGGCAAAAATAAAAACAAGTAGCAAAAAAGAGATTTTTCTAATCATTTCCAGCTCCAGTTATCACCTTTCATAAAACCGCTCATAATGCAGGCGCCGGCAGCACCGGCTTCTATCACGGAATCTATATTTTGTTTATCGATCCCTCCTATCGCGTAAACCGGAATTTTCACCGCTTTGCAAACTTTTTTTAAAGCGTCAAGTCCTCTCGGTTCGAGTCCTTTTTTGCAATCCGTCACAAAAACATGCCCGAAAGTGATGTATGACGCGCCTGCTTTTTCAGCCATGAGAGCATCTTCAACGGAATGACACGAAACGCCGATTTTTCTGAAAAAGCTCTTTTTTTCGCCGCTCAAGCTTTGGAAAACAGTGAGCGGAAGATGGATCGATTTTACAGAGAGCTCGATCGCAGCATCGACATAAGTATGCAGGATCGCTTCAATTTTGTGTTTCTCACAAATTTCAACCAGTTTTTTGGCCAGATCAGAATATTCACTTTCAGAAAGATCCTTTTCGCGCAGAATTATTGCATTTACTCCGCTCGCAGTGATTTTTTCAATTCTCTCAAAAAAATCATCTTCGCAGAGATGTCTGTTTGTGACGCAGATTATGTCGGTCATCGGCTCCTCCGTTTCAAACACAGGCGAGAATTGTGATATTTGCAGTAAAAGTCAAAATTATTTACTTCAAGATTGGACCAAACGATGTGATTTTCTTAATGATGAAATTTTTTGTTGATATATATTAGAAAATTAATATTCTTAATTTGTTAAAACTGTTCGATTGGATAATGATATGCAAAACAACACAACTAATCAATTTGATTTTAGAGAAAACGAAATAGTTTTGTATCAGCCGAATGATACCATCCATTTGGAAGTCAGAATGGCAGAAGAAACTGTCTGGCTCACGCAGGCTCAACTCGTCGAACTTTATCAAAGCAGTAAGGCAAATATCAGCGAGCATATCAGGCACATTTTTGATGAAGGCGAACTTGATGAAAATTCAGTTGTTCGGAATTTCCGAATAACTGCGGCAGACGGAAAATCATACAACACAAAATTTTACAATCTCGATATGATTATTTCGCTCGGCTACCGCGTGAAATCAATGATTGCAACACAGTTCCGCCGCTGGGCAAACCGCGTGTTGAAAGACTATCTTCTTAAAGGTTATTCCATAAACCAAAGGTTTGAGCGTTTGGAAAATCGGGTGAGCAAAACAGAAGAAAAAATAGATTTTTTTGTCCGCACGGCCTTGCCGCCAGTGGAAGGTGTTTTCTT
>DBYC01000028.1:0-40297 GCA_002310035.1 bacterium UBP6_UBA1196
AAATTCTAAGCATACGGAAGCAAAGCATCTTGTACAGTCATGCCTGTTTGATAATATGACTGAAGGCTATGTCACATCTCATTCGCTTACAGATGTTTTTTATATTTTGCGAAAGTATCACCGTTCGCCTGAAATCCGCAGAAAATTCATTCTGATTATGGTGAATAATTTCACTATTCTTACCGAAAATAGAGATCTGTTTCTTGAATCGTTAAACGATCCGGCATTTTTCGATCTCGAAGACGGGTTGCAGATGAAAAGTGCTGAGAACGCCGATCTTGATTACATCGTTACCGAAAATCTCAAAGATTTCAAAAACTCTAAAATTCCGGCAATCAGCGTTGATGAAGCACTGAAAAAACTTTAAAAACCCACTGATTTAACTCGAAAACTGCCGGTGCAAACTCTTGCATTTTCCACAATTTTCCTTAAAGTGTTGCCGTTTTTTGACAAGAGTTCTTTTAATTGAAGAAATTGTGTAAATTGCTGAAAACATTCATGTTTTAGGAGAATATTTTGAAACTCATAACTTCTTTTCTGCGCAGGATCGAAAAGCCCGGGCGTTATTTTGCCCCGTTTATCGAGCCTGTAAAGGTGAAAACCGATCCGAACAAGCCGAAGGTTCTGATACTTTTTCCCGATCTTTTCGAGATGGCGCAGAGCCACACGGGGGTGAAAATCCTCTATTCGCTCTTTAACCGCCGCGGATTTCTTGTCGATTTCGGTTTTTCGCCGCAGAAGGATGTTTTTGAGGAGGCAAAGTCGAGCGGCGGGCTCACTTCGATGATGCACGGGGTGAATTACCGCGATTTCGACATCATTGCGGTTTCGTTCCAGTATCAGCTGCAATACCCCGATTTTCTTAAAATCATGGATATCGCAGGCATTCCTATCCATTCAAAAGATAGAATAAATTCAAGTGATTATCCGATAATCTGGTCTGGCGGACCAGTCATGTGCAACCCGGAGCCGATGGCTGATTTCATCGACGCGGTTTCAATCGGCGAGTTTGAGCCTTATGCTGAAGAATTTATGGATATACTTGAAAATATTAAGGAAAAACAGAAAAGAATCGAGGCTTTTTCCAAAATCCCGGCAATCTATATTCCGTCGAAACACGATGAAAACTCTGTCAAAATCAATCCCGACGGCTCGCTTTCGGGTTTTGAAGCAAGAAGAGCGGTTCTAAAGGATCTCAACTACGACCCCGATTCGCTTTTTGATGCTCCGATCTTTGCGATGAGGACGATCCACGACCGTTTCACGATCGAGATCATGCGCGGCTGCACGAGAGGGTGCAGATTTTGCATGGCTGGTATGTTCTACCGCCCGCACAGAGAGAAAAGTGCTGAAAATATTTGCGAAATCCTTGACAGAGTTGTGCGGACCTCAGGATATGACGAGGCGGGTTTCCTTTCGCTTTCGGCTGCTGACCACAGCGAGATCGAGGATATTTTAGTCCGCTCCTACAGCCGCTACAGCCGCCGGATCTCGGTTTCTCTGCCAAGCCTCAGGACTGAGACGATCACCCCGAAAATCACCCGCGCGATAAGAAAAGGGCGCAAAGTGGGCTTTACTTTAGCAGTCGAATCGGGAAGCGACAGGCTCAGGAAAATGATAAACAAAGGCAACAGCGTGGAAGATCTGCTGAACGCCCTCAACACGATATTTTCAAACGGCTGGCAGGCTGTGAAACTCTACTTCATGCTGGGACTTCCGCTTGAAGAGGAAGCCGACCTTTTTGAAACGGTAGACCTTGTCAAAAAAATGTGCAACTATGTGAAAAGATTCGGCAAAAAGGCAATGATAAGCGCAAGTTTCTCGACTTTTGTGCCGCAGCCTTTCACCCCTTTCCAGTGGGAAAAAATGTCGAGTCCTGCTGAGATCAAGGCTAAGCAGAAAATCATAATCGAAAATCTCCGCGGCATAAGGAATCTGAAACTCGCATGGCACGATCAGGAGATCAGCACAGTCGAAGGATACCTCAGCCGTGCAGGGCGCGAATACGGCAAAGTCATTGAATTTGTTGCAAAAAACATGAAAGGCCTGCAGACTGAAGATGAAAGTTTCGATCCGGCTCTCTGGGACGAAGGCATGGCTTACGCAGGGATCGACCCTGAAAGCACTTACATTGAAAAACCGCTGGACAAGCCGCTTCCATACGAGCATATCGACCTCAGGATCGACCGCAGATTTCTTTTGAAAGAGCGCGAAAAAGCGTTCAATTTTCAGGAAACGCCTGACTGCGCGAAAACAGGTATCTGCAACAAGTGCGGCGCATGCGATTTCAAGGAGATCAGACCGCTCAAATTCACCGGAAAGGCGCTTGACGAGAACGAAACCTTTGAAATTCCCGAAAAAAACAATAAAAACAACTCTTTCCCATACATTTTCTCGCTTTCGAAACACGGAAATTCGATAAGTGTAGGGCACCTTGACCTTGTTTCATTTCTTTTCAAAGCCCTCACTCTGAGCGATCTCAAGATCCTCTATTCCGACGGTTTCCACCCCATGCCGCGTTTCAATTTAGCGTTTCCGGCACCGGTCGGAGTCGAAGTTGACGAGGAATTCGGCACAGTCTGGCTCACCGAAGAAGTCAACGAAAAGGAAACTCTTGAAAAACTCAACTCTATCCTCGAAAATTCCGGAATAAAATTCCTTACTTTTGCCTTCTGTGACCGTGAAAAGATCAAAAAAGCGGAAAAAATCCTGCGCACTCTTCCTTCAAGCACATACCGCGTGAAATTTTTCGAAAAAACTGACTACGATTCGGCAAAAGAAATCCTGGAAGTCGTTGATTTTAATGACAAAACTCTTGAAATGACGATCCGCCATTACACAGAGCTCGGAAGCGTAATGAAAAAATTCGATAGCTTCACCGGCGAATACCACATAATCAAAAACGGTTACCGCAAGGAACTCGCGGAATACGACACGGAAAACCTGCTCAAAGAAACAGGGATCCTGGAATGATATTCCGAAATTTGTTTTTTTTGCATTATAAGATCAAATTATTACACTTCTATTGTGTTTAGGCTGTGCGGAAAAGGCTCCGCCGGCAGTTTTTACGGGTTTTTGCATGAAAAAAATTCTTTTTCTTTCCAATACTGCGAATTTTTCGAAATTCAATCTTCCGTATATGCGCTGGTTCAGGGAGCAGGGCTGGCAGGTCGATTACTGTTCTGCTGGAGAAGAGACTGTGCCCGACTGCGACAACCAGTATTCAATAAGCATCGCTAGGTCGCCTTTCAGCCTGAAAAATCTGCGCGCATACAGTGAACTCAAGGAACTTCTGCTTGAAAATGAATACAATATTCTTCACTGCCATACGCCGATGGGCGGTGTTCTTGGAAGACTTGCGGCATCAGGTCTTAGGAAAAAGCACAAAATCAGGGTGATTTACACGGCTCACGGCTTCCATTTTTATAAAGGTGCGCCGCTTTTCAACTGGCTGTTCTATTATCCTGTAGAGCGGCAGCTTGCCCGTAAAACCGATCTTCTGATAACGATAAACAAAGAAGATTTCAAACGGGCGGAGGATTTCAGGGCAGGAAAAGTTATTTATGTTCCCGGTGTGGGGGTCAACATTGACAAACTGGGACAAATTGCATGCGGCAGGGAAGCAAAACGAGTGGAGCTTGGTGCGCAACGATCTGATTTTATTATTCTTTCTGTTGGGGAACTTATCAAGCGCAAAAATCATGTCCTTACTCTTGAAGCACTTGCTATACTGAAGAAAAAATGCGGGCTGAACGGTATTCAGTTTCTTATATGCGGCAGCGGAATTCTTGAAAAAACACTGAAAGAAAAGGCGGAAAGTCTAGGCATTTCCGATCATGTCCGTTTTTTGGGTTACAGGAAAGACATCGGTGAGCTCTGCGCAGCATCCGATCTTTTTGTTTTTATGTCTCTTCAGGAAGGTCTGCCTGTCGCGCTGATGGAGGCAATGGCGTGCGGTGTTCCGGTGGTCTGTTCGGAAATCCGCGGCAATACCGATCTTGTAGAAAACAGAAAAAGCGGAGAGATCGTCGAAAGCAGACCGCAAGATCTCGCTGATGCCATACTTAAACTGAAAAACGACCGTGCGCTCTGTGATTTTTATGCGCAGAATGCGGCGGCTACGGTAAGGCGTTTTGATCTGGCTTCGGTCGAGCCCGAAATGCAGGCGGCCTATCTCGGTGAGATCGCGGAAACTGAAAAATCCGGTATTCTGTAATTCTGGTGTGTCTGGGAAATTTAAGGAGTAGAGACGCCATAGTATGACGTCTCTACAAAAACGTTTTAATTTTATTGGTGAATTTTAACACCGTCTCTTGTCCTTTCAAACACAAACGGATTGTAATCTGTATTGCCGGGATCGGTTTTGAATATAAAATCGACTATATCTTTCAATGTTTTTGTCGAGGGCGACCGGTGAAACTGCGCGCTGTCAAAAACTGCCGTTGACGAAAAAAGGTATGAAAAGGCAGTGAGCCAAAAATCACAACAGTGTGATTTTATTAAATTTCTTGGGATGACAATTTCTGTTGTGACATTTTTTGTCACCAGATCCCGCCAGAAACTGTCCATCATTTCGCGGAGGATTTCGCTTTCGCGTGCGGCGTTTTCAGCAAGTCTGGCAATATTTTCCTTGTACGGAATTCCAGGCAGAAGTGCGTCAAGGGAGGGAATTATTTTGTGACGATAGTAGTTTCTGCGGTATTTTGTGTAATAATTTGAGGGATCTGACAAAAATTGTCGCCCCTGCATAAAGGTCGAAATTTCATTTTTAGAAATCTCAAGCATCGGACGGACAACGAAAAAATCATTGTTTTCGGAATTCGATAAAAAATCGCAGCTTGGATTTATTGATTTTATGCCACCTAAACCTTTGAGTCCGGTTCCGCGGTCAAGAATCCGCATAAGAACAGTTTCGACCTGGTCATCAAGGTGATGGGCCGTCGCCAGCATATTGAAATTATTTGATTTTACTAAATTAAACAAAAGTTCGTAGCGTTTAATGCGCGCCCGTTCCTCGACATTTTTTTCTTCATTTTGCCAGAAGTCGTCTTCAAACTGCAAAGAAAAACAAGTGATTTCAAGATCTTGACAAATTTTGTCAACAAATTTCGCTTCATCTGATGATTCTGCACGAAGTTTGTGATCGACATATGCTGCAGAAAGTGAAAAATCAAATAAATCCTTTATTTCATTAAGTAAAATCAGCATTGCAAGTGAATCCGCTCCGCCTGAGCATGCGACCAGCACCGAAAAATGTTTTCCTTCAAAACCGGTGCCGGAAATTATCCGCCTGAAACTTTCTTTGAATTTTTCACGAATCGTTTTTTCCATCTCAGCCTCGACAAAAACCGTGAATTTTTAATGTTTGCGCGAAAAAAGGCAAATATTTAGCAGATTTTGGGTTGTTTTTTTGTTTTCGGGAAATATAAGGGAGTTTAGGGTGTCTAGGGAATCTAGGGAATTTAGGGAATTTAGGGAGTGGCTGGAAACGGTAAAGACACTAATATTAATCAAGGCCCCGCTGAAGCAGGGGGGCTGGCAACCCAGGTTGTATGAGGGGTCAGAGTTTTAGGAGGTTTTTAATGCTCAACATCATCAAAAGCGGATTTCTGATTGCGCTGATGTCGGTTTTTCTCGTTTTTGTCGGTTATGTGATCGGCGGAGTTGACGGCGCGTTGGTTTTTTTTGTGTTTTCACTTGTTTTCAATTTTTTCAGCTATTTTTTCAGCGACAAAATCGTTTTGGCCTCTTACCGCGCACGGCCTGCTGACCTGAATCAGTACGCTTGGCTTCACGAAGCTCTCGCCAAACTGGCTTCTTCGGCTGAACTTCCGGTTATTCCTAAGCTTTACATCGTTCCGATCGCGGAGCCCAACGCTTTCGCGACAGGCAGGAACCCGAAACACGCGGTCGTTGCCGTGACGCAGGGGCTTCTTGACGCCCTTCCGCATGACGAGGTCGCAGCAGTAATCGCACATGAACTCGGGCATGTTAAACATTACGACATTTTGATCCAGACGATCGTCGCCGCGATGGCTTCGGCGATAATGTGGATAGCGACAATTGCGAGATGGGGCGGCGGATTTTTTATGAGAGGAAACAACCGCGACAACGGCAGCGTTTTAGGCTGGCTTTTCGTCGTGATCCTGGCTCCGGTCACAGCGATGCTCGTTCAGGCCGCGATCAGCCGCTCGCGGGAATACATGGCGGACGATTACAGCAGAAAACTTATGGGAAGCGGCGAATACCTCGTCAATGCCCTGAGCAGGATCTCCGGCACGGAAGAAAGAATCGTCGAAGAACAGCGCGGAAGCGCGGTTTCACCCTCGACAGCGCATATGTTCATCTATTCGCCTAAAACAAATTTCCTTTTAAAACTCTTTTCAACGCATCCCAGTCTTCAAAAAAGAATCAATAATTTGAGGAAATAACAGACCTCATGCCGAAAAATTCGGGAATCTGGGGAATCTAGGGACGGCAACATATTGATTATATTTCAACCATTAGTCCGTCAACAGCAGGCAGGACGTTTTCCGGCAGTTTTTTCAGGGTTTCCTCGTAATCGAAAGTATGGTTCATGTGGGTTAGATAGGCTCTTTCCGGTGAAAGATATTTGATTATGTCGAGAATTTCCTCAAAACTGAAGTGAGTAGGGTGTTTCTTTCTCCAGACTGTGGAAGAAATAGCAAGCAGTTTTACCCCTTTGGCCTTATCGAGTTCGCATGGATCTATTGAATTTATGTCGGCTAGAAGGGCAAAATTTTTGAAGCGGAGACTTGTGACAACAGTTTCGCCGTGTTTGTGGCGGATAGGCAGAATTTCCATATTCTTGAATAAAACCGGCTCTTTTTCGACAAAAACCGGCTTTAAAAACGGTCTCGGAAGATATTCGTTTTCGAAAAAAAGATATGGGAAACGCTGCTGCGCGATTTCAAAAGTTTCGCGGCTTAGGAAAAACGGGAGCGGCTCCTCTTTTCTGAACGAAGCCATCCTCATGTCATCGATTCCGGCGAAGTGGTCGCTGTGGGCATGCGTCAGCCAGCCGGCGTCAATGTGCGAAACGCGCGATTTTAAAAGCTGCTGCCTGATTTCATAGGGAAAATCGATCTGTAAAACCGTTTTGTCTTCGATCAAAGTCATAGAAAAGCGGGTGCGACGGTTGCGCTCGTCGGTCAGTTTGCAGACATCGCAGTCGCAGAAAAGCTGCGGGACTCCGGTCGACGAGCCCGTTCCGTTGAAAATTACCGTTGTCAACTGAAAAACCTTTTGAAAAAACCTTTGAGCGAGCGTTTTTTGTTCACTTCTTCTTCGTAATCGTCTATAAGTTTCGCCTGTTTTTCGATTTTTTCCTGAAGCTGTGCGATTTTCTGCTCCAGACGGACGATTTTTTCTTCATTAGTTTCGTTTTCAGGGATTTTTTCTTCCGTTTCTTCCTGTTTTTCTTCTTTTTTCTCTTTTTCTTCGACTTTTTCCGCCGGTTCCGGCTGATTTTCTAAAGTTTCAACGGCAAGCGGCAGTGTCGTAGCCTCCGACAAGACTTTTTTATCCGGTTCTTCGGTTTCGTTTTCTGCGTTTTCATCCGGAGTTTCGGTTTCAGACTGCTGTTCTTCGGCGGCGGTTTGCCGGGATTCTTCGTTGTTTACGGCATTTTTTGTGTATTTTTCTATGATCTGCCGTTTGTTTGCCTGAAGCTCGTCAACTGTGAGATTCTCTGATTTCCGTTCCAGTTCGAGACAGAGCTCAAGCCCTTTTTCGGCTTTGGTCAGAACGACGACCGTAACCGAAGGATTTCTGTCGAGAGATTCTTCGATTTCGGCGGACGAAGAGATGATCACAGCTTTGTGTTCCTCGATATTCTCCTCGTTTTCCTGCATGAAAACTGTGAAAAACGGCTGCGCACAGCCCTGCGCAGTGTAAAACGGTCCCCAAAGTTTAATGTCGGACGGAAGCTGGTTTATCAGTATCGAAAGCTGGATCTCCCTCTGACTGGTCATAAAAGCTATCGCACCGAATCTGTCAAGAAGCGATTCTATTGAATAATGTTTCTGCTCGGGCATTTCAGTTCCGTTGAGCCTTTTTATCGCCGGAGTCGGATTGATGTTGTGCGGAAAGCAGAAATTGCGGATTTCATAGGTCTTTTTCTTGATATAGCTAGCTCTTTCTGTTTCGTCCGGGATGATTTTATTGTTTTCGATCGAATATTTTATGTTGCCGAGCATAAAAAACATCAGTGTTTTCGATTTGTCGTTGAGAAAAAACGGCAGATACGGGATTTCGGCGTCCATTTTTTTGAACCAGGTTTTGTATTGTTCGTCCTGAAGCTTGCGTGAAAGGTCAACGAATGTCATGCCGGAAAATGTGATCGAAATGTTATTTTCGTTTTCTACGGCAAGTTCGCGGTTTATCGAAAATTTTTCTACTACTGTTTTCAGCTGTGAAATGTTACCCGACAAAATATCGTTTTCATATATTTTGATGTTTTCGACGACCATTTTTTACTCCAGTCTGTTCAAAAAGCGACAAACATTTTTCATTATCACAAACAAAAAGCGTTTTCCAGTGTTTTTTGTCGTTATTTTGCGTTTATTTTGCTTTTGTGGCGGTTGTAAAGAAGCATCGCCGCGATAGAAAGAATGCCGAAAGATGAAAGGACGATCCAGATTTTCCACGGAGCGTAAGCATCCCAGAGAAGCTGGTTGGCAGCGTATTTGTCAAGGCCTGTAAGTTCCTGAAAATACGGGAAAAAGTCGAATGTGTCGACGTTCATTTTTGCGATAGTTTCAGGCAAAAGATTGTCAGGGTTCGCAGCTTTGTAGTCGTCGACGACTTTCACGAGGGTCTCAAGAGGGACTTTTTTTACATCGAGAAGATACTGCTTCGTTATCTGAAGTTTGTTAGCGAAAGCGTCGTAAAGCGGGCCCGAAACGACGTTTCCGACGATCCAGCCGACCGCAAACGGAATGTTGGAAAGCCCCATGTAGAGAGCTTTTTTGTCAGCAGGAGCGTTAACGCCGATGTATTCGCTGAATTTGGGCGAGCAGGTCATTTCGCCGAGGCTGAAAAACGCTATGCAGATCGCCGTTACAACGCCTGCCATCGTGATCCCGGCGCAGAAAAAGGCGACAGTCGTGAGGCATATTCCAGCAGTTATCGCGACAAGGCGCGGGAATTTGCCCGTGACTACGCTCCACGGAACGACAAAAAGAACGATGCAGAGCGAATTGATGTTGATGAACTGCTCAGCCTTGACGCTGCCGTTATCGGTCATGAACGACGGCAGGATCTTTGCCAGAGCGCGGCTGTCGGTCCACTGGTCGATGAAGTTCGGGTAAAGATCCCAAAGCTGCATGAACATAAGCCAGAAACCGCTGAAAATAAGGAGGAAAATCATAAAATCCTTGTCTTTCAGCGCAGTCCAGGTGTCGTTGAGCGCATCTTTTGCGGACTTTGTTGCCTTTAATTTATCGGGCTCTTTGAATAAGAAAGTTGCCGGAATGTAGTTGAGGGCAGTGACTATCGCCGCCGCGTAGAAAACGTAGCTCCACGTGTAGCCGTCGGTATCGTTTCCGCGCAGAGTGCTCGCCATGATCGGGGCGAGAAGACCTCCGATATTTACGACCCAGTAGAAGATCCCGTATCCGACAGAGCTGTTTTCCTCAGTTACAGAACTTGCGACGGTTCCCTGAATCGGCGGCTTGAAAATGGCGGTTCCCGTTCCGACCGCGATGCCTGCGACCATCATGCTCCAGAAACCCGCAGCGTTAGCCATCAGGATGTAGCCGAAAACATTGGTGGTAAAAGCGATGTAAAGACTTTTGCGGTAGCCGAGATAGTTGGCAAAAGAGCCGCTCAGCATCGGGATAAGGCTCTGACACGCAGCCCAGACACCGAAAATAAGCCCTTTTTCAGTGAAGGTAAGTCCGAGACCGTGTTTGTCGGCAGTCGCTATCATCCAGAGCGGAAGGACTGCACGCACCGAGAAAAACGCCAGACGCTCGAACATCTCCATGACGTTCGCGATCCAGAAATTCCTCTGAAATCCTGTGACTTGTGATTTGAAACTCATTGGCAGCTCCATATGAAAAATATTTATTTTACCAGATTTTCGGGTGCTTTCCCGCAAAGGACGGCGCAGCAGTCGTCGATCACCATTCTCGCCATTTCGGAGCGTGTTTCTACGGCAGAGCTTCCTATGTGGGGCAGAAGCGCCGTATTTTCAAGAGTCATAAGTTTTTCGTTTATTCTAGGCTCGAATTCATAGACATCGAATCCCGCTGCGTAAATTTCTTTCTTTTCAAGTGCGTCGGCGAGAGCCGCTTCGTCGATCAGCTGACCGCGTGCGGTGTTTATGATTATCGCGCTTTTCTTCATTGTTTTGAGTTCTTTCGCGCCTATCATGTGGTGAAGTTCCGGCACATAAGGCAGGTGCAGCGAAAGGAAGTCGCACTCCTTCAAGAGTTCGGCAAATTCATAGTATTTCGCGCCGAGTTCTTTTTCAGCCGCTTCGTTTCTGCGTCTGCTCCAGTAAATTATGTCAAGACCGAACGCTTTCGCTCTTTTTGCCGTTGCGAAGCCGATCCTTCCCATTCCCAGAACACCGAATTTCTTGCCGTCGAGCGATACTCCGTTGAAAAGTTCAGGCGCCCAACCTTTGAATTTGCCTTCTCTCGCATATTTTTCAGCTTCAACAGCGCGTCTTGAAGTCATAAGGAGAAGCAGGATCGCGATATCGGCAGTCGAATCGGTGAGGACTCCGGGCGTGTTCGTGACTGTGATTCCATGCTCGCGGCAGTAAGCGAGGTCGATGTTGTTAAAACCGACCGCATAGTTCGAAACGACCTTCAGATTCGGTATTTTTGCGAGCAGAGCCGCGTCGATTTTGTCCGAAAGCATCGAAATAAGGCCGTCAGGGTTAAGTTTTTCAAGGCTTTCAGCCAGATTTTTATGCTCGTTTTCATTCAGAACGACAGTCTCAAAATTTTTGTCGGCAAGCAGAGTTTCGTATCTTTTGCCCGGCAGTTTGCACGAAATAACGATTTTTTTCATTTGTCACCTCTGTTAAAAAAACTCTCTTTCGAAATTTTTGGCATATTCCGACGCTTTTGAATAGAAATTTCTGATTATCTGGAAATTAAGCTGGCTTTTTTCGGGCATCTGGCGGCTTTCGGTGTGGTGGAACACGAACGGCGAAACGATGGTGTTGTCGAATTTCCGCAGGAAGTAGATGATGCCGCTTTTTTTGTCGCTGAAGATGTAGCCGCTTTTGCCGACGACCGCTTTTTCTTTGTAAAGTGCGTTTTTGCGAAGCCCCGGATTTATCTCAGCGAGACCGCGGAAAAAAGCGCGCGTCGCATAGTTGCTGTAAATCAGTTCCATCGAGCCGCCGAAACCGCGTGACTGGTCGAATTCCATGAGTTTCGCAAGGAAGGGTAGGTGGATTTCATCGTTTACAGGAATTTCAAACGCAGGAACCAGGTTGTTGTTTTCATAGAGGAAACGCACTCTGGGGCATCCTTTGAACGGGCCGTTCGTAATACATGGCTGAAGTTCGTAACCGTCGGCGGTAAAATATTTTTCTCCGCTTCCCGCATCGAAAAGATAGACTTCCGAAAGCGTTCTCGCAGACGAGTTTTTGTATTTGAGATAAAGGATCTCGCCCGTTTTCTCGTTGTAGAAAAAAGTCAGGGCGTCGCCTTCTCGGAAACGGATCTTGAAGCCGTTGAGGAAATAGACGATCTCCTGAATGTTTTTAACTATCTGCTGCGGTATTTTCGTGTTGTACTTGCGGTTGAACGAATCGGCGATAGTCCCTTTCAGAACAAAATCGGCATAGAGAATGTTGTCTCCCTCGGGCGAAAAAGTTCTGAACTGCGGAAGATCGACATCGTAAGTAATGGGAAAATCGAGGGAGGAATGGTCAGTCGGGTAGAGAAAAAACGGCTTTTCCTCTTCTTCTTCGAGTGGTGTCGAATCTTGATTTAAGTATAGAAAAACATTGAGAAAAACAGAAACAAGAAGAACTGAGACGTAAGCAAAACGGTTTTTCACGACTTTTTCGGGAAAAGTGACTATTTAAGAAGCATTTTTACAGGTTCCATTCCGGCGGGAGTTTTTTCTTCGATCGCTTTAAGAACTGCGCCGCCACCTGTGAACATGTAGTATTTTGTGTTGTCGACAGCTGCCATGTAGGTTCCCGGAAGGAGTTTTTTGAAATCCTGGAGCGTGTCGCCGCCGCCGTAAAGTTTGTTTGCGTCCTTGTTTTTGTCGATAAGCGAATACATCGCAGCGGTGCCGCTTCCGAAATTCGGAGTAAAGCCCATGACTGCGTTTACGAAGAAGGTCTTCGCGTTTGCGAAAATCTCTGCGACCGCCGGATCTGCGAAAGTTTCGGGAGCCGCGTCAAGAACGAACTTGAGTTCCATTCCCGGTTTGAGGTCTTTGAGAGCGACTGTTCTGTACTGGCCTTCGAATTTGCCGTCCATCGTGTCGGATTCGACGATGTAGGGAAGTTCGACGATTTTTTCGGGAAATTTCGCTGCAAAATCGACAAATTTCTTTGCAGACGCAACATCTTCTTCCTCAACGCCAGCGATTTTTATGCCGTATTTTGCGCAAAGGTAAGCGTTGTAGATGACTCCGCCGAGAACAAGATGATCAGCCTTTTCGAGAAGCGCCGAAAGGGGCTCGATCTTGGTATCGAACTTCGATCCTGCGACAGCTGCGAGGAAAGGACGAGCCGGCTCGTAGATGCGTTTTAAGTTCTCGATCTCCTTTTCCATGAGTATTCCAGCGAATGCCGGAAGGCGTTTTGCAATTCTTACAGTCGAAGTGTGGCTCTGCCATGAACCGAAAGCGTCGTTTACGAAAACATCGGCGATTGCCGCCATTTCGTCAGCAAGTTTGTCGGCTTTTTCGTCTTTTGCTTCTTCCCCTGCGAACCAGCGCGTGTTCGGGAGGTAGATCATGTCGATCTTTCCCGATTTGAGCTCGTCGAGAAGCGGATCCATAACTTCTTTGCAGAGATTTTTGTATCCGAAAGCGTCTTCAGCCTTGAATTCCGGAACTTTTATTCTGAGCGAGAGTTTTTTCTCGAGATATTTTACGACCGGCATTACGGAAGTCTTCTCTTCCATCGTGATTTCGCCGGTTTTTTTGTCTTTCGGACGACCGACGTGAGTCATGAGTATCGGTTTGCCCCCTTTTGCGTAAATCCTGCAGATCGTTGCGAAAGTTGAATCGATTCTGTAAGGATCTTCGATTTTTCCCTTTTTTACGACGTTGTGGTCAACTCTGACAAGAACGATTTTGCCCTGAAGGTCGGCTTCCTGCAAAGTTTTAAGAGTGAGATTTTCCATTTTATCCTCCAAAATTAAAGGCAGACGCCGTCTGTTTCATCGCAAATCCCTTTATAGCAGGTATATCCCTCTGCATTGCAGTCAGGCATGCAGGCATGTAGTTTTTGAGAGCAGCGGTATCCTACACGGCAGTCGGAAGGTTTATTGCATTTGTAAAAACAATAACCATTGTCCCAGGCTCCGCCGGTATAATTGTGGTAAACTCCGCCTACGCTGTTGCATGCACCCTGATCAAGTCCGTCGCTTTCAAACATGCAGTAACCGCCGGGAAATCCTTCAGTCTGGCAGACAGCTATCTGTTCATAAGGATCTTCAGGATTGAAATTGTTTTGGTAAGTTTCCGTGCAGCTTTCTCCCGAGCAGGCGGAACCTGTTTTTCCGTTCTGAGCCTGATTTCCGCTTGTGTCGCCGGTGTTTAGGTTGCCGTCAGAACCTGTACCTGTATCACCCGTGTCAGAACCTGTGTCTGTGCCGGTATCTGTTCCTGTATCACCTGTGTCCAAGCCAGTGTCGGTGCCGGTATCTGTGCCGGTATTACCTGTGTCAGAACCTGTATCTGTGCCAGTGTCTGCACCGGTGTCAGAGCCTGTATCGGTTTCTGTGTTTCCGGTATCTGTGGCTGTGTCAGTTGTATCAGCGGTAGTATCGCCGGTATCCTGATCTTCATCGGACTGGGTGTCGCCGTTTTCTGTATCGCCCAAGTCTTCTTTTTCATCGTCACTGCTGCATGAGATGAAAAAAACAAGCGCTATGACAGCTAATATGTTGATAAAATTGAATTTTTTCATGATAGATCTCCTTGTTATTTTTTCTGTTGCTGAGATTGCGATTGCTGCTGTCCTGTTTCTGGTGTTGATTTGTCAACATAGTTTGCAGGAATCGTCAGCGAGAGTTTTTTTATGTCCGATTTTTTGAATTCCCTGACGGTCGTAATGACTGTCGGCATCTTTTTGTTCTGTGAAAATTTGAATGATTTCACAATGGTTCCTTTGTCTATGAAATTGTCGTCGATCTGTGCATCGACCGAACGGTATTTCAAAAGCGCTTCAGGAATGACAGCGGTGAATTTCTTCTTAAAATCGATAACCTGCTGATTTTTTAAACCGGTAGCGACCCAGACCGTGGAATAAGGTTTGCCGTCAAGCGAAACCGCCCAGACTTCGCAGTTCCATTTGCCGACAGTTTCGGTTCCCTGCTTTTCGAAAGTTACTTTCGGAAGGGCCTTGTCAGCATCGAATTTCGCGCTTTGTGCCATAATATCTTTGCCGAGCTGGACTGCGAATTCAACATACTTGCTGAGTTTGATCACCTGATATGTTTTGTGTTTATGGGAAATGTAAGTGATCGTGTCGGCATTGAGATCGATCATGGTCTCAATATGATTGTTCGGCGAAATGTTTGTCACTTTCATCGAATTCTCTGAAATAACAGTGTGCTTTTCGGAAATAACTCCGTTTGTGTCGGTTTCTTCAAGTGTTTCCCAGATATCGGACGCGGAAAGAAAACCGCAAGCAAAAACCGTCATAAAAAACATAAAAAATTTTTTCATAGTTTCACCTCTTCAAAAATCAAACGGATGCAGTTTAGTCATTTTACAAAAATTCTCAATAATCTTTTTCATTTTTTCTTGATTTTTCTGTCAGTTTAATTATCGGTGAAATTGTGTTGAGTGTTTGTTTTAAATTTTTTAATGAAATTTTGCTATATTTTTCTTTTATTGCTTGTTTTTGCGCTGTCTTATATAAGAGATCTGCGTTTTTATGAAAACGATAAACCTTGTTTGTATAAATCAGACTTTACAACAGATTTGCAGACAAGGCTGGAAAAGTGCGGGAGAAATTTGAAAAACCGTGAGCTTGTTCTTGCTCTTTCTGTCGGGAAGCGGGATTTCCGACCTGAGTTCAGAAACGCTCTCGCACTTACCGGAACAATGCATCTTGTCGCCATTTCGGCATTTCACACTGGAATAATGATTCTTGTTTTCGGGATCGTTTTCAAAACATTGCTGTTTTTTATGCCGTTCAGGCCGTATGTTAAGAGAATTATAGAATTTGTGCTTAAAATCGCCGCTTCGGCATACTATTTTTTGATCACTGGTGCTTCGATTCCGACTTTGCGCTCGCTGGTTTTTATGCTTTTGTTTGATTTGTTCGTAATTTCAGGAACTTATCCTCATTCGGTCTTGATTTTTCTTTTTTCTCTCGCGGTCGTTTCGCTTGCGGTTCCCGGGAGTGTTTCGTCGCTCAGTTTTATAATGAGCGCGCTTTGTGTGGCGACAGTTATCAAAATCTGGCGCATTCTGCCGAGGTCAGCTGCGGTTTCAATAGTGTGTGTTTCGATTCTTGTGAACTGGATCCTGCTTGCGACAGCTTCAGAACTTTCCGGTGTTTTTCCTTTGAGCGCCCCTTTTGTTAATTTTTTCGTGATTCCTGTTGTCTCCGTGACAGTTCCTTTTATAACAGTTGCGCAGTTTCTGGTTCCATTTTCCGAAACGGCAGCCGCTTTTGCGCTTGAAACGGCTGATTTCATAATAACTCCTGCCTCTTTTCTGATTTCCTTTTTTGCCGGTTTTGCTGAAAAAACGGCTGTCCCGATAGTTGCTGCTCCGGTTCTTGTGAAGATATTTTTTGTTGTCTCGTTTTTTACGGCTCTTTATTCAAGTAATAAAATCAAGTATTTTTCTGCTATTACAAATTTGTGCTGCGCGCTTTTCTTCTTTTTTCCGTTTTTTTCTTCTGATGAGTTCATGCGTTCCGCGGCATTTGGCGGAAAGGCCTTCTGCGTGAAGGAAAATTTCAGTTCAGGAAGGATCTTTTTCGACAAATATTCAAAAAATCCTGCTTTCAACGGCTATTTTTATTCAAATATCGAGCGTTTTTCAGCTGTATGCGGCATGACGGAAGTGCTTTCAGTGCACACTCCCCAGAAGGTCCCGGAGAAACAAAAAGCTGCGATGAGAAAAAAAATCCGCTTTAAAAATACAAAATTTTATTCAAGAGAATAATTTTTGTGCTATATTGTCACGCTTTTTTGAAACGGAGGTGAAAAATGGGCAAAAAAAAGAGCGGAAACGGTTTTCTTTCGGTAATTTTTTCTATTGTCAAAATAGTGCTTTTTGTCTTTCTTCTTGCAAATTTCTGCTGGAACGGGAAGCCGCTTTGGAAAAATTTGTTTTCTTCTGATGGAAAGACATTCGAAAAAAGCGGTGAATTTATAAAGAAAGAGGCTGAAAAAGTTCAGAAACTGGCTTCTGATGCAGTCGACGACACCAAAAAAGCGGCCGATAAAGCGGTGAAAGAGACAAAAAAAGTTGCTGACGATACAAGAAAAAAGGCGGAAGAAGCAAAGGATGCGATAAAGGAAAAAGCGAATCAGGCTTCAGACATTACAGAGGAAGACGAGAAAGAGCTTAAAAAACTTATCGAGGAAAACATAAAAAAATAGGAGTCTGCAATGATAATTTCTGCTGGAGCCGACCACGGCGGTTTCGAACTGAAAGACAAACTAGTCGGATTTCTGCGTGAAAAAGGATTCAAAGTCATCGACAACGGCACAAATTCGCCAGATTCGGTCGATTATCCCGACTATGCGAAAGCAGTAGCGCACGATATTCTTGAAAAACGCGCAGATTTCGGTCTTTTAGTCTGCGGATCGGGGATAGGAATCTCTATCGCTGCGAACCGTTTCAAAGGGATCCGCGCCGCACTTGTGACAAATTCCGATCATGCCCGCCTTTCAAGAGAGCACAACAATGCCAATGTCATTGCACTCGGCGGCCGCTTCACTTCTTTTGAAGATGCTGCGAAGTGGCTTGAGATTTTTCTTTCGACTCCTTTTGAAGGCGGAAGACACGAGCGCAGGATAGCTAAACTCGACGAATAAAAACCTAAAACTTTTTTTGTTATTTCGACCCGGGGTGCGCCTTGCGGTAGACTTTTTCAAGGTGTTCGATCGAAAGATTCGTATAGATTTCGGTCGTGGAAAGGTTGCTGTGCCCCAAAAGATGCTGCAAGTATCTGAGATTCATGCCGTTTTCCAGAAAGTGGGTCGCGAAACTGTGGCGCAGCATGTGAGGTGTGACTTTGCGGTAGATCCCGCAGTTCCTCGCCAGAGTGTCGATGATGAACTGCACGCCGCGCTCTGTCAGCTGGCCGCCTTTCAGATTGCAAAAAATTATTGAATCCTTCTCTTTGCCTCCGGGGCGTTTCATAAGATAATTCTCAATAGAATCAATAGCTTGCGATGTGACAGGAAGCAGTCTTTCCTTTTTTCCTTTACCTAAAACATTGACCGTTTTTCCCTTGAAATCCATATCCTTGATTTTGAGTGAAACGAGTTCGCCTACACGGACTCCGCTGCTGTAAAGCATTTCGATTATCGCACGGTCACGCAGACCTTTCAGATTCTGCGGATAGTTGTAATCAATGAGTTTCGCCATCTCTTCTCTGGTCAAAGCTCCGGGAAGGATGCCGTCCTTTTTCGGGCCTGTCAGTGTAAGTGCCGGATTATCTTCAACGATTTTTCGTTTGTGCAGAAGAAGGTAAAACTGTCTTATCGCCACGATTTTGCGCCGAAGTGACGACGCCTTGACTTCGGAATAAATCGCTCCGAGATAATCCTTGATATCGTCTTTCCCTGCATCTTCAAGAGAAATGTCGATTTCAGCGAAATAACGCCGCATAAGCTCGATATCAAGGCAGTATGAATCGGCTGTTTTTATAGAATAGCGTTTCTCGTGAAGCAGGAAGTCGTGAAAAACTTTAATGTGATCCATTAGTTGCCCTTCACACAATTCTCAATGAACTCTGCACTTTTCATAAAATAAATCTCGCGGTTCGCCTTTTTGCGGTAGCCGTGGCCTTCATCCTCAAAAATGTGTTTCTGCACTTTTTTGCCCGCTTTTTTAAGTTTGTCGATCAGAATATATGCGTCGCTCACCGGAACGCGCGGGTCGTTAGCGCCGTGGAAAACGAAAAGTTCCCCTTTGATTTTGTCAGCCATGTTCGTGGGAGAAACCGAAGCCAGAAATTCCCTGTCTGTAAGCGGGCCGTATTCGGCTTCACGCAGATGACGGCGGTAACTTGAAGTATTTTCAAGGAAATTTATGAGATCGACGACTCCGACGTTGTCGATCCCGCAGATGTAGTCATCAGCGAACTGCGCCATCGACGCGACAGTCATAAATCCGCCGTAACTTCCGCCGTTTGCGATAAATTTTTTGGGCTGCGCGAGACCGTTTTTCACTAAATCTTCGAGGATCGCGCCGCCGTCACGCACTGAATCCATGCGGAGTTTGTAGTTGTCAAGATCCATGTATCTTCTGCCGTAGCCTGACGAACCGCGGACATTCGGAGCCGCGACAGCGATCCCTTTTGAAAGGTAATACTGAAACTGCGTCGTGAAGCCCGGCCTGAACTGCCCTTCCGGCCCGCCGTGAAAATAGACAACTACCGGAAACGGCGGTTTTCCTGTTTTCGGCAGATAGAGAAAATAGGGGATTTCCTCGCCGTCGAAACTTTTCACTTTTCTGAGTTCAGGAGCTGCAAACTTCGAAACATCGATCCCATTATCTTTGGAATAACCGAATTTCTGCAATGTTTTTTCATTCAAATCAAATATCTGCGGCATCGGGATCTCGCCTTCGGAAGAGATTTTAAGGACAAGTTTTCCGTTTTTGAGCGAATTCAGCCCGACTAACGATTTTCCGAAATCAAGCGGTTCGATCTCTCCTTTTTTGTAATGGAAACACCTGCTGTAACCTTCCTCGTTCGTGCAGAAAACAGCTTCTTCGCGGCTTTTATGATCAATAACGACCGATTCAACGCCCCACTTGTCCTCAAAAATCGTCTTCTTTGCAAAATCACCAACGATTTCAAGGTATTCCATGTCGTTTTTTTCGTTGGTTTTCATCAGGATCCCGCTTTCAAAATAGGCGAGCGGAATATATTTTTTGTCGGGATCGGAGACTTTTATTTTTTTCGCTTTACCGTTTCTGAAGCGGTAGGGAACGGTTTTCATGTTGCTTTCGTAGGTGTAGAAAAGAAAATCGTCCTTCGAAAGGGCGTCGGTAATGTTGTTGAAGCCTTTTTTCTCGACAAGCAAAGTCCGTTTTTTTGCAGCGATATCAAGGTGATAGATGAAAAAATCCTTGCCGTTGGCCTCGTTTGAAGCGTAAAGAATTTCGTTTTCGTTGAGCCACACCGGATCTTCATAGCGCACCGCGTCGTCGGCAAGAAGAGGCTCGTATTTTCCGGTTTTAAAAGAGTAAAGATAAAAATCGTATTGCTCGTTTCCCCCTTTTGCAGCCGTAAAAATCAACTGCGACTCGTCTGGACTCAGCGTGTAGGTTTCAACCGCATCCTCAAGAAAAGAGAGCTGCTTCGTCTCCTTTCCGTCGGCAGATTCAAGGAAAAGCTGCGCGGCGTTTTCTTTTCTTGCGATATAAAGTTTTGCGCCGTTTTCAAGCAGATAACCAGAATGCGAAGTCTCGATCCCGATGTAGTCAAGGATCGTTTTCGCTGCGGCGGCAGGTTTGGTTTTTGTTTCCGCGGCAGTTTCTTCGGCAGGATTTTTCTCGTTTTTCGATGTGCAGGATGTAAACCAAAGTAAAGCAAGGAAAAGTGTGAAAATGATTTTTTTCATGTCAGCTCCAAAAGTTGAAAATGAGTCATTGCCGGTAAAATCAGAGCTTCCCCGTCATATTGTCGCGTTTCAGGAACTCGCGGTGGCGGCCAGGGTGCTCAGCGAGGATTTTCTTTAGATATTTTAAATTATTGCTCATTCCTTTACGGTACAGGTCCTCGTTTATGCCGTATCTTTTCTGAAAGTGCAGCAGAAGTTTTCCTGTCAGACCGTCAAGCTCGTTCGAGAGCCGCTTTTCGATGATGTCGAAAAAGCCGATGGTTTTGGAAAGCAACTCTTCTTCGGAAGAGTAGAAAGGAATGTGGCCCGTTTCGAATTCACGGTAGAGGAAAAGGAGTTTTTCAAGATAGATTCTGTCGGCTGTCTGACCGATGAGATCGGCCGAAGCGAGAATTTTGGCTAATTCTTCGGTTTCGGGATCGGAAAATTCTATGTCGTCAGGCTTTACGCTGAGATCTGTAAGAAGAATCATCTGCTTTGTTTTCTCGATATCGTCCTTGGAATAACCTCTTTCAGACATATATTTTTCCGCGAAAACCATGCTGCGTCTGACATGCGTCGAAGTGTAGACGGCTCCGTTTTCTACAGGGTCGTCGGTTTCGGGAATATAGCCCGTGTCATGGAAAAGTGCGGCCAGTGAAAGCAGAAAAATATTGTTTTTTGAAAATTTTTCACCGTCAAGCATCAGAGAATCGGCGATTCTTAGAGCTGCCAGAACGACATCCAGAACATGCCTGAAATCGTGATATTCAGTATCGCATGCTTTGTAGCCTTTGAATCTTCCTTCGTAAAGCGCCCGAATATCATCAAAAACCTCAAGCGATTTTTCCGCTTGAACCGGAGCAAGCTCCAAAACCTCTGAAAGTTTTGCGAAAACACTGCGGCATTCCCCGATGTCACGGGTGTCGGCAAGCCTTGCGAGCTGTATCGGGTAGGGTGATTCTTTGATTATGAAATCATTCATGCGGTTTTTTGAAAAACAATGGATCCTTCATCACTATTCAAGCGGAACAGGCGGATCTGCCGGGAAAATGGTGAGAGCGTTATTGCGGATGTATTCACAGTCGCTCTTTTCAGGAATCTTGAACTGTTGAATAAAGTTGAAAGGACCGGTAAATCCAGGCTGTTTCGAACTGTTCTGCTGCTGGTTATTAGCACCGAGTTTAAGTACCGAAGTATCTGAACCGCCTTCGACAACAAGAATTTTCTGCTCGTCTGTCCAGTCTACCAGTGCATATATTGTCGCGCCGTCGTCGGAAACAATACCGTTGTAGATTGTGGAAGATGATTTTTCGACCATGCCGAGAGAAGCATTGCCGCCGATAGAACCTTTTGCGTTTACGGTAAGGCCTGCGCGTTCATCGTTGTCCCAATCCTGAACACATTCATTGTTCGGTTCTGTCGGAAGGGTGTATGCGGCCGGATTGTCGCCATAGCAATTAGGATCAATTGCACGGATTTCCCAAAGGACATCCTGCTCGAAACCTATGGTTCCGTCTGCGTTTGTTACCAGTTTGGATTCCTTGACTGTAGTTCCAAGGGCGTCAGCAAACGACTGCGGCATTACGATGGCAAGCAGTCCGCTCTGGTCATTGCCGATAGTAATTTTGCAGTATGTTGCTTTTGCGTGGACTTTATCCTGTTCCTGTTCCTGCTCAATGAGGAAATAAGTTCTTGTCCAGCCTTCCGCAGCACTGATCGGGCCGATTTTCGATACTGATGTGAACCACATTTTCTGTGCATAGGTTCCGCATACTTTCGGGTATTCTCCGTGGTCGCAAAGAATGCATTCCTCGGTATCGACCCAGCTTCCGCCTTCGCATTTCTGGTAAAGCAGTCCTTTGGGGTTGTCGGGGCAGACTGTGTCACCAACTCTGAGCTCGCCTTCATTGCTGCAGGTGTTGCTGTCAACAGGAGCTGTATCGGCACCGGTATCGCCTGTGTCGGAGCCTGTATCTGAGCCACTGTCAGTGGTATTGGTGTCGCCTGTGTCAGAGCCTGTATCTGAGCCGCTTTCAGCACCGGTGTCTGAAGTGCTGTCGGCTGTATCGGTTTTGTCGTCAGGTGTTTCGGCTGAATCTGATTTGTCGTTGTCTGTTTTTTCAGCTGGGGTTTCGCTGCTGCCGCCGCCGCATGAAGCCATAAAAATGAAAAGCAGGGAAATTGTTAATAAAACCAATGATTTTTTCATTGTGACCTCCTAAAAATAGAGTGTAAGCCATAAGCCGCCGGTAAAAATCTGACCGCTGCTTTTATATCCCGGATAGCCGGGGTTGTTTGTCTGAAAACCTTCCGATTCCTTGATGGGAGTGTCTTTAGGGCAGTCTGAGTTGAAGCCGTCGCAGACTGAATCAGGGAACTCATCGACAACTTTTCCGTCCTTGCCGACCGAATTCGCCACGCCTTCCTCCTTTTCTGTGATTCTTTCGAGCATTATGTGTGTCTGGAAGTTGCCGCCGAGCTCAAGCTGCATCTCTTTCGGCAGATCCCATGTATAGCTGAATCCAGCTGCAATGGTGAAGCGGTCGTTGTCGACATAGTTCGTTCTGCCGTCCTGATTAGGCACAGGCGAAACGAAATAACCAAGATCCAGACCTGTTTTTATCGCGTGATATTTGAAAGATGTCCCGAGAGTGAATTCCCAGCTGTCTTTCCATTTGTATTTGTCGACATTTTCCGAGGCCCAGCTGCCGACACTAGTTACATTGCCGTTTTCGTCTTTTTCGATAATCGAGCTGTCCCAGTAGACATTGTATTCCGGGTTTTCATTGTAGCGGTTTTTGTATTTCGACCACTGCCGCCAGATTGCTGTAAAACCAACGCTCATCTCAAGTTCGTTCTTAAATTTGTAATCAACGAGTGCGATTGACGGCGAAAGGGCTAGCGGCTTGAAAGCATAAGCGACGTGGACTCTGTTTCTGTTGATTTCGGCCTCGGCCTCGCGGTCGATGTACCAGAAAGTGATTTTCGTATCGACATCTATGTCTGTTTTTGCCGGAAGATGTGCCGTGAAGCCGATCTGAAGCCAGTCTATCGGCCTGATTATAAGGCCGAAATGAGGTGTCAGAACCGGCTTGATCTCGGCCATAGTTCCGATTTTGTTTTCATTCTTGCCTGCATCCGGCGTGAAGATCGGAGCGTTGACAAGTGCTTCCGCCGTGATATTTGCACCGACGCCCGCATAAACCCATTTGTAGCCTCCGGCAAGTGCGAGCGAGAGATTGAAAGTCGTCATTCTGTCGTCGTAAAGCTCATAGTGCAGCGAATTGGAGAAATTTGCCTCGCGCTCGTCGGCAAAAAATGACTTTTCCTTCATCAGCGAACCCATCGGGATCATTCCGTAAAAACCGATAGCAATGTAGTCTTCCCAAAGCGGAAGTACAAGCCCCAGAGCGCCGTAAAGATTGCCTTCTTTCGGTGAATCGTTGCCCCGCGCGTCAAGATCGGCTGTCGGCCGCGTTTTATAGGGGAGGTTAGTTTCTATCGGATCTTTTCCGAGCTGGTTAGCTCCGTAAATTCCTGTTCCGTCAGCGACGCTGCCGATTATGTTGAGCGAATCTGGCCGGTCGAAAAGGGTGATGTCCAGATTCTGATAGCTGTAGAAGATATTGAGAGTGAAGCTCCTTTTAGTTTTCGGGAGAAGAGCTGGATTGAAATAAGTCGCCTCTGCGCCGCCGGGAAAAACACGCGCACTCTGCGGATTTACCGTGCTTGTTGCCCCAAGAGTATCGGTCAGAGTCGAGGCATGTAGCCCTGTGCAGAAAAGAAACATCAATAAAAATAACAACTTGCTTCTGGCTTTCATATATGCGCTCCAAATAAATTCACAATAAACAGGATTAAAACGAACGAATTTATTAAAAAATTCATTTAAAGTCAAGAAGCGGATATAATGTCGCGGTTTGACATCACCCCTTTTGTTTCCCTCTCCACGGTGGAGAGCGGCTGGCGGTGAGGTCTCCGGAGGAAAATATGCGTTTGTTTTTTATCGCTGTTTCGGTGTTTTTTCTGATGTTTCTGGCAGGTTGTGAGGTCGAGCCTAAATTGCCGGAAGACGCGCTTGTGCTCGATCAGGTGATTTATGTCGACGAAGTACAGACAGGCGTTCCTCAGACCGTGCAGATGCCTGACGGAAAGGTCGTTACCTATAAAATGCCGATGAAACTCAAGGACAGGCAGCTCATCAAGATCGATGCCAAAAGCGAACACCCGTACTACATCCGTGTAACTCTCAGAGAGCGCGATGGAAACGAAAAAAAATAGGGTCGTTGCCGCGCTTACAGGCTCGATTGCGACCGGGAAAACGGTCGTTCTTGATTATTTCCGCGATAATCTCGGTTTCAAAGTCGTATCTGCCGACGCCGTGGGGCATGAGGTGTTGAAAAATCCCGAAATCATCGGAAAAATAGGAGATGCTTTCGGCGAAAATGTTATAAAAGAAGGAACGATTGACAGAGCAGCTTTGGGAAAAATCGTTTTTTCAGACAAAACTGAACTTGAAAAACTGAATGGCATCACTCATACGGCTATTTTGGCTAAAACATTTGAAATCATTGACGAATTATCGTTGGCTTCGCCGGTGATCCTGGAAGCTGCGATCCTTATCGAGGCTGGCTGGCACAAATATTTCAACACCATAATGCTTACATGGTGCAAACCTGAAATCCAGCTGAACCGCCTGATGACACGCGACAGCATCACCGAGGAAGAAGCGAAAAAAAGAATTGCATCGCAAATGTCTTTTGAAGCGAAAAAGCCTTTCGCGACTCACATAATCGACACATCTTACGGAATCGAGGTGACGCGGTTCACTCTTGAAAAAATAGCGCGGGAACTTTTAAATTAGCATGAAATTTTTGGAAAAGGTGCGGATTATCTTACGCAGTAGACGCTGCCTCTGCCTGTGACGCGAAGGCTTGACACTCTGGCGTTTTTGACAGCTATGACATAGTAATGGTCGGTCCCGAGCCTGCCGGATGAAGACCAGAACCAGCCTCTGCCCGTGATTTGTGAGAAACCGTTGCGGCAGCCGGCTTTGCATGTCCGATCGAATGCGCTTGAATCAAGTTTTCCGTTTGCCTCGCTGACCTGACACTCTCCTCCAGGCTGGGTTGCGGGACAGTTCTGGAAAGTGGCGCGCCATTCGTCGATTGTCGGCAGTCTCCAGTCATTATGTCCGCCATCAGTAAGGTCACGGCAGTATTGCACAGCATCGGTCCAGGTTTTGTTTTGAAGGTATGCGCTAGACCATTCAAGGGATCCGATACGACGGCTGGCTGCCGTGTTTGTTGGGGGTTTTATGGAAGTCTGCGCACTGTAGTTCATTCTTGTTGTATCGCCTAAAAGCTGTTTGATTATTTCGTCAACAGCGTCGATCAGTCCTTTTCCTGTGCCGTCAAATACGGCATCGGCAGCGGTTTCGTCGATTCCGCGCTGGACATCGATCAATGTCGATGTGATGAGAAACGTGCTTTTGTCAAGTGCGCCGATTGTCGAAATTACGATTTTTGCGGCGGAAACCTGTTTTCCGAGTTCTATCTGGAATTTTCTGTCGCGGTCAAGTTCTCGGGATTTCTTTTTCATTGCTCTGAGAGCCGCCTCGTTTTCCTGATCGGTGACAATGTCAAAAAATGTTTTTGCATGTCTTGTGAAACGGGCGCGTATCAGTTTTGATCCGTTTTTTACCAGATCTTTAGAAAGTTTGCCGTTGGATTCATCAACGAAATTCATAACAGCCAGCTTGGGTTTTTCGTCTGCAAACAGCTGAAAAACAGCCAGAAACAGGACGAGAGCAATACAGATTTTTTTCATTTTAGACCTCGTTTAAAAAAGAATCAAAAACGAGGCATAATAGGAAACGATATTGAGAATACAAGTTTTTCCAGTGATTCAAACCTTTCGCATCTACCAGAACAGATGACAGAAGGCGACAGCTGCCATAATTCCGGCAAAATCGGCGCAAAGTGCCGCCGGAAGGGCGTGTCTGCTGTTTTTGATGCTGACGGAGCCGAAGTAGAGAGCAAGGACATAAAAAGTCGTTTCAGTCGAGCCCTGCATTACCGAAACCAAGTATGAAAGGAAAGAATTCGGATCTTTTTCGACGATACTGCTCATCATTCCGAAGGCTCCGCTTCCCGAAAGAGGCCGCATGAGCGCCATCGGAAGGGCTTCCGCAGGCATTCCGACAAGGCTTGTGACGGGGCTGAGTAGATTGATCATTATCTCCATCGCGCCGCTTGCCTTGAACATACCTACTGCCGCGAAGATCGCGACCATGAAAGGAATTATTTTGATTGCGGTGTTGAAACCGTCTTTCGCACCGATGCAGAGAGTTTCGTAAATTTTGACATTGCGCAGGTATCCGAAAAGAATAATAACAGTGATTATCACTGGAATAAGCCAGTTCGATACGGTTTTGACTACTTCTGTGAAAGAAAGGTCGCTTTTGTCGGCAGTGACGATCTGGTAAACCATTCCCGAAAGGACCGCAAGAACAAAAACCGCGGCAACGATTTTTTGTTTCAAAGTGGTTTTGACAACATCTTTTTCCTCAGGTTTTTCCTCGGTTTCGGAGAATGCTTCAGCGATTGCGCAGTCAGGCGTTGTTCTCTGCATGAGTTTTGTCATGACTATCGCGACTGTTGTCGAAACTATCGTCGCGAGAAGCGAGGGAATCAGGATCGAAGCGGGATCTTTTGCACCGGCTGATGCACGGATCGTGATCACTCCGAGCGGAAGAAGGGTGACGCTTGAAGTGTTTATCGCGAGGAAAAGGCACATTGCGTTTGTCGCACGCCCTTTTTTGCCGTTCAGTTTGTCGAGTTCCTGCATCGCGTTGATTCCGAAAGGAGTCGCAGCGTTTCCCATTCCGAGCATGTTTGCCGACATATTCATTACTATAGCGCCGATTGCAGGGTGGTTTTTCGGAATTTCGGGAAAAAGTTTCGACATTACCGGAGCTACGGTTTTTGCAAGCATTTTGAGTGCACCTGCTTCCTCCAGAACCTTCATCATTCCGAGCCAGAAGGCCATCGAACCGATCAAGCCGATAGCGAGCATGACAGCCGATTTTGATTCATCGAACAGTGCAAGGGTGAGCTCTCCTGTTTTGCCCAGCCACACCGCCGATACGATTGAAATCAGGATTATGGAAAACCAGATGATGTTTATCGGGGATGCTTTTTCTTTCATATGTCCAATGTTATTTGTCTGAGTTCAGCATCAGAATCCGTTTGCCGCGGCCGCATTCGTTGGAATCTGTCTGGGCCTGCGAGAAAGCTGCCGGGTTGACTTCACCGTCCAGATTCTTGTCAATAAAATCGACGACTGCGTCACGCAGGGAAACAGATGTGTCAAGACGCGTCGTATTGGCTTCAAGCATGTAGAATCCGCTGCCTCCGCGACCCATGTAGTCGTTTGTCGCCATTTTGAAAAGAAGGTTGGGAAGAAGGACTTTATAGTCTTTAATGACATCGGTATCGCCGATCTTGAGACATCTCGTCAGTGCGAACGAATTGTGCTCTTTCTGGAGTTCTTCGCTCGGGTTGCAGTTGAGCTCGACACCGATCCCGGCAACCTGGATCTGCGTTTTGCAGCCGCGTGTCGCCGATTTTCTTGCTACGAAGTCGAAAAGCGTCTTGAGCTCGTTTCCGCTCAGATACATCGTTGTTATCGAGTTTTCGAACGGGAAGACCTCATAGAGTTTTTCAAGTGTTATATCGCCTGTCGGAATGTCTGCTCTGATACCCATCGAGTTCGTGACGCAAAGCTGCGCTCTGGCGAGCTCGTGGTTCATCATCGCATCTGTGACAATGTTCCCGAGCGGACTGTCGCCGCCGGCAGGATCGTTTCTCACGATCGTTGAAGTCGCGTAACCGACTTTTTTCTGCAGATACTGCGAGTAGTCAAGTCCCTGAATGTAAGGTCTAAGCATATTCGCAAAGTCGCCGTTTTCCTGGTCTTCCTCTGTGATCGGCCAAGTTTTGTATCTGTGCCATACGATTTTTTTGTTCTGTACCGCGATTTCAAGTTCGCCGATAACTTTGAGATTGACACCGCTGTGGATGATGATGACATCTCTTCCGTCGGGTCCTTTAAGGACTTTCGGCGGATCAAGCACGACATGGTGGTGACCGCCGAGTATAAGATCGACGCCGCTTACATTCTCTGCGATTTTATAATCGCCGTCGAGCCCCTGATGCGAAAGGACAACGATTATATCGACAATCGGACGCAGGCTGTTGACATAACTCTGCGTTGTCTCGATCGGGTCGAGGAAGTTGAATCCCGTGCTGCCGCCGACCTGATAGCCGGAGTTTATCGAGCTGTCGTTCGCGACGCCGACAATGCCGACTGTGAGACCGCCTGCCATCGCGATGAGGTATGGCGAGGAGATGTCCATAAGTCCTTTGTGACCGTCATTGTCAAAAAGATAGTTCGATGCGAGAAGCGGGAAACCGCCCGATTTTTTATAAGCGGAGACAAGTCCGCCGGTGCCGTTGTCGAACTCGTGATTTCCGATAACCATGGCGTCAACACCGAGTTTCTGCATTGAAAGCATCTCGATTTCGCCTTTGTAAAGGTTGAACTCGGGCGCGCCCTGAAAAGTGTCGCCGCTGTCAAGGTAAAGCACGGGAACTCCGTATTTCTCGTGTTTGCTCCTGATTTCACCGATAACAGTTCTTGCACGGGCGACTCCGCCTGTGTTGACGAGGCCGGGACGGTAGTCGCTGTAATCGCATTTGCCGTCGCGGTTGGTGTCCTCGCTATCTTTTTGAGCGTTGGCTATGGCTGTCTCATAATCTTTGCCGTATTTCTCTGGCAGAATCAGATTACCGTCGGCATCGCGCCATGTTTTTTTCAGTGAATCATACGGATAGTCGCACTTTCCGTTATGATTGCGGTCATAGACAAGGGCACAGTCATAGGTGTCACACCAGCCGTCGAAGTTTATGTCCTCGTTTTTGTCGCACTGGCCGTTGCCGTTTTTATCCCAGCAGGTTAGATATGTGCCGGATTCGAAACAGTCACCCGAGCTGCAACCCTGATGTTCGTCAATGTCTTCTTCCGGGTCGCAGATGTTGTTGTGGTTTTTGTCCCAGCAGCGCTGACAGTCAAGAATGTCGCATCTTCCGTCCTCGTTGATGTCTTCAAGAACATAATCTTTATGTGTTTTTTGATCATCCGGAAGGAAATAATCGGGATCGAGGTCTTGCTTTTCTTTATAGAAATATTTGCCGTTTTCATAGACCTGATAATGCTTTGTGGCTTCGTTGTACGCACCGTTGCAGTAAGAACCTGAATTCGGTTTGTAATTCAGATCCCAGCACGGCGGATTATTCGATACAAGCCCCATGTTCCTGTCGAACATATTTGGTTCCATCCAGAACGGAAGATACTTTCCGTGCGTATCGGTCGTATGGATGAAAACAAGTTTCTGCGGGATCCCATCGTCGACAGGCGCCCCGCCGAAACTATTGTCAAAGCATGAAGTCAGAAGAAAACACGAAAAAAAAAAGGAAGCTAAAATTCTGAAAGATTTCATAAAATCCTCAAAAAGTTATTTCGTTACAATATCATTCTCATCAACGATGATGATCGCTTTTTTGTTGTGGGAAACATCGTAAATACCGCGTACTTTGCATGTATCGCCGGCTTTAAGCGAAATTTTAACCTTGTCTTTGTTGATGAAAGGCATGATCAGCATTCCGTTCGTGAAGGTGACATTGTTGAACTCTTCATCAACTGATTCTACGGTAAGTTCATCAGTGATCTCAAAGTAAGTGCCTTTGTCGGCATCCGTGAGATCCTTGTAAGCCTTTTTGACAAGTCCCGGAACAGTTCCTTTTTCGCCTTTTATGATCGAATCGGCATTGTCTACACCGGAAACTTCCCATTGTCCGCTGAATTTTTGTGCCAGACCTTTGATGGTGACAGTGTCGCCTTTTTCAATTGCTGTGTCGGAACTTACTTTGTAGATATAAAGTCCGCTGTAGTCGCCTGTGGTGCCGTCTGAAACATAGAATGTGTATTTTGTTGCATCGTTATATTCATCTTTGAAAACAGGGCTGATAACGACTGCGTCTTTGATTTCAACAACAGTTTTTTCGTCTCCTGAGTCGCTCTGGATATCTTTAATTCCTGAGGAGGTAACTACAACTTCAGGGGTGACTACATCGTTTTTGTCTCTCGGAGCAAGTCTGAAAGCATCATAGTCGTAAACCAGGATTCCCTGGATCGATTCGAATTTCGTTCCTTTTGAAATATTGCCTTCGTATCTGTAGATCGTCGGAGCGATCGCAAGGCCGCCGGTAACTTCGAAATTGCTGAATCCGAGATATTTGTTGGTAACTTCGATATTTTCTACTTTTACAAGAACGCTTTCGTAAGCCTCTGCATCTGCACCGTGGTTGTCTGTCGGGCTGTAGGTGTCATAGCCATTTTGGTCTTTTCCGGTAACTACAAAGGGGGTCGCGACCGAAGCAGGATCTACAACAGCGGGTTCCGGAACTTTGACATCCTCGTCAAGTATCGTGATCTCGGAAGCCTGGATCTGAGAGAATTGTTCAAGGTATTCGACATAAGTACCTTTTACCATAAGCGGCATGCCGACTGAGTATGTGCCGAGCTCAGCCGACTTTTCGATGAAAACAAAAATTCCGGAATAAGGCTGGGCTTTGTCGATAATATCAGAAACAAAAAGGCCTTTTATGGAAGTGTTTTTGTAGTTGTCTTCCTTGTCCTGATTGTAGCGGATGCCGGTTACGACACATTTGGTCGAAACTTCCTTATTCACCGGGATTCTACCTTTCTGGATCTGGGTGATTATGCTTTCTTCAGTGTCGGTGTTACCAGCATCTGTGTCGGTGTCACCAGTATCGGTGTCGGTGTCGCCATCTGTGTCGGTATCACCAGTATCGGTGTCGTTGTCAGACTGAATGTCAGAGTCGGTGTCGACTTCATCACCGCCATCGTCTGTGGTCGATCCGCACGCCGCGCAGAAAAGCGCGAGGACTAATGCAAAAAACATAACTGAGAATTTTTTCATTTCAAACTCCGCAAAAAATTATTAAAGTTTACAAACTCCCAAAGAACAAACAGCAGATTATACACATAATAAAATTTTTTAAAAGGAAAAATAAATAAGGTTTTGTTAATCGGCCGGAAGTGCTTTTTTTGCTTCAGAAATCTCCTTGATTATGCCCTGAATGTCGTCTTTGTCGAAAAGAATCTGCTCTCTCGTTGCCATGTTTTTCATGAGGATTTTGCCGTTTGCCGCTTCGTCTTCTCCGATTACGAAAACGAAAGAAGCGTTCGTTTTTTCCGCTTTCTGGAGAGCTTTTTTAAGTTTTTTAGGTTTGTAATCTGCAAGGAAACGCATATTTTCTTTTGACATTTTTTTAGTAAATTCAACGAGTTGTAAAACGGCTTCATCGCAGAGCGCATATCCTGCCGAAAGAGGAACTTCTTTGTAGAAATCTTCGGGAATGAGGTCAAAAAGACGCTCAAGACCCATCGCAAAACCGGTTGCCGGAGTGTCGCTTCCGCCGATATCGCTGACTAAGTTGTCGTATCTTCCGCCGCCGGCTACCGCGTTCTGCGAGCCGCCTGTTTTTGCGACGATTTCAAACGCCGTTTTGGTGTAGTAGTCAAGCCCGCGGACGATGAAGGGGTCAAGGACGAACGGCACTCCGAAAGCATGGAGCGCTTTCTGAAGTTCCTCGAAGTGGTTTTTGCAGTCGTCGCAGAGGTAATCGGTCATTTTCGGCACGTCTGTGAAACGGTTTTTCGGGTCGCACGCCTTGCAGTCGAGAAGACGAAGCGGGTTGAGTTCAAGACGCGTCCGGCAGTCTTCGCAAAGTTCATCCTTCTTTGCCGAGAAGTATTCGATCAACTTTTCGCGGTAAGCTGCGCGGCAGTTCTTGCAGCCGATAGAGTTGAGGTGGATCTCGTAGTCGATCCCGAAGTGTTCGAGTACACGGGATGCCGTGAAGATCATTTCGGCATCCATCTGAGGTGTTTCGTCGCCGAAAATCTCGACTCCGAACTGGTGGAACTGGCGGAAACGCCCTTTCTGAGGACGCTCGTATCTGAAAAACGGCGCAATGTAGAACGCTTTGAAAGGAAGCGGATAGTTGATCCCGATGCCGTGTTCGACAAAAGCCCTGACGACGCTCGCGGTCCCTTCAGGCCTCATCGCGACATGACGCCCTTTTTTGTCGAGGAAATCGTACATCTCCTTTTTCACAACGTCGGTCGTTTCGCCGACACCGCGCTTGAAAAGGGCGATTTCTTCAAGAATCGGCGTTCTGAACTCGCCGAAATTCGCCGAAACCATCATTTTTTTGATATCTTCTTCCATTTTTCCCCAGCGGAAAGCCTTTTCGCCGAAGAGATCGTTCATTCCCTTGATTGCCGAAATCATTGTATTTCTCCGAATAAAACAACAAAAAAACAAAGCGGCCGATAGTAGCACAAAAAGCGGATATTTCAAGGAATATGAAGATAAAAGGTTTTAGCGCATTTCAAGAATCATGCGGTCGGCCTGGGTTTTCAGAAATCTGAGAGCATCGTCAGAAATGCCGGCGATATTTACCCAAAGTTCCCTTTTCCCGCCGTTGCGGATCATTTTTTTGTGCGAAATAAATTCTGAAAAACCTGTGTGGTTCTTGAGAAAAATGTTTATATCGGGCCACGAATAGTTGTTTCTGTTCTCTGATCTGAAGCGTGAGACAAAAACCGAAGTCGAAGCAGAAAGGTATGACGGAGCATCATTGGAATCGCTGTATGAAAGCGGATGAAGCAGGATCTCTTTATTCGGGAAAATATGTTCGAAAGTTTCAGCCATTACGGTATTTGAAACAACGATTCCCTTGAGTTTCGCCATTTCTTGAATATCAGCGATGTCTTTTTCGTTGAGAGTTCCCGCGATATAGATGTAATCAGGAAAATTTTTAGGAATATTGCGGTCATAGACCAGAACTCTCCGTTCCACATTTTTGCTTTTGAAAGCGGCGAATTTCTTTATGTCGTCTGAAATCAGCGTAACTTTCGCCCTTTCCGAATATTTTCTGAAATTTTTTTTCTTTTCAGATGTTTTTTCCGTTTTTTCAGGCGCCGGAACAACTTCCGAAAGCGGCAGCGTGTAAATGTGGTGACGCGCACGCTTCAGAAAATCCTTTTCATCTTCAGTGTAGCGGCATATCATCAGAACAGATTCGTAAGTTCCTGAAATTTCAGCCGAGAGTTTTGAATCGCTGACTTTTCTGACATTTGCCGCATAGATCCATTTCCCTTTGTAAAAAGCCCCGCTGTAGCCGTAAAAACCGATCAGCCCTTTGTCAAACATAGCTGAAGAATTTTCGTCAAGCAGGAAAGTGTAATTTTTTTTGTCGGCGGTTTTGCCGGGTTTTAAAATCTCGACACCGACCGGATAACGGTAATTCCATGATTTTTCAAGGATTTTTTCTTTTGCTCCGGTCGTTTTTACTTCCGGGAAGAAAGTTTTTTCCGAAAAAAGAAGGAAAGGCGCGTCGTCCGGAGCCGAGAGATCCGGTTTCATTGATACGGGAAATTCCAGTCCCGGTTTTGCCGTGCTTTTCTCGCGGCAGCGGTTGTCACAGTTGAAACAGCACTGAGGAACGCTTTTTCTCGAAAGGCACAGCCCGAATTCTGCTATACACGTTTTGTCCGAAACGAAATAAACCGGTTCAAGACCGCTGTTTTTCGCAAGCTCGAGGTTCGTTTCACCGCTGACAACAGGCATAATGTCGAAATGTTTGAAAAAATCAGGGAATGAAATCATTCTGAAATCCGAGAAAAGAGCTATTTTCCCTGTGAAAGCGGCTTCCCGCAAAGGTTTGACGACCGAGGGATCTGTCAAAAAAACAAAATCAAAAGTATTGCAATTTTGTAGAAAAAGATCGAACGGGTAAGAATTTCTCTCGTAAAATACGGCTGTTGTCGATTTTTTGCGTTTGAGCGAGGCAACTATTCGGTTGAAAGTTTCAAAATCGCCAAAAAACGGAATTACAGGAATACCGTCGGAAATATTCTGCCGAAGATTAAAAATCTGTTCGGGAAACTGAATAAAATAGAAGTGTTCCAAAATTCGGAAACTTATTTTTTCTTACCGGAAGCTCTTTTCGAAGCCTTAAGAGGATTGAGCTTCTTCGTAACAACCTTAACTTCTCTTTTTACATGGGAAGCAAAAGAACAAATCTGATCGTTTTCCCAATGAAATGAAGGATCTGCATATTTTTTGCAGAAGCTGCCTGCCTCTGTTGTCTCAACTTTGTCACAACCTTCGCAGCGTTCGTCAACCGGAAGTTTTACTATTTTGTCGAAATCTTTGTTAGCCATTTTTATACCCTCCAAAATGGTTAGAACCAAAAAACGGCAGTATTTTAGTCATTTTTTTGCGAAAGTCAATAAAAAGAAATGTTTTTCGGCTATTTTAGGAATATTTTAAAGCGTTTCGTGGAGTTCTTACAACATTTTCAATTTGATTTTGTCCCCTGGAAGGATCGATTTTCCCGCTTCCCAGTTCACTTCAAGGACGAACTGCGACGGTTTGACGCTTGGAAGTGTCGTTTTGCTGAGCGGAACTCCTTTTCTCGTGGCTATGACATTGAAATCGCGGTCAACAAATATCACGGCAAGTTCAATTAACGTATTTTTCATCCAGAAAAAGTGCGGTTTTTCTGTGTTGAAAACAAAGAAAAGACCTTGATTCTGCTCCATTTTTTTGCAATACATGAGCCCCTGCTCGTGTTCCCTGTCAGTTTCGGCGATCCCGACGGAAAAATTTTTTTTTGCGCCGGTTTGCGAAGTCACTTCAACTGTCGCTTCCTGCGTGTATCCGCAGATACTTTCAGCCGAAATGAGAAAAAAGTTTAACAGAATCAGCGTCGATAGCGCAGTTTTTACCAATAATTTCAAGTTTTTTCCCTGGTTTGTCAGTTGCTTTTCCTATTTCAAATGCTCCCTCGATCCTGTGATCTGCGCTGAATAGCATTATGAACTCCTCTCCGCTTCCGAAAAGCAGTCTTTCAAGCGGAACCGAAAACTGCGAGCTGTATTTTCTCACTTCCTCGTGAATGGGAATTTTGTCAAAGTCGATTTCGATCGAGACATTCGACAGGTTGCAGAGAAGCCTGAGTTCGCTCATAAGGGAGTCACTTATATCGATTGCGGCATTCAACTCGTTGATTTTATTTGGTATATGCTTGAACGGGTCGGGGTAAAGAAATCTCTCGACCGATTTCTCAAAACCCTGGAGTTTGTGTTTCAGAGCTTTGTATCCGCAGAGTGAAAGCCCTGTTTCGGCCGCGAGATAGACAAAATCACCTGGTTTAGCCGCACTTCTTAGAAGCGGTTTTTCAGGTTTTTCACCGAACATCGTGACTCCCAGAGTGAATTTTTCGGCCGCGGTCGTATCGCCGCCGAGGAGCGCGATATTGTATTTTCCGGCAAAATTATGGATCCCTTCGATCATTTTTTTGGCGTTTTCGAAGCCGTTTTCCGGAATCGCGATGTTAAGAAGATAATGCGTCGGAAGCGAACCCATCGAAATGACGTCGCTCGCATTTGCCGCCATAAGCCTCCAGCCCACAGCCTCGGCAGGCATGAAAGAAAGGTCGAAATGGACATTTTCGCAGAAATGATCGGTAGTTACGACAAGCGATTTTTCGTTCCAGACAGCGCAGTCATCCCCGATGAAAGCGTTTTCTTTGCCTTTTGCGAAATTGATGAGTTCCCATTCCCTGTTATTCAGCATTTTCACCTCCGAAAACGCCGCTTTTTAGCAAAAACTGCCGGAAAAATAAATAAAAATGTAACTTTTTCATACTTCCCATGTCATATTGGTGTTGTTTGTTGAGGTCGTTATGGAAAAGGAAAGAGAAAATCTCGAAAAAATGCCGGAAGAATACGGTAAACTGTTGAAATCCTACAAAAAGTCTGATGATGAAATCTCTGACGAGTTGCGCGGGAAGATCTTTTTGCGTCTTGAAAAAGTCGCGGCAGGCAAAAGAAAACATACAAAAATGATTGCGTTTTTTAAACCTGTTTTGGCGGCGGCGGCGGTTTTTGCCATAATTTTCACATTTTTGTTTTTCCGGTCCGCCGGACAGGAAAACGGTGAGAAAATTTCGGAATCGGTTGTAGCAAGCGGTAATCCCGTGACTGTCAATCTTATTTACGATGCAGTTGCCGATCTTGAAAATGTAAAATTCAGCATTGTTCTGGACGAAGGGGTCTCATTTCTTTCGTCTGACGAAAAAATCAGAAATCTCCGTTCGCACGAGTGGACCGGCAGTCTGAAAAAAGGAAAGAATTCAATACCGTTTGTCGTTAAAACCGAAAAAAACGGCAAAATGACGATTCTTACATCGGCTGAATACGGAAATTATTCCCACAAGCACAGAATAGTTCTTGACGCGCAGAAAAATGAGACTAAAGTTTCAATGTTCGTTTTTGCTCCAAGTCCTTTGAACTAAGATGCTTTCAAAATTTAAAGTATTTGTTTTTATCAGTCTTTTTCTAATGTGTGTGAATGTTTGCGCGGAAGGAGAAGAACCTTTCGGGCTGACTGTCGAAATAAGCGAAGGCAAAAACGCAGAAAACTGGGAAAGCGTTATCTTTGCCGGTTTGGCCGAAAAAACCGAAACTGAGGAAAAAAACGCCGTAACCGAAGAGAAAAGTGCCGATTCAAAAAAAGAAAAGAAGAAAATCCCTGAAAAAAGACATGATGTCAGTGAGACACAAGCGGTAGAAGAGGAAAAAACGATCGCTGAAACGGCGGAAAAGGAAGATCTGCCGCAGGATGAGGAGTACAGTCCGGCTTCAAAAAACTGGGGCGAGTATTACGGAACGACTCCGAGATACGATTTCCATGTTTATGAAAAAGAGGAGAAAAAAGAGGGAGAAAAAGTCGCGAAAGTCGAAAAAGAACCTGAAATCATTAAGGAAGACGACTCGTCATTGCTTTCGGTCGATCTTGTTCTCCAGACCCAGCACGACACTGAATTCGATCCGATGCTGAATACAGGTGTAAGGGTGAATTTTGCCAATATTTATTCGATTCTTTCTGTCGGAACGGATTACAGTATTTCGTCGCAGCGAGCATATTCACTTGGAATCGCGGCTGGCGGTTTCTACAGAATCAGTGATTTTGCTCTGAAAGCGGGGCTTGGCTACAAAAAAATCTGGGATAATACCGAAAAGCATTTCAATGACTGGTCTTTGGGGATCGAAGCCGGCGGAAGCTACAACATTCTGAGCTGGTTCGCTCTGGGGGCCGGAGTCGGTGTCAATTACAGCGTTTTCAAAGATTCAAATTTTACCGACGGCAAATTCGTACCGACATTTTTTGCCGATTTTGAGTTCAATCTGATAAAATAATCTGAATTTCAGAGAGATTCAGCACTATTTGTTGAATTCGTTGAGTTTGTCTTCAAGAAGTTTTTTGATCTCAGCCATTCTTTCAGGTGTTTCGGCTTCGACTCTCATAACGATGACGTTCTGAGTGTTGCTCGGACGCATAAGTCCCCAGCCGTCCTTGAAAGTGACTCTGACACCGTCGATGTCGTTGACTTCATAGCCGCCGTTTTTGAAGAAATTTACAACATTTTCAACTATCTGGAACTTTTTCGTCTCATCGACTTCGATCCTGAGTTCAGGAGTCGAGAATGTTTCGGGAATTCCTTCAAGAAGTTTGTCGAAATCGGCTCCGTGTTTTCCAATGATCTCAAGCATTCTGAAAGCGGAGTAGATCGCGCAGTCATATCCGAAGAAACGCTGTTTGAAGAAGACATGTCCGCTCATTTCGCCGCCGAAAGCAGCTCCGATCTCTTTCATCTTAGCTTTTATCAGCGAATGTCCCGCCTTCCACATTACAGGTTTGCCGCCGTGAGCCGCAATGTCGTCGTAAAGAGTTTTGCTGCACTTTACATCGCCGACTATCGATGCGCCTGGAACTTCTTCGAGGACACTTCTTGCGAAAATATTGAGGATTTTGTCTCCCCAGATGATTTTTCCGTTTCTGTCAACGATGCCGATCCTGTCCGCGTCGCCGTCAAAACCGATGCCGAGATCGGCTTTGTTTTCTTTTACTGCTGCGATCATCTTCTGGATGTAAGCCTCGACTGTCGGATCTGGGTGATGGTTCGGGAATCTGCCGTCCGGCTCTTCGAAAATGCTGATGACGTTGAGCCCCATTTTACGCATGATCGGAACCGCTACAAAACCGCCAACACCGTTTCCTGCATCGACAACGAGTTTGATCTTTTCGGGATGTTCGATGTGTATCGTCTTGAAAATGAACTTTTCGAAGTCTGGAATGATGTTGTAAGTGCTGTTTGTTCCTTTCTTTTCCGGGTTGAGGAAGTCGTCAGCCTCCATAATGTCGGCGATCTCCTGGATGCCGTCGCCGTAAACCGGCAGATCGATGAGGTTGACCTTGAAGCCGTTGTATTCAGGCGGATTGTGGCTTCCCGTGATCATGACCGCGCCCTGAACATCGATATTGAACATTGAAAAATAGCAGAGACCTGTCGGGATCATGCCGAGAAAAACCGTGTCGATGCCGCTGTCGTTGAAACCTTTTATCATAGCCTGGGCAAAAGAAGGCGAACTCAGTCTTGCGTCGTGGCCGATCGAAACCGTCTTGAAAGTCGGGAGTTTTTTCTTGTAGAAACTTGCGCAGCCGCGCGCCAGATTGTAGGCAAAATCATCGGTTAAATCGACATTTACATAACCTCTGACATCATACTGTCTGAAAATTGTCCTGTTGATTTTCATCTTTTTCTCCGCAAAAAGTCTTTAAAAAAACCGCAGTATTTTAGCAGGAAATATTTTTTTGTAAATTGGTACGACTGCTCTTGTCAGCGCAAAGTAATAATGTTCGGTATGCACGAAGTTAAAATGTCCGCTGTTTTCTTTAACTTTGAAAAATCTCACTTCTTTTCCGTCAGCTTTTCATACATCCTGAAAAGCTTGGCAACAATCTCGGCTTCACTCATTTTCGGGTCAAAACCGTAAGCCGCCATGACGGCTTTGTCGTTTTCTTTGTGAGCCTTGCGAAGATCGGCAGGCATAGTTGTTTCATCGTACAAAACAGCAAAAGAACATTCCGGATATTTTGATCTTACATCCAAAATTTGCTGTGCTGTTGCCTCAATTTTTGCTTTCTGCTTTTCAGTCGGATTGCACCACGGGAACGTATTGTAGACGATTTCTTTTGAGTAGCGGTAATCACTTTTTAAGCGACCTGCTACAACTCTCATCCACGCCATGTGAACTGAAGAAGTCAGAACGCCAAGGTGGTAAAGATTTGCATTAGGAATGATTTGAACTTGTGTCGTTGGAATATTTTCCGGAGAAAGGAAACCTATTGGAACATACTTTCTTCTTTCGGAAGAAACGACAGGAACCACAATAAAATCGGTGTCAGGCTGACAAATCTGCGCCCAAATATAAGGATTTTTAGCATAGCCTTGAGTAGTTTTTGCATTTGATGCCAGTCTAAATTGTTTGACGGCTTCGACTCGCTCATAAAGGATTTTATTTGATTTTACTTCGGCTGGAGAAATACCGTTGAGCCAAAAACAAAATCTTTTTTTACCCTTTATAAACTCCTCGGCACCGATTAGAGGGTGAATCCATTTTTCAAGTTCAGGATGTTTCTTTACAATTTCTTCTTTTTCTTCAATGGAAAGAAAAAAATGTCCTCCGTCGCGAGCCATATTCCCCATATTCATTTTTGGAACATCACAAAGTGCTTCTTTTTGAGCCGAGACATAAATATCGTCCGAATCTATGAGATAAGGACTGATATTTTTTACAGTTTTTTTGTTATTTTCAACAGAAAAAAGCTCTTTTTTCTCGCGCTCGAAATCCGCAAAACCCACAATAACACAATGCACAGCAGCTTTTTCAGTGCTTTCGGAATCCCACTTGAAAGTCTGATACGCGAAATTGATTTTTATACCGAAATCGTTCATCAGCACATTCCACAAAATCGGCACCTGCGAACCCTGACAAATTGAGTTCGTGGAAACAAAAGCCGCTTCTGTTTTAGTGTTTTGTATCAGTTCCGCCGCCTTCCGGTACCAGCCGCAGACATAGTCCAGATCCTGCACATCCTTTATGCTGCCGAAAAGATTTTGAATATCTTTTTTCTGCTCTCCACCCTGTTCCATCATTCTTGCACCGACAAACGGCGGGTTTCCCATGATGTAGTCGTAATGATTTTCGGTCTTTTTTGGTTGCGGCTTTCCGACATTTATTTCGTCAGTGAT
>DBYC01000028.1:40328-45870 GCA_002310035.1 bacterium UBP6_UBA1196
TTTCGCCTTTATCGTGGGGATTTTCTATTCTTCGCATAAATATCTCCAGTCCATTCTGAGAGCGTTTCCTTCAACTATTGTCGCACTTGTCGAAAGCGGCAGGAAATCGAGGTTTTCTTCTACAATTTCTTCAGTTTCTTTCATCATCTGCGATTCCGCGATCCAAAGTGCTGTTTTTGCAACTGTTACCGCAAAATCGTTGATTTCAATACCGTAAAACTGCGAGATTTTGACTTTTATAGGAGAGAAATCACTGCCTAAAAGCTGCTGGCTTCCGTGAATCTTTTTAAGGATTTCATTTTCAAGGCGGCGCAGTGAAATATAGGTTTCAGTTAAGAAATTTCCGCTTCCGCAGGCTGGGTCAAGGAATTTTAACGATGCGATTTTATTGCGGAACTGCTCTAATTTTACCTTTTGAGACGTGCCATGGGACATCTCTACAATTTTTTTAAATTCCGCACGCAACCCCTCCAGAAACAGCGGATCAATCACTTTGTGGATGTTCTCGATGCTCGTGTAGTGCATTCCACCTTTTCTGCGTGTTTCGGGGTTTAAAGTCGATTCAAAAACTGCTCCGAAAATGGTAGGTGAAATTTTCGACCAGTCGAAAGGAGCACAGTAATTTACTATAATGTTGACAATTTCATCACTGAAATTGGGGATTTCTATGTCCTCAGCCGCAAAAAGTCCTCCGTTCACATAAGGGAATGCCTTTAATTTCAGATCATATTTGTCACGGTTTTCTGGTTTGGTGTCCAATGCCTTGAAAAGTTTAAGGATTCCATCTCTCAAATCCGGTAGATTGAACGATTTTATATAGTCTTCAAAACTGGTTCGTGTCTCGAAAAGTCCTGCGTCTTCGGCATAAAGGCAGAAGACGATGCGGACACACAGAATATTCAGACTGCGGAAACTGTTTTCATCGGGATTTATGTATTCCTTGATAAGTGCGTCGTAGAGTTTTCCTACAAGTTCTCCGGCCTTTAAAGAAACTTGTTCTTCAGGCGAAACCGAAGTTTTTTGAGTATCGATCATAAACTGCAAACATTCGAATTTATTAGGTAAATCTTCAAGAAGAACCTGAACGGGCTCGCCCTGCGGCTTTTCCATGTCATAAATCAGAAATTCCTGAAAGTTACAGACAACGATCCAGTTGGGACGCAGCGAATTGGGCATTTCATCGGCATAACGCTTTGCCTGACGGTAAGGCGTGAGCATTGCTCCGTCTGACTGCTTCGTCTCTTTCCGCAAATCGACATCGGAGCTTTTCTGCTCAATAAGAATCTTGGTTTCAGGAATATATGCATCGATAAAACTCGTGTGTTTGAGCTGAACTTTCTTTTCGAATTCGATGCGTTCCGCAGGATTTTCCATTCCGAGAACTTTTTCCAGAAGACCTATCCAGAAACGCGCGGTTTCCTGTCTTTCGTCTCCTTTATTTTTCCAGAAATCAGCGAATTCCTTAGCCGTTTTTTTGCGATTTATTTCAGTTTTTGTCATTTTTACTCCGCTAATCACGATTAAAACGTTAGATTGTATCATGTAAATAAACAGAAAACAAGTTTTAGATGAAATTTTATTTCCGGAATCAGCATCAATTTTTTAAACTTTCCAAGAGAGACCGGACATTATTGCTTTGTGCTTACAAACCGGAAATTTTTCTTGATTTAACTTGCTCTGACAGCATAATTAGATGTTTTTTTGATGTTTAAAGGTGTGATTTGGCTGAAAATTTCAAAAATATTCTTGTTTTCGACGCTTCTTCTTCAAATATCTTTTTCGGCGGCGAATGCGGCGGCAAAACTGTTTTTATGGCGAAAAATTTCGAAAAATCAAAACTGAGCCGCTATCTGCCGGAGGAGTTTGCAAAAACTGCCGGAACCCTTGATTTTACGGAGATTCCGCGTGTTGTTATCGGCAACGGTCCAGGCGCTTTTACGGGAATTAAAACCGGAACAGCGTTTTTTCTCGCATACATTTATTCGCTCGGAATAAAAACTGTTGAAACAGTCAGTTCGTTTTCGTTCATTTCGGCTCTTTCCGGCGAGTGCACTGCTGAAATCAGAATCGTTCTCATTCCTTTCAACAAAGGGGAATATTTCGCCGCTCTCCTCGACAAAAACGACAAAATCCTGCGCGGAGATATCTTCATAAAACCGCCGTACGACACGATTCCTGCTTTTTTCGACGGTTTTAATGGCAAAAAAGCGGAGATCATCGCTCCGGTGGAGTGCGGAAGCGAAATCCTTCCGGAACTTAAGAATATTTTTTCAGTCGGAAGTGTGCGTTTTTACGGTTTTTCTTTTGACAGGAACAGATTCGATCGGCTGCCGGACACGAAAAAAGTGGATATCGCTGCGGAACCTTATATTGTCAACCATGTGATAATGCCTGCAAATCTCAATAGTAATGGAAATTTCTATGTCGAAGCCGGGCTTCAGGAGGCAAAAAAATGAGCCAGAATAATTTTTCGCGGGAAGAAATTCTTGAAAAGTTGAAGCAGCTTAAGGAAGAACACTCAAAACTGAACGAAAAATCAAGCGAACTGTCGTCGAAAAAAGTTTTTACGCCTGCTGACGAGACTGAACTTAATCTTGTCAGAAAGAAAAAACTCCGCGCGAAAGATATGATTGCCTACTTTGAAAATCTGCTTAAAAATTCTGATTAACTGTTTTTAGGAATAAAAACGGGCATTTCGTCCTGTATAGAACATACAAATTTTATATTCGGATCTGAATTTTTGTAGAATTCCTCAAGAAAGGCGCCTTCGAAGAATTTGCCTACGATTCTTTTTACAGCTCTTGCCCCCATAAGTCTGTCTCTTGCGGTCAGTCTGCCGACGACAAAGCCGACGGCTGCCGTTTTGTCTTCAAGTTCGACTGAAAAACTGCCGGTATTGTTGATTTTTTCGAGCGTTTCTTCGATGCATCTTCCTGCAAGTTCTGCGAATTCTTCATCGGAAAAAGGTCTGAAAAGAATGATGTCGTCAAGTCTGTTGATGAGTTCAGGCGAAAGAAAACTGTCTATTTTATTGATTATTTCGGTTTCTCTAGCACCGGCTGCCGCATCTCCGAAGCCGACTCTTCCGGCGGAAAAGAATTCCGCGCCGAGATTCGTCGTCATTATTATTATTGATTCGCTCATGTCGGCTGTCCAGCCGCGTGTGTCAGTTATTCTGCCTTCTTCAAGGATCTGAAGAAGCACCGTTAAAACCTTCGGATTAGCCTTTTCGATTTCATCAAGCAGAAGAAGCTGATAGGGTTCGCGCCGGAACGCTTCTGTCAGTTTACCGCCTTCTTCGTAGCCGGCATATCCGGGAGGTGCGCCGATGAGTTTTGAAACAGAATGTGCTTCCTGAAACTCGCTCATGTCGAAAACGACCATTCTCTCTTCGCTGCCGAAGAGGAAAGAAGCCAGTTTCTTTGCCGTTTCTGTTTTTCCTGTTCCTGTTGGCCCCGCGAAAATCATTGATGCAAGCGGCTTGGAAGCTGGTTTTGAAGTGAATTTTCTGGCAAAAAGGCGCGAAATCCGTTCTTTTGCCCCTTTCTGGCCTACTATTGAGCAGTTGAGCACTTTCGGCAGGGAAGTGATTATTTTGGCTGTGTCGATCAGAAGGTTTTCAGGCGGAATCCCTGTTTTGTTCGCGACCAGAAAGACGAGGTCTTCTGTTTCCGCACTCTGTTTCTGGCTTCGTTTGAGGATACTTCCCAGGGTATCAAGGAGCGAAAGGACTTTGTCGGGCTGGCTTTTGCCGGAAATGTAACGGTCGCTCAGTGTTATCGCCCCTTTTATCAAAGATTCATCCGCCATAAAAACGCCGTGATAGTTGCCTAGGGTTTTCGCGGCGTTCATAACTATCGAAAACAGCTCATCATCCTTGGGTTCATCGACTTTAACGATCGAGAAACGCCGTTCCATAGCCGGATCTTTAGCTATAAATTTGTTGAATTCCTCGGTCGTGGTTGCTCCGATCAGAGGAAAACCGCCGCGCGCCAGAGCTGGTTTGAGCATGTTTGCGACTGTCTCGTCGCCGGAAGAAAAAAGAAGGTGGATTTCATCGATGAAAACAATGATTCTGTCGCGCCGTTTTCCGACAAAATCGACAAGTTCCGAAATCCTTTTTTCCAGCGAACCTCTGTATTCCGTACCGCCGGTAAGAGCCGGCAGGTTGAGTTCCCAGATTTCCAGATCCGGCAGAAGACCTTCTCTTTGTTTCAGGGCAACTGCTTCCACGATTGCGGTTTTTCCGCAGCCGGCCGGCCCGATAATCAGCGGATTATTGCTGTTTTTTCTGCCCAGAATGTCGATTATCGTTTCAATTTCGCGGCTTCTGCCGAAAACCGGATCTATTTTTCCTTCAGCTGCCTCGAGTGTCAGATTCCTTCCGAAAAGAGAGATGGTATTATCATTTGCTTCTGAAGGAGAGTTTTCGTTTCCTTCCCTGTCGATCTGTTTTTTTGCCGGTAAGATTTTTGTCGATTCCTTCTGCATTTCGGCGGCTCTGTTCCTGGCTTTTATCGCCGGATCGTTGATTTGTGCCATCGCTGCCAGGCGGAGCTGTGTCACGATGCCGAGTTTTTCAAGAATCCTGTAGGCTATCGTATTGCGCAGATTGGTCATGGCGGCGAGAACATGGGTCGGATTTACCGGCTGATTTGTGTTTATCCGACATTCTTTCGCCGTTTTTTCCAGAAGTGCGATCGTTCCGTTATCCTCGCCGATAGAGCTGTCCGAAAGCCTGGCATCCTTGACCATTGTATTGTAGGTTTTTGCTATTTCCTTGTAAGAAATATTCAGCGACTCGAAGATCGATGCAGCTTCGCTTGGCGCCGAAAAATAGGCGAGAAGAAAGTGAAGAGTGGTCAGCGGCATCTGCATTCTTTTTGCATAATCCATCGCTTCGCCGTAAAGCGAAACAAGAGCTTCGTCGGGAATTGCATTCTGGGTTTCGGTCAAAATCGCCTCCAAAAAATCAAAAGCGCGGAAGTTTAGACTAACCTCTTGATTTTTGCAACAAATTAGAAACAAAATAAAAAATTGACCTTGCGGCATAAGCATGGAAAATAGCGGGTTTTGTTTTAATCAGGTCTTTGAATTTCATGGAGGAATTTATGAAAAAGATTTTTAAACTGACGGCTTTATTTTTTGTTTCGGCGGCGATTTTTGTTTCATGCGGAGATGAAACCACCACAGAAAGACAGGAAAGCAAACAGCCTGAAGCTGAATCTGTTCAGAAAGCCGCAGACGAAAATGCAGAAGCAGATCAGAAAAAAAACAAGGAAAATAATGTACCTGCTGCAGAAGAAACAGCAGAAGTTCAGATTCAAGATGTAAAGGACGGCGGCGATCCCAAAGATGTTGAGGAAGAAGTTGTGCAAAACACTGAAGAAAATGTCGTAATTGAAAAACCAAATTACGAAAAAACTAAAAAAGATATGAAAAAACTGGAAAAAGAAAGCCAAAAACGGATTCAAGAAAAAGGTTTTAAAAGAACTGAAGAACAGAAAAGAACAGACCAACATGCGGAAGAAGCTTTAAATCA
>DBYC01000028.1:46005-52251 GCA_002310035.1 bacterium UBP6_UBA1196
AGAACTGAAGAACAGAAAAAAACAGACCAACATGCGGAAGAAGCCTTAAATCAGCTTGGTAATCATGACAAAGGTTCGAAAAGTATAAAAAAAGATGCCTCAAAAAAAAATGACGAATTTGATAAAACCAAAGAAAAGTCCAAAAATGCTTTTGATGCACTTGACTCAGAGTTCTCGAAGTGAAAATATTATTTTGGGACAATAATAAAATTTTGACATGAGGAAAAAAATAAATAAGATGCTTTCGCTTTTTTGTTTTTATTAACTTTTGTTTTAGAGGTTGTGATGAAAAAATTTTATGCGGGTGTTGTATGTTTTGTATGTGCGATGATGTTGGTTGCATGTGGGAGTACTCCAACAGCAAACGGAGGGAATTCAAATGCTATGTATCAGGATCCAGAAGCTATTGAGTACAACAATATGCCTGAGTGGGTTAGAGATGAAGGCTCAGCAGACGGAAAAGATTTTTGCACGGTCGGTTTTGTTGGTGGAACAAAGAATTTGACTTTGAAAAAAGAAGAAGCACAACAGGTTGCAAGAGTAGCTATGGCTCAGGTTCTGTATGCTGAAATACAATCTATAGTTGATAGATATATGGATAATACTCAGGCTGGTTCAGGATCAAGTGATGAAGGCAAGATGACATCTGTTTCAAGGCAGATGGCTGAAGGAGCTGTTGTCGGAGCTAGACAAAGAAAGTCTATAATGGGACAATATAGTGGAAAATTTTATGTTCTTATGTGTATCGATGCGGAAAGTTTGAAAAGCACATTCCAAGGTATGCAGGGGCTTGATGAAGCTGTAAAAGAGGCTGTTTCCCAAAGAGCAGCTGATGCTATCAAAAATATGCAGCAAGCGTTTAAAGACAAACACAAAGGACAATAAAAAATTAGTTGTCTCACTTCTCATTTAAGAACCTTACCCCATCATATATAGTATGTTTTATCTGCTTGTTTTTTAACTTATATTTATTCCCCGAAAGTATCGATTTTTCCATCGAAGGTCGTGAGATCGCGCCTTTGCCGCAGACCGACGCAAGGATAAACGGATATCGTGAAGACTATAAAAAACCTGAAGGAGAACTTATAGAGCTTCCTGAAAAATATAAAAAAAAGAAAAAAACGCAGCAGAACCAAAAAATTGAAAAACCCGTGCAGGAACAACATGCCGCAATTGAACAACAGCTGCCAAAAACAGATGAAAAACCAGAGAAAAAACCAGAAGCCCCCGAAGCAAAACCTGCCGTAACACCAAAGGAAAAAACGATCGAAAAACTAAAGCCGGGATATTACGGCGAGACGATGAACGGAATCCGTGAAGGAAAAGGAAAACTTGTTCTTGAAAACGGTGATTTTTACGACGGTGACTGGGAAAACGGCAAAAAACAGGGGCATGGTATCTATATTTATTCAAACGGAATCAAATACAACGGAACCTGGAACAACGACAGGATGGACGGCTACGGTTCGCTGATTTTCCCGAACGGAAGCTCGTATTACGGTGAGTTCAGCGAAGGAGAGATCACCGGCAACGGAACTTTCAAATATACAGACAAGGCCGAATATTCCGGAGGGTGGAAAAACGGCAAATGGCACGGAAGAGGCTGCTTCAAACTTGCCAACGGCAAGGAAATAAACGCTGTTTTTGCCGATCAGCAGGTTGTTGCACTTATAAACGACGATGAAAAATCAGATGATGATTTAGATTCGGATTCGGATTTAGATTCAGATTAAAATCAGTAGCTTAGAATCTGCCTTCAACAAGGAACATAAGTCCGTGTACATCCATAACTTCGATGACATCGGACTCGCTTTTGTATGTGCCGTCTTCCTGAGCGACCATTCTCTGACGGTTGTGGTCGCGGGTGAACGAGTATTCAAGCATTGCTGTGAACGAATCGCTGAACTGGTACTTTATGTCGGCTTTTACGAAGAATATGTCGAGCGCGTTTCTGCCGGTCGGAAGCATTTCACGCGTTCTGTCGAAAGCGGTGCTGACGGCATCGGTCGAAAGTCTTTCACGAATGACCATTGTGTTTTTGCGGCCGTTTTCGTCCTTGACAGTATAGGTCGCAGGAATTTTGTAGCCGAAACTTGCCCCGAACCAGAAATGCCATACATAGTAGTCGGCTGAAACGGTGAAAAGGTGCTCGGGAGTCTGCTTTGCCTCGCTCGGAATTGTTGTCCACGGATTAACGCCGGGTGCGTCGAAAGTCATGAACGAAAGATCACGGTAACTGTACATAAACATCGTTCTGAGTCCTTTCCAGCGGAAGCCGAGGTCGATTGCAGCGCCGTGAGCCATGTAGTCATCGGTTATCGGGCGCGGTTTGCCTTCCGCCGACGCAAGGTAGTCGGCATTCTGCAGCCGCTCGTTCTGGAAAAGATATTCGCCCCGGATCCTCCACGAAAAGTTGGTGGTGTAGTCGGGTGAAATCCATGTTCCGTCTGAGTATGAGTTGATTCCTATCGGGTCGCCGAAACGCGAACCATTGTTATATTCCAGATATGCGTCGATTCCATAGGAGTGGATAGTGTCGTCTTTCGGATCTTTAAGCTGAGCATCAGAGATGTTGACATTGTCGCCTTTGTCAATGTAGGCGCCCTGAAGGCTTGCCTTGAGTCCTAGCGGCTTGTTGTTGTAGGTCAGGCCGCCGAAAAATCCGTATACTGTCTCTTTCGGAACGATTTCTGTCGAAAGTTTGTCTGTTTTAGACTGAGCATGTGCTTTGAAACCGAAGTATACCGAGAAATCAGAGTAACCGTAAAGAACCTGGAATCCGGGAACGGGCGAAGAATCGCTCTGAGGCCATACGGATGCGTTTCCGCCCCAGCGCAGACCGCGCAGTGTACCGATTGCAATGTTGTCCGCGTTGTAGGGATAGAGAGTGATGTTGAATCTGTGCGTCGTCGGGTGGCGGAAGTCGATTTCAAGGAACGAACGGTCTTCTTTCAGTGAAGTTGTGAGCTTGTCGGACATTGCGTCAACTGCGTTATACATCGCGAAAGAGAGCGACATTCTTGCTGTAAGGTAAGGTAAAAAGCCTTTTTCCTCGTGGAAAAGCGAAAGTTTTGTCGAACTTTTCACATTATTCGAATAACCGTATACTCTGTCGGCGAAATCTTCGTATTCGTAACGCGAGCCGATATCCCATTTCGGAGAATACTGCGAGTTGTCACGAAGGTTGTCGTCTCCCATGACGAACGAAATGCTGCTTTTGGTGTAGCTTGTCTGGATGAGGCCGTTCGTCTCGCCGGTTTTCGATGGTTCTTCCTTTTCCTTTTCTTCTGGTTCGGCGTTTTCGGCAGGTTTTTCTTCGGTTTTTGCTGCATTTTCAGCGATTTCCTGCTCTTTTTGAGCTTCCGCCTCTTTCTTTTCGGCTTCTTTTTTTGCCATTTCCTCAGCGACAGTTTTTTGAACGAGTTCGGCCAGCTCCGCTTTCGAAATCGTTATCTTGTCGTCGTCGGTCTTTGCGGGAGCGGGTTCACCTTCCTCAGCGGCGGGAGCGGCTTCCGCAGTCTTCCCTTCTGCGTTTTCAGCTTCCGGTACTTCTTGAGCAAAAACGGCGGAAACAAAAAGGAGGGAGATTAAAAGAATGATTTTTTTCATAGTAATTCTCCGTTGTTATTTTGACTCTAATTTGCAATCGGGATCAGAATCCAAAGGTTCAATATCGTTCATGTCACGCGGCACAATGATCCAGGTGGAAGGTCTTGCGCTCGTGTGCTGTCTTAAAATTCCGGTAAAATTGTAGTGGCATTTTTCACTATTTTCATCTTTCGGTTTTTTTGTAACGGCGTTGAAAAGCGGCGCGGTGTAAAGTGTCTGCGCCATGATGGTAGTGTCCGATGTGCTTGGATTGCCTGTGAGTGTAAGCGGGAACTGCGAATATTCGATAAATGAGTCGTCATTTTCGTTGAACCACGCGACATAGACATTGTTCACTGTTACAAGCGAAGCCTCGTATTTTTCCATTTCCTTGGGTTTGTCGAGAATGTCGGAGATATCCTTGGGTTGAGGAATGAGTTTCGGGTCGATTTTAAGTGTTTTTTTGCCGTTTTTTGTCTCGTAAACCGGGTGGAAAGTGGGAAAACTCATCTCAGTGAAACCGAAAAACTCGAAAACAGAGCCGTTCGCGCTTTCAATCAGGGCGCCGACAGGAAGCGACACCGACTCGTCGACATTGTCATCGACATAAGGCGTGGAATAAGTGTACATATAAATCGAGGAATACTCCTCAGCCCCGACTTCATGCAGGTAAAATCCGCCCTCGATGATTGCAACAACGACCATTTGCTTGTCTTTACCTGCTTTCAAAGTCAGATTGCGTCCGTTGAATTTCGAAGGATAACCTTTATCGTCCATCACATTTCCCTGAATCATCGAAATTGTGGCTACCGGCGTGTAGAAAAACGGTGAAACTCCGATTTTACCTAGCGGAACAGTATCCGATTCGCCGTTGTTTTCCATGATCTCGACATCTTCCACGACAACACGGTCTTTGTCGGCGCAGTTGGTCGGTGTTACAGTAATGTTTTCTTTGAAGTTGATCACTGTCACGGAATCAAAATCCCTGTTTTTCTGTTTCGGGGTTTTTATTCTGGTGCTTTGCAGACTTATTCTGATTTTTCCGTGGTAATCTGTAAGCGGTTTGTTGTCGTAACCCAAAGCGGTTATTTTTAAGGGAATCTCTGCTGGAACCTCGGCAAGTGGTTTTTCCGGAGTGCCCGGGTCAAAATTCTCGGCGAATTCGACTTTAAAGCCTGCGAGCCCTTTGTTTACGGGTTTTTCTCCTGTTTCCCCACCGCACGAAACGATCATAAACAGCAAAAATATTAATGACAGGAACAGTCTTTTCATACAAACACCTCAATTCACCAAACACAAAGCGGAATATTCTATTTAGAATGAAAAAAAATTCAATTTTTAGTTTTTATAATTTTGTGCCGGTGGAAGCGTTTTTTTTTGAAGATGAAATTTTAGACCAGCGATTCGAGTTCTTTGGTTCTGTCGGTCTTTTCCCAGCTGAAGCAATCTCTGCCGAAGTGACCGTAGGATGCTGTCTTTTTATAAATCGGCCTGAGAAGGTCAAGCTGCTCGATGATTGCCGCCGGACGCATGTCAAAGCACTTTTTGACAGCTCTTTCGATGTCGGCTTCCTTCGTTGCGGCTGTGCCGAAAGTGTTGACATAAACCGAAACGGAAACAGGTTCAGCTACTCCGATTGCATATGCAAGCTGGACTTCGCATCTTTTCGCAAGCCCTGCCGCAACTACGTTTTTCGCGATGTAGCGTGCCATGTAGCAGGCCGATCTGTCTACTTTTGAAGGATCTTTGCCGGAGAATGCACCGCCGCCGTGACGACCCATTCCGCCGTATGTGTCGACGATTATTTTTCTGCCGGTGAGGCCGGTATCGGCAACGGGACCGCCTACAACGAATTTGCCTGTCGGATTTATGAAAATCTCGGTTTTATCGTGCATGAGATTAGCCGGAATAACGGGTTTAATGACGCTGTCGATAACAGTCTGTCTGATTTTGTCGTAATCTGCCTCTTCCTTGTGCTGGGTGCTGACGACGATTTTGTCTACTGCAACAGGTTTGTCGTCTTCATAGCGGACTGTGACCTGAGTTTTTCCGTCGGGAAGAATGAAAGGAGCCGCGCCGCTTTTTCTGATCTCGGCAAGTTTGAAAGCAAGCTGGTGCGCAAGGTTTATCGGAGTCGGCATAAAATCTGCGTTTTCGTCGGTCGCGTAGCCGAACATCATTCCCTGGTCGCCTGCGCCCTGTTCCTTGAAAAGACCTTCGCCTGCGTTGACGCCCTGAGCGATGTCGGGAGACTGCTTGTCTATTGTTGAAAGAACACCGCATGTGTGGCCGTCGAAACCACAGGTTCTTGTATCGTTGTAACCGATTTCCATAATAGTGTTGCGGACTATTTCCGGAATATCGACATAAGTATCTGTCGTGATTTCTCCGCCGACAACGACAAGTCCTGTCGTGACAAATGTCTCGCATGCAACTCTCGCAAGTCTGTCGCGCTCAAGAATAGCGTCAAGAATAGCGTCTGAAACCTGATCTGCGACTTTGTCCGGATGACCTTCGGTGACTGATTCCGAAGTGAAAAGGTAAGGCCTGAACATAAATACCTCCAAAAAACACAAAAACCCCCTCTTTTTGAGGAGAGGGGGCAGAAAAATCCGAGAAACTGAGTATAAAAATTATCTCTTCGAGAACTGGTATCTT
>DBYC01000069.1:0-3469 GCA_002310035.1 bacterium UBP6_UBA1196
CACGGTCTTGTCCGCGACAAATTCGGCCAGAAAATGTCAAAGAGCAAAGGAAACGTCATAGATCCGCTCGTTGTTACCGAAAAATACGGCGCGGACGCTCTCCGCTTCACATTCGCGATGATGCCGCTCGCAGGCAGAGACGTAAAACTTTCGGATGAATGGTTCGAAGGCTACTGGGCTTTCATCAACAAGATATACAACGCGACGAGATTCTGCCTCATGCAGTTTGCCGACGGTGAGAAACTCGATTTCAACCCGATCGAATACAGATCCGACGACTTCTCGTTTGCCGACAAGTGGATCCTTTCGAAACTTGAGGATGTCACGAAGGAAGTCCGCAAAAACCTCGATGAAATGAGGCTCAATGACGCTGCGGGAGCGATCTACCACTTCTTCTGGCACGAGTTCTGCGACTGGTATATCGAGCTTATCAAACCGACATTCTTCGGTACTGACGAAAACGCGAAAACAGTCGGCAAAAAGGTCCTTCTCAAAGTGCTCGACGCAAGCTTCAAACTGCTTCACCCCTTCATGCCGCACGTCACCGAAGAGTTGTGGCAGAGCCTGCCTTTCAGCTTTGACGGACGCGAGGAGTCGATCATGATAAGCCGCTTCCCCGAAGCAGGCGACTGCCCCGTTTTCGAGAAAGACGCGCAGACAATGGAAGAGATCATCGAGATCATCACCGTCATCAGAACGATCCGCGCCGAAAACAACATCAAACCCTCGGCGGAACTTCCGCTCAAACTTGCACTTGAAGAAAGTCTCAAGAACGCGCTCAGCGAAAAACTTGAATACATAATCAAGCTCGCAAGAGTGAAAGATGTTGAATTTGTTGACACTTTCACACCCGACAAAGAGACCGCAAGCTCCCTCGTCAAAGGCGGCACGCTCTACATCCCGCTTGCAGGATTCATTGATTTCACCGATGAGATCAAGCGTCTGGAAAAAGAGATCGCGAAACTCCAGAAAGATTTCGACCTCTGCGACAAAAAACTCAATAACCCGAATTTCCTTGCTAAAGCTCAGCCCGAAGTAGTTGAGAAAGAGAAGGCGAAACATACTGAACTTTCAGAAAATCTCGCTCACCTGAATGCGAGATTGGAGGAAATCAGGAAATAGATCTAAATTCTTATTGTAGTTCTCTCTCGAAAACCTAATTTTTTTCCTTTATATTTCCGAGCTTATCCGTTTCTGACAAAATTTTCCAAAAACCGGTTTTGCTGGGACCAACGAATTTGATTCGGTCTTTCATCTGTTTTAGTTGCCATTTTATCCCATTCAATGAAATGCCACACGCTTTGGCCATCTGTTCCCGGGTTATGCAGGGGTTTTCAGCAATCAATTTCAAGATTTTTTCCTGCGTAGTTTTGAGGGTAGTTTTGGGGGTAGTTTTGAGGGTGGTTTTTGGTGTAGTTCCATCTTTGACTTTAAACAGTTTTACTTCTTCAGGAGCGTTGTCTTCACCCAAAGTATTGATCCATCGGAACGGAATTTTTACCACAATCGAGTTTTCACGAAATTCATAAGCATCTTTTCCGTATTTTTCAATTACTTTCGGAACTCCGCGCCCAGTCTTTTCGCTTATGTGCAGCTGTAAAAAAATCTCTGAAAGTTTCTGGTTCACAGGAACAGATTCTCCGGCAAAAAAACCTTTCAGAGTCTGCTGCGGCGGAAATGTTCCGCGTGAAAGAATCTCAATTCGGTCAGAAAAAACAGAAATCATCGGTTCGTTTCCATCCACCCATTTGTTATGAACGAAAGCGTTTATCATAGCTTCGCGGAAGGCATCGTTTTCAAACAAAGCCGTTTCTTTGCGTTCCACAATGCGGTTGCGTTCATCAGCTTGAATTATATTCAATACATCACCGTAACGGAGAACTTCGTCAAGAGAATACAAAAGACACTGAAAGCCAAATTCTCTCACGGAAAACAAATTTGAAGTTTTGCTTTTTCCCGAAAATATTGCGAATCTCAAAGGCAGATGCGAGTTGTCCGACATAAGCTGGGCAAGAATGTTGTATTTGCCGTCGTTGGTAAAGAAACCGAGATTCTTTTTAAAAGTCTCTTCATTCAGCCTGATTCCTTTTGCGCCGTAATAAATAAGCAGCTTTTCAAATGTTAGATCCTGATACTGCGAGGGAGTGTTCTCTATTGTCGGCAGCCCGTGACGCAAAACATCAAAAAGATACGACTCTTTTTCCGGATATTTTCTCAAATTCTCCCTGCTGCTGCCGATCCTTATAAAACGCTCGCCTGCAAAGGAAACCGGAACCGTTTTCGCCGACGGTATTGTAAGAAGAACAACTCTTTTGCCGTCAACAGTAATTTCTTCAAAAATGAAATTCACATCAGGAGAAAGCCCTCTGGCGAGAAAATGTTTTAAAGGTTCGTTTTTTACATTGAGATCAGGATCAAAGTCGGTTCCGACAATATCATGGGTTTTATCGTCAATTCCCCAGACAAGGTAAGCTTTGCTTCGTCCTTCTATCGCAGCACTGTTGGATAAAGCGGATATGTATTGCCCGAGCTGCTCCGGTTCGAACCAATTATGTTTAAATTCAAACCATTCTCTTTCTGCCGGATAGGAACACAACTCATTAACAATGCTCAAAGTATTATTCACTTTTATCTCCTTTATGCCGTTATTACAGCCAAAAACGAAAACCGCTATATTATATTCAATTATTCAGAAATTGCGAGAAACACTTGTATTTTTATTCTAGTTTTATTCTTCCGAAAAATCGGTATCAAGAACGATCTGGAACTGATAACCGGGGAATTCTTTGCTTACATCGTTAAGGATTTCCGTGTAGATCCTTCTTCTGTCATCGGCTCCGAGACTGACTACGACATCGAATCTCATGGTTTTTTCTTCTTTCACGAGATAGAAGCCGTGAAGTTGCAGCACATGCTCGCGGGAAAATACGATATCATGGATTTTGTTCCTGATTTCAATGGTTTCTGCATCGTGAGTGTTCACGGAATAGACTCCGATCGCGGTAAGGATCACGTTGTGTTTCGTGTAGACTGTGACCTGGATCTCGCGGATAAGCCTGTCGAGCATGTCGGCGGAGTAGGTGTCGGGAACTTCAATGTGTATCGAGCCGTTCCACGAGTCGGGGCCATAGTTGTTCAGCACGAGGTCGTATGCACCGCTTACATCGGGAAAACTCAGGACGGTCTCTTTTATGCTGTGCGCAAGGTCGGGATCGTTTCTTTCGCCGAGCAGCCGCGAAACTGTATCTTTCAGCATTTCAATACCCGATTTTACGATCACGAGCGAAATCACCGCGCCGAGCCACGCTTCAAGAGAGATCCCTGCGATCAGAAAAACTGCCGCCGCGACAAGTGTCGAAGCCGAGATCACGGAATCCAGCGTCGCGTCTTCGCCTGAGTTTACGAGAGAATCGGAATTTACCTTGAGTCCGACGCTTTTGACGTAACGCCCGAGAACTATTTTCACCAG
>DBYC01000069.1:3631-9236 GCA_002310035.1 bacterium UBP6_UBA1196
GCCAGCTTCGTTCCGATGATGGTGATTAGCGAACTTCCAGCGTCCGAAATGTTGTTCACCGCATCCAGAACGATCGCTATCGAGTTCGACATGAGGCCGATCATCGCTTTGAAAGCTGCAAGAAAAATATTCGCGATGATTCCGATGATGCTTGTTCTGACGATTATTTTTTCCCGCGGCGTTCCGCCGTTTTCCGCGTTCACGATTTTTTCTTTGTTCATCTTATCTCCGCCCTTTTCAACAAACAGGAAATATAATAGAAAAAATCGATATTTTATCAAGTGGGGGAGGATGGTCAGGTCGCGAGAGAACGGCTTCGCGATGAATCTCCCAAACAGCATGTCATTTCTCACAAAACATCGTTAAATTTGGGAGAAAAAGATTGATTTTCTTCTAAAATGCAGTAAAAACCGAATGGTTTATCCCAATTTTGCAACTGTTTTGGGAGAAAATCGTTGTTGATTGGGAGAAAAGGAGGTGTGAAAATGAGATCGTTTGACTACACTTATCTGGCAGACAGGACTTGGGATAACGAAATTCTGTCGTATATTTCTAAAATCCATGAATACAGGGGCAAACAGGATCTGTTTCTTCGTCAGAAACCTGTTGAACTGAACCGTTTGACAGAAATCGCAAAAATTCAAAGCACCGAGGCTTCCAACAGGATCGAAGGAATTATAACAACCAACAGCCGGTTGAAGCAGCTTGTGACTGACAAGACTACGCCGAAAAACAGGAACGAAGAGGAAATTCTCGGCTACCGCAATGTGCTCAATCTTGTCCATGAAAATTACGAAATGCTTCCGGTTCGGAGCAGCTACATTCTTCAGATGCACAGAGATTTGTTGAAATACACGAATTATTCTTACGGCGGGCAGTTCAAGACCACACCAAACGAGATAGACATGGTGCTTGAAAACGGCGAAAAGGTGGTTTTGTTCAAGCCGCTTGAACCCTATGAAACGCCGGATGCGATAAATATGATATGCGAAAATTATCAGTCGGCACTTGACAGGGAAATTGTGGATGAACTTATCCTTATTCCATGTTTTATTCTGGATTTTCTCTGTGTGCATCCTTTCAACGACGGCAACGGCAGGATGAGCAGACTTCTGACGCTGCTGCTTTTGTACCGGAGCGGCTATCTTGTAGGACAGTATATCAGTATCGAAAAAGCTATCGCCGAAACAAAAGAATCATACTATGACGCTCTCCAGAAAGCTGATGAGGGCTGGCACGACGGGAAAAACGACCCGAAGCCGTTTATAAAATATATGCTCGGAGTAATTCTCTCGTGTTACCGCGAATTTGAAAAAAGAGTTAAAATCGTTAATGATTCAGGTGCAAAGAGCACATCTTACGATATTGTAAAGGCTTATGCTCTCGATAAAATAGGAAAGTTTTCAAAGCAGGAAGTTCTGGCCGGATGTCCGCGTCTTGGCAGTTCATCTGTGGAATCGGCTTTGAAAAAACTTGTTGACGACGGGACCCTGATCAGGATAGGAGCAGGCAGAAAAACCCTCTATGCAAGAGCTGATTCTGTTAGATGAACAGCATCGAACAGCCGTCGGATTTGCTTTCTTCTTTNNNTTTTCAGAGGAAGATTCTGAATCAGTTGCGGGAGCGGAATCGCCGTCAGCAGTACCTTCCGGGGTTGCACCGGTTGTCGGAGCCTCGGTATTGGCAGCGTCTTCGTCTTCCGGAGCAGGAGAAATAACATCTCCATCGCCTTCGTCGGCTCCTTCCACACCCAGATAGGCAAGCTGGACATCACATGTTTCGCAACATTCTTTGTTTTCACATGCATCAGCCGCCTCGACACACTCAAATTTATTCTTATACACATTTCTCATGCTCTCAAGCTGACAGCAGTTTGCAATGTCTTCAGCCAATCCGCCTTCCCTGCCAGCGCTGTTTACCGGAGTATCAAGAATAGCTTCGATTTCTTCTTCGCTAACTGGTTCAAAACAGGTATTTGTGAAAGTCGTTTCATAGGAAACACACGCATTGAAAATTTCCGAATCGGTGCAGATCGTTCGCGGAGTGGCCACTTCTGTTCCGCATTCTTTCTCTAAAACAGCAGTGCATCCTTCCGCGCTGAAATCTGCACCACTTCCTGTTTTGATCCTTGCAAGACCGGTACATCTACATTTATAACCGCCATCTTCTGTAAGGCACCAGCCTGCTTCGTTTTCACAGTAAAACGGAGCACCTTTACAAATTTCTTCATCAAGTCTTTCCAAGCATTCTTCTTCGCTTGCGGGCATGAACGCTTCTTCAATAGGTCTGGAATCAAAGACTCTGTATCCGGTTGAACAGATACATTCTTGGATGAACCGATGTTCTTCCTCTGAAATTTCGTAATTACAAGTCCCGAGCTCGGATTCACAAGACATTTTTTCGTTTTCCGCAAAAAGTGTTGNNGGATGCGATAAATATGATATGCGAAAGTTATCAGTCTGCGCTTGACAGGGAAGTTGTGGACGAACTTATACTTATTCCATGTTTTATTCTGGATTTTCTCTGTGTGCATCCTTTCAACGACGGCAACGGCAGAATGAGCAGACTTCTGACGCTGCTGCTTTTGTATCGTAGCGGCTATCTTGTAGGACAGTATATCAGTATCGAGAAAGCTATCGCGGATACAAAAGAATCATACTATGACGCTCTCCAGAAAGCTGATGAGGGCTGGCACGACGGGAAAAACGACCCGAAGCCATTTATAAAATATATGCTCGGAGTAATTCTCTCGTGTTACCGCGAATTTGAAAAAAGAGTTAAAATCGTCAATGATTCAGGTGCAAAGAGCACATCTTACGACATTGTAAAGGCTTATGCTCTCGATAAAATAGGAAAGTTTTCAAAGCAGGAAGTTCTGGCCGGATGTCCGCGTCTTGGCAGTTCATCTGTGGAATCGGCTTTGAAAAAACTTGTTGATGACGGAACACTGATCCGGATGGGAGCAGGCAGAAAAACTCTCTATGCGAGGGCTGATTCTGTTAGATAAAACAGCATCGAGCAGCCGTCGGATTTGCCAAGGCAAAAAATTGACGCGGAGTCATTTTTATTTATCCTGACACGGTGTCAAAATAGGGCTCATTTTTAACTTTTACAGGAGGCTGACTATGAAAATCAAGGCAGTGAAACTTTATGAGAACGGATTTATGACGCAGCCTTTCGCGTTCGGAGGCGAAGAAGGAATGGAGAAGTTTGACGCTTCCGTGCGTTACCGCTCCTCGCTCCAGAATTACCTCATTGATACAGGGCGTGAGGTCATACTGATCGACACTGGTATGCCGAAAGAGGCTCCGGATGCGATTCCTGATGAAAAGACTATGATCCACCTCGGAACAAGGATCAAGGATTATGTATCGGCACTGGCTGAGGCAGGCTACAAGCCGGAGCAGGTGACAAAGATCCTTGTTACACACAAACATGCCGACCACACCGGCGAACTCCGCGCTTTTCCGAATGCAAAGATCTACATTTCACCGGAAGATGCAGATGCGCTGGAACTTAAAGGCGAAAATGTCGTCCGCGCAACATATTCCGACGGAGCATATCACAATTTCCCGGCTTCGCAGATCATCGCTGACGGTGTCCGCCTGATCGAAGCCAAAGGGCATACGAAGGGAAACAGTATCGTCATCGCAGAGGACGGAGGCCTTTTCTATATGTTCCACGGCGATATCACCTATACGGACGAGGCTCTGTATGCCGACAAACTCTCGATCGTTTTCGAGGATAAAGCCGCTGCAAGGGAAACTCTTGACCGAGTTAGAGAATTTATTCAGAAAAATCCGACAGTTTATCTCTCTACGCATACACCGCTCGGATATGAGAATCTGGAAAACCTTAAAGTTATAGACCTTGCCAATCCGCCGGAAACTATCCCTGTCGGAGAAATCTCCTACAAGACGGCGACCGGAAAATATGTCTGCGGAATCTGCGGATATATCTATGATCCTGCGGAAAACAACAATGTCGCATTCGAGGATCTTCCCGATGACTGGAAATGCCCGCGCTGCAGACAGCCGAAGGACAAGTTCAATAAGGCGTAGAACAATATTAATTTAGATAAACAGCATCGAACAACCGTCGGATTTTTTGCTTTCTTCCTTGTTTTCGGCAGGAGCTTCTGAGTCGGTTTCCGGTGCTAAGGTATCGTTGTCGGCACTCTCTTCTTCAGGAGCAGAGCCGTCAGCAGGCATGTCAGTGTTTCCAGTATCGTTGTTGCCGTCGTCCGGAGCAGGAGAAATGACTTCATCGCCATCTTTTTCTGATGCTCTAAGATCGAAAACATCGCAAGTTTCACAGCATTCCCCGTTTTCACAGCTTTCAGTTGCCTCGAGGCATTCAAAAGAGGTCTTGAATTCCTCTTTCATCTCTTCGCTCTGGCAGCAGAAGGCAATGACTGCCGTCGTGTTGTTGGTTTCCGCCGGAAGATCGAGAGCGGCTTCCATTTCTTCATTAGTCATAGGGTCGTAGCATGTGTCTGTAAAACTCTTCGCGTAGGTAAGACATACATTAAAAATTTCTGAATCTGTGCAGATAGTTCTTGCTGTCGCTGATTCCGTTCCGCAGAGCTCGACAAGTTTGCTGTTGCATGCTTCATCGCTGGCTTCCATGTTTCCTGAAGTATTTTCCAACAATCCGAAACAATGGCAGTCATAGTCGCCGTTCGTCTCTATTTCGCATTCTCCTGCTTCATTTTCACATCTTATCGCTGCGTTTCCGCAGAAGTCTTCGATCTCGGCTTGGCATTCTTCCTCTGTCGGCAATATCGATTCGACAGTCCCTCCCTCTGGCGGGATCTCAGAGTCTCCCATTCCGCTCCCATCGCGGCAGGTGCACTCTTTTGAGAACGAATCCGCTGAAAGAGTGAAGGTACATTCCCCAAGATCAGATTTACAAGAAATACTTTCATTTTCGGCAAAAAGTGTTGTTGCAACTGTAAGAATTGCGATAAAAACCAATGTTTTTTTCATTTCAACCTCCGTTAAAGTTAAATATTTTTTGTAATTTTATTCGCCGCAACGCAGATCAGCATCGTTATGAGCATATCTGGAAGGGTGTTTCCGAGAATAAAATCAACAGTCATTAGATAGCGGTAAAGCACGAAGCCGATGACCCAGACAACGAGATTTGTCCAGACGAATGGTTTTTCGATCGCACGGTGCTTCAAAATGAAGAAATCGGCGATGAGTACAGCCGTCATAGGGGCGAAAACGGAGCCGATGAGGTAGAGGAAATCGGTGATGTCATCCATGTTGAAGAGTATCGCACCGATCGTTCCGAGAACCGCCGCTGCGACTGCGACTGCCTTGGATTTGAGCTTCGTTGAAACCGATTCAGCCGAAATTCCTGCCGAATATGCATCCAAAAATGTGGTCGTGACTGTCGAAAAGATGATGATCACAAGTCCTGCACCGAGTCCCGCTTTGATCATTATCTGGGCGAGGTCGCTTTCGCCTGTGAAAATCGCGGCTCCCATGCCTATCGTGTACATCCAGCAGCTGACCAAACCGTAGATGACCGCGCTGACTGCCGAGGCCATGACCGGTTTTTCAGCTTTGCTCGTGTAGTCGCTGATGAGGGGAAGCCA
>DBYC01000070.1 GCA_002310035.1 bacterium UBP6_UBA1196
GAGATCCTTCGAAAGAGCTTGAAGTGCTGAGCGGAGTTACAAAAGAACACATCGCCGCTGCCAAAGAGATGGTGAAAAAAGGTGAGATCGCCGTTTCAATGAAAGAAAAAGTAGATAAACTCTACATCGAAGCAATCTGCTTCAGTGGCAAAGAGTGCGCGAGAACAGTTATCTGCGGAAGCCACACGAACATCGTTCTCACCGAACTCAACGGAAAAATAATCTCGCAGAAATCGTGCAACGCCTTTTCGTTCGACTGGAACGAAAACCAGAAAACGCAGGAATATCACATGACAGTCGAAGGGATCTGGAATTTCATCAACAAAGTTCCGCTTGAAAAGATCAGATATGTCCTCGAAGGCGCCGAAATGAACAAAAAGATCGCGCTCGAGGGACTAAGCGGCGACTACGGCCTGCGTGTCGGAAAAACTCTGCGCCTCAACGTCCAGAAAGGTTTGCTTGCTGACGATCTTGCAAACTATGCAATGGCTCTCACCGCTGCGGCAAGCGACGCGAGAATGGCGGGATGCACCCTTTCAGTCATGAGCAATTCAGGAAGCGGAAACCAGGGGATCACAGTTATGATGCCGATAGTAGCGACTGCAGAAAGACTCGGTTCAAGCGAGGAAAAACTCATCCGCGCGCTTTATCTCGGCAATCTGATAGCGATCCACTTGAAAGAATTCATGTCTAAACTTTCGGCTCTCTGCGGCACAGTCACCGCTTCGACCGGAGCCGCATGCGGGATCACATACCTCATGGGCGGAAACCTGACGCAAATAAACTACGCGATCAAAAACATGATAGGAAACATCTCCGGCATGATCTGCGACGGCGCTAAGGCTGGATGCGCCCTTAAAGTCTCGACTACGATCAACGCCGCACTTCAGAGTGCACTTCTTGCAATCGAAAACATCGAGATCTCCGAAACCGACGGAATAATCGAGCGCGACATCGAAAAGACAATCAAAAATCTTGCGACAGTTGCGTCGGTTGGAATGGAAAAAACCGACGAAGTAATTCTCGACATCATGACGTGTAAATAGAGGCAGAAATGATAGAAAATATCCGCGAACACCTTGAAGAGATAGAAAAACGGGAACTTTCATGGGCTGCGGCGCTCAGTTCGCAGTCAAAAGGAAGAATGCGCGAGGAAGAGCCGTGCAGCATCCGTCCGGCGTTCCAGCACGACCGTGACAGGATCGTCCACACTAAAGCTTTCCGCAGGCTCGGCGACAAAACTCAGGTTTTTCTTTCGCCGAAAGGGAGCAACTACAGCAACCGCCTCACTCACACGCTCGAAGTCTCGCAGATCGGCAGGACCGTTGCAAAGGCACTTCTTCTCAATGAATCGCTGACTGAAGCCATTGCACTGGGACATGATCTGGGTCACACTCCTTTCGGTCACTCAGGCGAAAGAGCTCTTGCAAAACTTCTCAAAAACGGTTTCAGGCACGAGCAGCAGAGCCTCCGTGTAGTTGATTTTCTTGCTAAAAACGGCGCAGGGCTCAATCTGACTTACGAAGTCCGCAACGGGATCGTGCTTCATTCCAAAGGGAAGGGACCTCTCATCAAAAAAACAGGGATTCCGGAAACTCTCGAAGGGCAGATCATCCGTTTTGCAGATATCATCGCATATTTGAACCACGATATCGACGATGCCGTCCGCGGCGGATTTCTCGACATTAAAGATGTTCCGCACAAGGATATTCTGGGTGAAAGGGGCTCTCAGCGCATCAACGCGATGACGACAGATCTCATCTACAACAGCCACGAAGCGATTTCGGCACACGAAAAGATCATCCGTTTTTCAGACAAAATGGTGCAGATCATCGGCGACTTGCGCGAGTTTATGTTCTCAAACGTCTATGAACTTCCCGCGATCAGAAAGGAATTCGCCAAGGCCGAACAGATCATTTCCGTCCTTTTCAAGCACTTCCAGGAAAACTACGACATCATTCTGAACTCGAACTTCATCCCAGTTTCTGAAGACAAGGAAACCACGATCGCAGATTTTATCGCAAGTCTTACCGACTCCTACGCGATCCACCTCTACAACACTTTCTTCATCCCGAAAACGCTGAGTTTTCCTGAGATTTAATCAAAATTTCCGACACAGATCACGGCATATCCCCTATCTGTTTTTCCGACATATTCCAATTTCCCGTTCAGGCTGACCATTGCGGCATTGCCTGTCGTCGATGTTGAGGACCAGCAGTCTGTCCAAAGACCGTAGAACTCGATCGGAGCGGCCTCTCCGAAGTTTACAAGCGAAACAAGTTCGTTTTTGTTCGGAAGTCTCCACCCTGTCTTTCCTGCGTAAGTGAGGTTCATGCAGTATGAAAGAGCTTCCTCCCATTCATCGGCAGAGTGATCTCTCAAAGTCCATGTAAGTCCGGTGGATGAATCTTTCGCGATTTTGTCGTTGCCTACGGTCGAAACCTCAAGGCGCGCTTTCGGAAGTTTTTTACCTCTGACACACATCACGAAATAGATGTCGTCTTTTGACGGATAGCTGTAGATCCAGCCGTCGCTGTAAAAGTTGATGATCTTGACGTCGTCCGTCCAGAAACTCCGTCCGGGATGAACGCCTGGAATATCGGTAAAATAAGTCTGATCCACCATAGGATAATCGTAAGCCTCGTCAACTATCGTCACCATTTCATGCGGTGCCGGCAGACGCCAGTCGTTTTTTCCGCCGTATTCGAGCGAATCGCAGTAAGCGTAGGCTTCGTTCCACGGGAGCGCCTTCTGCAGATAGGTCTGCTGCCACTCAAGTTTCGTGTTGTTGTCAACGATGATGTTCTGATTTGCGGCTGTTTTTATCGAGTAATCGTGCGGAGCACATTTGCCCATAGAAGCATAAAACGCATCCTGACCGGAGAAAGGTTTGGACTTCATTCCGGAGCACGGTATCTCTTCTTCGGTACTGTAGCATTTATCCAGCCCTGTGCAGATGCTTCCGACATTTTTGACGTTCGTCGCGAAGTTGTCGCACTTGCCGTTTTCCCATGTGTAGCCTGTAGCGCAACCGCAGTAGTAAAGATCTGCGTTCACAGCGGTACAGTTTTTGTCGGAATTTGCGATTCCTGAACAAGGATCGGTGTCGCACGGGTTCACGCACTTGCTTCCGTTCCAGAAAAATCCGTCAAGGCACTGGCATTCATAAGCCGATTCCGTTTTCGGAACACAGACTCCTGTCGAGTTTTCGACTTCGCACGAAGCTGGACCGCACGGATCGTCGAGACATTCCAGGCCGTGCAGGAACTTGCCTTCAGGGCAGATATCGGAGCGGACGCAATAAAGCGGAAAATCATAATACTTGATATAGTCCTGCTTTATGGTTTTCGAAATGGGAGAGATCGTTCCGTCGGAAAAATCGGCCGAACATGCCAGATAGCTCTCCTTTCCGAAAATATCCACTGTATCATGGATCTTGAACCCGCTGTTTGTCCCGGAAAAAACGATCGATTCTCTTGACGAACCCTCCATATCAGGATAATCGGTGGCAGGTTTTGACTTTTCGTAGTTCATGAGCGAGAGCAGCTCGTTTCTAAGCGGCAGCCTCCAGTCGCTGTATCCGGCATAGACAAGATGCTCGCATTTATAAAGGGCGTTCTCCCACCTCATTTTTCCTTCCGAACTATTCTGCCACATCACTCCTGTCGTCAGATCAGTCACGACTTTGTCGCCGTTTATCTCGGAGACCTCGAATTCAGGACCTGGCAGTTTTTCGCCGCGGACACATATCGCGGTATGGATATACCCGGGAAGTTCCATGTCCTTGCGTATCAGGTTTTCGTGAAGATTAATTGTGAACGCTTTATCGGATGTCCAAAATATGATATCGACATTGTTATAGTCGGGCTCCAAATCCTTGAAAAACCTGAAGAAGATCATGTTGTAATCATACTGGTATTTGTTGCTTACGACTATCGACATCAGTTCATGCACAGAAGGAAGCCGCCAGTCGTCGTATCCGGCATAGACGAGTTCTTCGCAGTGGGAATCGGCCTCTTCCCAGCTGAAATTCGCTTCCTCAATATTCTTCTGCCACATAAGTCCGGTGTTTCTGTTCATGATGAGAGGTTCTTCCGCATTCGAGTTATCGAGAGTGATATCGAGCGGAGAGCAGACACCGAGTTTTGCGTAGTGCGCTTCCTGACCGAAAAAGTCCGCGTCGGGATCGGCCGGGCACTCTATTTCGTAGTAATCGTCATAGCACTCGTTCTGCCCTGCGCAGACGTTTCCCAAAGCGGGTTTCCGCGCTATGCAGCCGAGTCTTTCGCCCCACCAGTAGTAGCCTTCCTCGCAGCCGCAGGTATAAAGCGCAGCTCCGACAGAGGAGCACACGCCGTCAGAATGAGGAACATCCTTGCACGGTTCTGCATTGCAGAGGTTGACACAGTCTTCACCGTTCCAGAAGTAAGTTTTTTTGCAGCGGAAATAACAGGATTTTTCATAAGGGATGTCCCATTCATACCTTCCGACAGCATCCGGCCACCAACCCTCGTCACTTCCTCTCCACTGCTGCGTTATGCTTGATTTATCCAAGACCCAGTATCCATGCTCAGGAAGCCCAGTGCACTCTTCCGTTCTGGTCTTTCCGGTACAGTATCTCTTACCGTCCCATTCATAATTTTCTTTACATTCGCAGGAATATCCCTTGCCGTCTTCATTTGGAATGCATACCCCTGTGGATGTCACGGGAAAATCGGAACATGTGTTGTTTTCACACGGATCAGGGGCTTTATCCTCATCGTGTTGCGGAACATCGGAATCACCGTCATCCTGATTGTAAGGATCGCTGTCACCGTCATCAATAAACTCGTCATCATCATCAACGATGTCGATATCCTGATCTGAATCCTCATCCGGCACAACGTTTTCAGGCGTTTTTTTGCCGCCACCGCAAGATAAAAAGAGAAAAATCAGCATGATTGAGAAAATAGTTTTCATGACGGGACCTCACGAAAATTAAACAAAAGCGGAGATATTATAGTGATATGAAAATAAAAAGGAAGAGATGTTTGCAACTAACTAATAGAAATTAAATCTGTTTTTGTTCACAGGCACATCGCCATGTAAAGCGGAAGGTGAAGAATTCCGTCTTTTTCGGCGACATCTTTCGGGTAAAGGATGTAAGGAGTGCCGGTTTTTGCAGAGAATTTCCTCAAAAATTTGTCAAGTGATGCGTGGGAACGGTAAGAAGCCGATTTTACTTCTATCGGAGAAATTTTTTTGCCGTTTGCGATAAGAAAGTCGATCTCAATGTGGTTTTCCCGATGAAGATTGTCGCTGCGCGAGTAAAAATAGAGTTTATGGCCGTTTGTGCGAAGCATCTGCGCCACAATGTTTTCCATTATCATTCCTTCGTTGATATCGATTTTATCGAAGAGAACCGCTTTGTAGAGCTCGTTTGCGGTGTAGAATCTATCCATGAAAGTTAGCGTTACAAGAAGTCCTGTGTCAGCCATGTAGCATTTCTGCGTCGAGTGTTCCGAGGTCAGGGCAAGCCCGATGTTGGGATCTGTCGAATTGTAGCAGGAATTTGTAACCATAGCCTCGTTCAGCCAGATGAAAGAATCCTCATAACTTCTGAAACGGGCATTTTTGTCGATTGCGGAAAAAGTGTATTTTTTTTCTTTTTTAGAAAGCTGCCCCGGAATTTCGTCAAAAACTGCGTAAACTTTTTCCTCGTAACCTGCCGCAAATTTGGAAATGTCATCGCGGTAAAGGCGTAAAATCCTTCTTTTTGCTTCGTCAGCTGCGGCAAAATCCTTTTCTTTGAGATATGCAAGAACTGATTGCGGCATTCCTCCAACAAGGACATACTGCCTGAAATCATTCATTATTTTCCTGTGAAGTGCCTGACCTAACGGTTTCTTTTCTTCAAAACACTGCCGGATTAAAGGAACTGTTGCCTCATCGCCCATGGCCCAGAGAAATTCCTCGAAATCAAGCGGGAACATCTCGATATGCTCTTCTTCCGACGGAATTATGATGTTTTCAGTGTTCTTTTTCAGCCTGATCAGCGAACCTGTTTCCATATAGTCATAACGCCCGTCTGCAACCAGATATTTTATCAGCTGGCGTGCTCTCGGAAACTGCTGGACCTCGTCAAAAACAATCAGAGAGTCTCTTTCATAAAGTTTTGTAGAATAAAAAGATGAAAGTTTTGCTAAAAAAAAGTCGAGATTTGAACTTTCGTTTTCAAAAAGGGCGGTTATTTCCGGTGACACATTGCCGAAATCTATAATAATATGGCTTTTATACTCCTGTTTTGCGAACATACTTGCGATATAACTTTTTCCGACACGCCGTGCTCCGTCAATAAGGAGAGCCGAAGAACCGCCGGACTTTGTTTTCCACTCAAGCATTTTCTGATAAATTTTTCTTTTCATAATAAGCCTCGCAAGAACTTAATAAAATCAGCATTATAATAGTTAAGAATCACGAAAAAGCAAGTTGAAAAGTGTCAATTTTGCACGAAAAAGCAGGTTCAGAAGTATTAGTTTTGCACGAAAAAGCAGGTTGAAAAATATAAATTTTAACGATTGCGCAGTGTTTTGTTAGTAAATTTTTGCTTAGAATTTATCAATAACTTTCAGGTCGAGTCCGCCGGGATACATGTAGCTTACATCCATTCCCCAGCCGTAAACGAGTATTCCGCATGAAGCTGAACATTTAAGGTGATGGCGCATGAACCACGAATCGAGTTCGAAAATGTAGTAGACTTTGTTGCTGCCGTAGACTGTGCCGTGCATTTCGCCGTCCATTGCCGGTTCAGGGGTTTCGCCGTCAAGTGTTATCTCGACTCCGGGATCGGTGATGACTTCGACGAAATTCGCGTTTCCGCCGTCAGTGTCTGTGTCTTCGACCGAATATGCAAAAAAGTAGTATTCGTTTCTGAACTGCTCTACCGGCGGAATTATGGTCATCGCGGGATCTCCGAAACAGTAGGAATGAGATGAACCAGGCGAATCGTCGCGGCAGTCGCTGCTGATATCCTCGGAACCGCTTAAATACTGCGTGACCTGGATGGGTTTGTCCGCTTCGACAAATGAAGTTCCGGAAGTGAACCAGCTTCCGCCATCGTCGATATGGTTGAGTTCGTATTCGTAAAACTCGCCCGCATTGAGCGTAACAGTTTTTTCTGTGCCGTTTTTGTATTCTTCGTCTTTAATTTTTATTGCAACATTCGTTCCGTCGACTGCAGCTGTGACACGGACAAAATCACGGGCGTAACTTCTCGGTTTTGTTTTGACGACGGCATAGTGGGTCCCCCAGAGAGGAAGCGGAAGGAGCTGATGCTCGATGTGGTCGCAGTAGCCTCTGTCCTTCGGGATGTCGGCACAACCGTGACCGCCGAAAACGGCAACGGGGGCACACTTTGAATGGGGATCTTTGCATGCTATCTTTGTTCCGGTAAAATCGGCTCCGCCCGTTGTCGTGACAATGTTCAAAACCTCTCCTTTGGCGATTTCGACAGTCATCGGGGTGCCTTTTGCCGTTCCCGGGATCTTGCCGCTTGCCGCGATATCGGCAGTAGGAGTAATCTCGAGCTCGACCGGCATGTCGTAAGCGCCGATGATCGTGAAGTAGCCTGGTCCGTCACCGCCGACACTGGTTTCATCCGGATAACTTGCTATGATATAGTCTGCTCCGAGTTTTGTCGAAGGAAGTACTAACGAAGCGTCGTTCGAATGAAGGTTGTAGAAGGGATTGAACTGATAGACGATTATCGGCAAGTCGGATTTTATATGATAGCTGAGAAAACTTGCCGCTGTTCCTATGAGCATTCTGTCTTCTTTCTTTGGTGTTACGACGATTGTTTCCTGAGGTTTGACCGTGATCTCAAAAGATGAATCGTGGTCTTTGCACTCCATCTCGTCGTATTCTGAGCCGAGAAAGGATTTCGTCACCTTGTAGCAGTATTCAAAAACCTCGATCTTCGTTTCCGAGCCGTCTTCCAAAGTCTTGAAAAACTCGATAGTTGCAGTTTCTGTCGGGTTCGAGTTGGCGAGAGCTACAGAAAAGGAATCCTTACTTGTGATTTTTTCGCTTTTTCTTCCGTTGTAGAGTTTCGCAGTGTAGAAATCACACCCCAAATAACTTGCACCGGCTGAAGCGCAGGCCAAAGTTTCGCACTTTCCGAAAGAGCAGAAGAGGCCTTCGCCGCACTTTTCAATAGCAGGTGTTTCAACTCCGGAACCGTCTTCCTTGCAGAGAAATATGCTGTTCGGATCGCTTGCGTCGCACACTTTCATTCCTGGATTGCAGCTTGTCGTCACCGGTGTCGTATCATGGTCGGGCTGTTCCTGGCTGCCGCTGTCCGAATCGTTATCAGAAACCGTATTGTTATTGTCCTGCGCCGGATCGTTGTTCTGATCGCCTGTCTCGGAACTTTCTCCGTCGGAAACAATATCGCCGCTCTCGCTGTCGGGAAGCTCGATTTTTTCTTCATCGTCCGAAGAGGCACATCCGGCAAGTGCGGACACAAAAACAAAAAACATGGCTAAAATAAAGATCTTTTTCATAAGTCGACCTCCTGACAAAATTTCAAACGCCGCCGTCTTTTACACAGACAGAATCGGCAAGATTATATTGATGTTAAATCAAAAATAAAGGGCTACTTTTCTTCGGCGAGCGGCAGAAATCCTCTGCCGTAGATCTGGTTCGTGTCGAAAACCGAAAGGAACGCGTCCTTGTCGGTGTCCAGGATAAAATCCTGCAGAGCCGAAAGTTCGCGGCGGCTGAGCGCGGTGTAGATCACTTTCTTGTCGTCGTGGCCGTACATTCCCTGTGCAAAGAAGAATGTACCGCCTCTTCTCAGCTTGTGGAGAATGAAGTTGCTGATCTCCTCGTGTTTTGCCGATACGACGAAAACCGCTTTTCTGTTGCTTCCGCCGAGCATGACGGCGTCAAGCACTTTGCCGGTGAGGTAGATCGTGATGAGTGCATATATCGCGAGCGAGAAATCCTTGAAGGCGATGACACCGATCGAAACGATCGCCGAATCGATGAAAATAAGGAGCTGTCCGACCGAGATCTTTGTATATTTGTTGATTATCTGAGCTATGATGTCGCTTCCTCCGGTCGATGCTTTCGCCCTGAAAATCAGCGCGAGCCCGACTCCTATCAGAAGACCTGCGACAAGGCTCGCAAGAAACGGATCCTGGACCGGCGATGCTACGAAAGCGCTTCCGTCGGCAAGATCTTTCGGGCGGAACCATCCGAATTTTTCTATAAGTTTCGACTGGAAATCGATGAAAAACGATGTGGCGATCGTGCCTACGAATGTCTTCACGCCGAATCTCGGTCCGAGAATGTAGATCCCCAGTGCGAAAAGCGGGATGTTGAACATAAGGCCGACCGTTCCTGTAGGAAATCCGAAAACATGGTGTATGACGATGGCCGTGCCGTATACTCCGCCGGGCACGATCCTGTGGGGATCGGCGAAAAACGAGTAGCCCGAGGCCATGATTATTGAACCTAAAATTATAAGAAAATAAGATTTGAACCATCTTGCCGAATAGAGTCTGTCGGTAAAGAAGTGTTCTTTCGCGGAAATTGACATCTGAAAACTCCTAACTTAAAAAAACAAAAATAAAAGCGGCGGCAATATACAGAAAGTTTTTTAAGAGTCAAATGATTTTTCAATGATTCTCGGATTCGACATAGGCGGAAATCTGCTGCTGCAGTCTCAGGGCCAGTTCATGGCGGTCTTCATTTTCCATGATCGCCGTCGGCGGAAATATTTTTATTTTCACATGCCCGCTGTGTATCGCGAGGCTGCCGGTCTTCATTATTTTGTCGATCCCGATTATCGCGACCGGAAGAATCCTGCATCCGCTTTCGGTCAGGAAAAGCGCGCCCGATTTGAACTGACCGACACGGCCGTCTTTTGTCCGCGTTCCTTCCGGGAAGACCAGAAAAGAACAGAAGCGCATCTTCTTTTCGACCTGTTTCAGGGTTTTGACGGCGCTCCGCCTGTTTTTTCTGTCGACCGCGACGAAATCATAAAGCAGAAGAGCCTGCCCGAAAATCGGAATTTTGAAAAGCTCTTTTTTTGCCAGAATACGCATGTTCAAAGGCAGTACGGCGCATATTATCGGGATATCTGCGATGCTCTGGTGGTTCGCGGCGACAAAGTAAGTCTCTTCAGGATTGATGTTTTCAAGCCCTTCGACATCACATGTGACACGGCATATTTTCATAAGTATGCGGGATGAACTTCTCAGAAACAGGCCACCGAGTTTTTTGCCGCGGCTGAAAAAATAAAAAGGAAAAAGAAGAAAAGCGACGACAACATATACGGCCAGAATTGCGGCGGACAAAATAAAATTAAGCATATCACCTCTTCAAAGGCAGACAGACGCGCTATTCTAGCCTGATTTTTTAAATATGGAATAGTTTGCAGTAAAAAATTCGCGGATAAAAAGTTTTTTTATTAAAAACAGCTTGATTTTTGCGGAATAATGTTTAAGACTATCGCAGGTTTTTTTGTATTTTTTTGTCATTTGTTTCATAGGAGGTTTTTTTATGCGTAAGTTCTTTTTGACAGTGGCAGTTTTGTTCGCTCTGTTTTCTTTGTCGGCACAGGAAGATCTGTACCAGCAATACATGAATCAATACAAGAACAACACTCCGGCACAGCCTGCACAGCAGCCTGCGGCAGAACCCGCAAAACCGGCTGAACCTGCACAGCAGCCTGCGGCAGAACCCGCAAAACCTGCGGAAGAAAAGAAAGAGGAAGCTGCAAAACCGGCTGAGGAAAAGAAAGAGGAAGCAGCTCCTGCAGAAGAAAAGAAAGAAGAAGAGAAAAAGGAAGANNCAGAAACTGGTGAAGAGGCGGCAGCTGCTGCAGCCGATGAAGAGGAAAACGACAAAATGACTCCTGCGGCAGTAAAGCCCTATTTTGAAGTTACAGTATTCGGCGGCGGCTCGACCGGAATAACCACTTTCGGCGGCGACATTGCTCCGCACAACAGCTACAGAATGGGAATCGACAATGCAGTTGTTGACCTTAAAGGCGGAAACCGCATGTTCAACGGCAGACTTCTTTTCGATCTGGCGAAAGGTTTCAAAACCACGAAAGAATGGGAGATCAACTACGATTACGACAAAGAACTTGAAGGCAGCAGGATCGAAACCGCAGCTGACGGCGACGCTCCGAATGCTCTTGACATTCTTAAGGATGTCTCTTTCTCGTTCAAGCATCCCACAGTCAGAAAAGGCGGTTTCGGCATGGATATCAATCTTCAGGTCGGTCTTTTCGGAATGCCGTTCGGAATCGAAAGCGGTTACGACCACGAGATCACTTTCGCCAATTCCGCGATAAAAGAGGATTTCCTCGGCGGCGCTTTCAGAGATACAGGCCTTTCTTTCGGTCTTGATTTCATTTTTGCACGCAACATGGATCTTGCTCTCACGCTTTTCATGTTCAACGGTCACAACGCAACGATGCTTGACGGCGAGGATCTGTTCGGCGATCCGGCATTCGGCATAGATCTCAGATACAATTATGAGAGCAGACTTCATGCATTGGCGGCTGTATCGCTTGTCGTCGGCAGCGCATACAAAGCTTATGACGGCGTCCTTGCGGAAAACGCATACCTTTTCGACGACGAGACCGGCGATGTTCTCGGTTATGCGAACAATATAACCCTGAAACAGAACAAAAAGAATGTTCTTCTTGCTGTCGGCGCTGATATCGGTTACGAAATCAACGATAATATCGATCTGGGAATCAAGGCAGAATTCGCTTATTCATACAGATCTTTGTACAACCCGACACTTGAAAGCGGTGTTCCGCTTCTCAACGACGGCATTTATCTCGCTGGTTCCGCATACAATACATTCGGATTCTTCGCAATGCCGTATGCAAAACTTTTCTGGTTCGATGTCATGGCTAGAGTTTCATACTTTAAAGCTCCTTTCTATGAAACGCTCATTGCAGACCGCGACAATTCGACTCTCGGTGTCGACTTCGCGCTTATCTACAATTTCTGCGACTATGCCGGTGTCGAGTTCGATTACAACTACATCAGAGAATCTTTCCACGGATACAACGACGACGAGTCGACTTACAAAAATGTTTACAACACACATGTTTTCACTCTCGCAGTTACCGGATGGTTCGATTTCCTCTGGGAAGGCAAGGCTGACGAAGCCGAATAGCGGTTGCGAAGTCTGATTTTTTCTTCTTTTTCTTTGTTTTTCCCGCAAATATTCAGATTTATTTGATTTAAATCAGTTATTTCTTATCTTTTCCCCGGTTTTTTTATCGGAGGAACGATGAGTTGGGTTCAGATGCTCACTTTCGCGGCTGTCGTGCTGACGGTCTCGATCCTAATGACAAAATATTTCCTTTTTTCTCTGACTAACGCTTTCCCCGGTTTGAAGACATTCAAAAAATTGCTTAATTTTCTCTATTTTTTCAATCTGGCAGGATTCGCGCTGTTTCAGGAAAGAACTTTTCTTAATACAAAAGCGGCCTGGATTTTCGCGCTGGCGGTTTATTTTTATTTTACTTTCATGTTCGTTTTTGTCGCATACGGGATCGGTTTCGAAATCCTGATCTTGCTGCGCCGTGTTTTCTCTGGTTTGTATGAAAAAAAACTCTCTTCCGGCAAAAGAAAGTTTTTTTTCGCAGTGCTTTTTATTGTCGCTTTTCACACGGTAGCCGCCGGATGGCTGCTCGCACGGAATGTCGTTGTTAAAAATGTTGTGATCGAAAGCGGTAAAATCGGACATGATACGAGAGTCGTGCAGATTTCCGATATCCATTTCAGCCGGGTCATTGACGAGCATTTCGCTGAAAAAATAGTTCCTATGATAAACGCTCTGAAGCCCGATCTGGTTCTTTTTACCGGCGATTACATGGATAAAGGTATTGCAGATCCGCAGAAAATAGCCGACATTATGAACGGAATCGAAGCACCTCTCGGCAAATTTGCTATAAGCGGGAATCACGAGTTCATAACAGGTTATTTCGACTGCATTGATTTTATTGATAAAAACGGTTTCGATTTTATGGACGGAAGGGTCGTTGAGGTCGGGCGGAACATCGTCGTCGGCGGCGTAATGGACAGAAGCGCAGAAAACAGCAATGTCTACTATCACGAAGATTCCAAGGTCCTGGACCAGTTCAAAAGCGAGAACTTCAATATTTATCTCAAACACCGGCCGGAACTTGAGGAAGGTGATTCAACGCACTTCGATCTCATGCTTTCGGGACACACGCACGGCGGACAGATTTTTCCGTTTACGATCTTGGTAAAATTTTTCAACAGATATTTGGCCGGACTTTACAGACTTGATGGCGGCGCATTGCTTTATGTCAGCCGCGGGACCGGGTCGTGGGGGCCGCCGGTGAGATTCGGCGCGACGCCTGAAATCACTCTTATTGAACTCGTCAGGGAGGCGAGATGAACAGTTTTTTTTGCGAGGAAATAAGGCGGGATCTTGCCTTTTTTTCGGCTGATTCGGAAAAATACCGGGAGTTTCTCGGCAGAATAGGTGAGATCTGCGGCGGAAAAATTGCCGCAAACGCTGCCGCTGTCGACAAAAAAGGGGTTGCGCTTTACGAAAATTCGGTCGTTCTTCCGCCTGAAATGCTTGAAAACATCGAAAATCTGCGGAATTCTGGCTATATCGGTGCGGTTCTGCCTGAATTTTACGGCGGAAAATCACTTCCTAAACTTTTTGATACCGCTGCTATCGAGATGATTTCCCGTGCCGATGCTTCGCTTATGACGCTCGTTTCGCTGAGCGAGGCCGGAAACCTTATATATTTATATGGAACGGAGGAGCAGAAAAACCGTATTCTGCCGGGGATAGCATGCGGCAGACTTTCATGTGCTGTCGCCTTGACTGAAAGTCATGCGGGAAGCGATCTTCAGGCGGTGGAAACCGTTGCTCGCGAAGCGGACGGAGAGTGGTTTCTTACAGGTACGAAGCATTTTGTCACGAACGGCGGCGCCGATATCATGCTTGTTCTGGCGCGCAGTGAGGAAAATGTTTCCGGCGGGCGCGGGCTTTCGCTCTTTATACGCGAAAAAAATGCTGATGCTAATTCTAAAATATTGAAAACACTTGACAAAATCGGAATATGCGGTTCTCCGACCTGCACCGTGCGCTTTGAAAAAGCGAAGTGCGGACTTCTTGGCAGACGGAGGTTCGGACTGGTGAAATATGTTTCTGAGCTCCTTCTTTCGGCCCGGCTTTCTGTTGCTGCACAGGCACTCGGAATTGCTGCCGCCGCTTTGCACGAAGCGGAGGAATATGCTTCCAACAGAATGCAGTTCGGGAAAAAGATCGCTGAAATTCCGCAGGTCGCGGCTATGCTTGAAAGAATGCGCGGAAAGATCCGGGCGGTCAGACTGCTGGTTTATTTTACCGCTTCGGAATTTGATGCGATGCTTCGCCAGGAAGATGCCGGGAAACAGCGTGAAATCAGGAGTGAAGTTGAATTCCTCGTTCCGCTCGTAAAATTTTTCGCAGCCGAAACCGCGAACAAAGTGGCATACGATGCGCTTCAGATCCGCGGAGGAAACGGCTATCTGCGCGGAAACACGGCCGAAAGGCTTGTGCGGGATGCGCGTGTTACTCCTATTTATGAAGGGACGAGCCAGATCCAGATTTCGGCTGTCGTTTCAAAAATCGCAAACGGTGCACTGCTCGATTTTGTTAAAAAATTTCTCGCGGAAGAAAAATTTCCCGGAGATTTTGCCGGAAAGATCCGTTCCTATGCCGGAAAACTGACTGAAACAGCTTCTTCGTGCAGCGGGAGCGGAAAGTTGGAATCGTGCGGAGAATATTTCGCCGGAGCCGCCGCCGTTATCGCCGCCGCCGTTATCGAAGCTGTTTTTGAACCTGCCGGATCCGAGGACGGAACTTTAGCTTTCCGCGTACCGGCTGAAGCTGAATTTTTTCTTTCCTTGATTGAAGCCGCGGTGCATTCCTGATAAAAAAGCTGTGCAAAAAAAATCCCGCAAATTCGATGATGCAAAAATCCTTAATATAATCAAACAGATAAAAATTTGTCTCTATTCGGAAAAATTCTTGACATTATTTTCAAATCCATTAAGTTGCTTTCCGACTTTTTGGTGGTTTAACAATTCTATTTAGGTAAGGAGTCATGAAACACAGTAAATTAGTCGCTTTTTCACTTGCTTTTTTCGCAATTTTTTCTTTCCAGATTTTTGCGGATGACCTCGATTTCGATTTAGACAGCGGTTCCGCAGGTCCGGAAGATCCCACAGCAGCAGCCGCTGCGCCTGAAGAAGGCGCTGCTCCGGCTGAAGAAGCTGCTCCGGCAGATGCTCCGAAGACGGCTCAGGTCGACAGAGAAAACGCAATGGCTGACTCTGCTGCAGAGAAAGAACTCAGGGATCTTAATGTAGAGAAGAAAAAACAGATTAAAGTTGTCCAGAAGAAAGACTTCACGAAGGACAAACGTTTCGAGCTCGGAATCGATGTCGGTTTCGCATGCGGCGATTGGGAAGACCTTCTTGCTGTCGGCATCAGGGCTGCTTATCACTTCAATGAATATATCGCGCTGCAGGCACGTTTCCTTTACGGCGCAGTTTCGTGGGAAAACGAGACTTTGAAGCAGGCAAAGGAAGCTGATGCGTATGTTGCGAAAAGCAACCTTCAGCTCACGGTCGGCGCAAGCGCGGTTTTCACTCCTTTCTACGGCAAACTCAGCGTTTTCGGCGATTTTATTCCGAAATATGACATCAACGCATCAGTCGGTGTTTACTACTACAGGACTACGACCGGCGGCAGTGACGGTGTCAAAACTATGCACAATAATGATGTTGCTTTCCAGGTCGGTTTCGCTCCGAGAATTTTCTTGGGTAAAAATGCAAGTCTGAGCTTGAATTTCGACTGGTTCATCATGAAGGACAAACGCCCGAAACAGGAAGGCGGTACTTCGGCATATCTCAAGTCAGACTTTTTGTTCACGATNNCCTTCCCTTTGCTAAGTAGTGGGGTGCTTCAATGAAAAAAATACTGACTCTCGTTCTCATCTCTTTCACGGTGATGCTGCTGGCTTCATGCGCTTCGCAGCTCACAGTTCGTGAAAAGGAAATGAAAAAATACGATAAGATCGATGCTTCTCTTGTGGAAGGTATGCCGGATGCGATTACGAAAGTCGTCAAGGCGTATAACCGCGAGGATTATTTTACCGCAGCTGTCGGTTTCCATGAGATCCTGAACAACAGCGAATGGGACAGACTTCACGACACGGCAAAATACTACTATGCAGAATCGCTTTTCAGAATGGGGCTTTATCAGGCTTCCGAATTCCAGCTTTCGGGAATCCTTTTCGAAGGTCAGGAATCACACTATTATGTATCGAGCCTTCTGAAACTTCTTGCCGTTTCTTACAAAACGGAAAACGAAGAGACGATCACAGGCGTTCTTGAAAATGCCGAATACGACAAACTTCCCAAAAAGTTCGCGAACGAGTTGACCTATTACATCGGAAAGATCAATTTCTACAACGGCCAGGATGACAAGGCTCTTGAAATGTTCCAGAAGGTCAAGGACTACAGCTCCTTCTACCCGAAAGCGAAATATTTCATCGGTGTCATTCAGGTTCGTCAGCAGAAGTTCGGCGAAGCGATGGCTACTTTCGAAGAAATCAAGAAGATGCCGGACGACAAATACATCGGAACAGACATCAAAAAGCTGAAAGGTATGACGGAACTTGCACTCGGTGAGCTTTACTATGCAGCTGCATGGAAAGCAGAAAACAAAGTCGCAATGTTCAACGTCGCTCTCAACTATTTCTCGAATGTCGGCAGAGACAATGCTCAGTGGTTCGAATCGCTTTTCGCGAGAACATGGGCTTCGCTCATGATCGCAAGGTTCGATTCGACACTCGGAACGGTCGTAACGCTCAGATCGCCTTTCTTTACCGATATCTATTTCCCGGAAGTAAATGTCGTCGAGGCTGTAACTTATTACAACCTTTGCCAGTATGATGAAGTCAATAATGTCATTGACTACTTCTTCAGCGTTTACCCCGATTTCCAGAAGAGAATGGCTAACTGGCTCGAGAATGTCTCGACAAAGACCGGTATCGATATCTATAAAGAACTTCTTATTATGTATAAAAAGGCTCAGGCCGGTGAAAACACCGAGCTTCCCGAAGCGGTTCTCAGAACGGTTCTCACCGAAAATCTTTTCATGAGAAAATATAACCACATCAAGGAAATCGAAAGAGAACTTGACATCATCGAGAAAGCTCCGGACTCTTTTAAAGAGAGCAAGGTAGCCGATGAAGTTTCAAAGGCTTTGAAAGGAAAACTTATCGGCCTTAGAGACAAAGCCGGCGTATGGCTTGTCCAGAGAGTACAGAATCTCAACAACGAGCTTGTTCAGCTTATAATTGATATGAGATCGATCCGCCTCGAGATGAAAGATAGTATCAAATCCGCTTATGAAAAAGAGGAACTTTTTGGCAAAGAGGTAAAGGAAGAGGAAGAGGTTGTACAGAAGAAAGCTGAAATGAATCCTTCTGTTCCGCAGAATTCCTACTACTATCCGTTCGACGGCGAATACTGGGAAGACGAGCTTGGCTACTACTTCTTCAATGTCGACAATTTGTGTAAAGAGTAATTGTAAATTAGTCAGAGGTTTATAAAGATGTCAAATAACAAAACATTAAGAGCTTTTTTAGTAGTTTTGTTAGTTCTTTCTTTCTCGACGACGCTTTTTGCCCAGAGACAGAAAAGAACCGATGAGACTCCGGCTTCCACAGGCCCGGCTAAAACGCGTGTCGAAGCAGACGCCGTAAAGACCGACAGCAGGTCGATGAAAGCCAGGGAAGAAACGATCAGGGAGCTGACCGAACTTTTGAAAGAGATGCCGGACAGCCATCCGAAGAAGCCCGGACAGTACAGACGACTTGCTGAGCTTTACTGGGAAAAGGCGAGAGGAATCAAGGCCGTTATCATGGACGAGTACAACAAAAAGATTGACAAGTACTACGAAATGAACGACCCGAACGCTCCGATGCCGGAACTTAACCTTGACCAGTCGCTTGAGTGGAACAAGAAAGCTATCGAGATTTGTGATTTCATCATTAAGAAATATCCGAATTATCAGGGTCTGGACGAAGTTTACTTCTTCATGGCTTCGAACTTGATGGAAACAGGTCAGAGTCTTGCTGCTGTCCGTTATTACACTCTTGTTGTCGAAAAGTTCAAAGATTCAAAGTATGCTTCTGACTCCTACTTCGAAATGGGTGAATATTTCTTCAACAACAACAACGTTTTCAAAGCTATCCCGAATTATGAAGCGATCATTAAAAAATATCCTGATAATAAATTTTATGGATTCGCGCTTTATAAGTACGCTTGGTGTATGTACAATGTCGGCGAATACGAAAAGTCGGTAGAACTTTTCCAAAAAGTTGTCGAAGTTGCCGAGAAAATCAATGACCAGTCGCTTAAAGAAGATGCTTTGAACGATATGGTCGCTCCGTATGCCGAGGCTGGTTCTGTTGACGAAGCAGAGAAATACTTCAAAACTATCGTCAAAGAGCAGAAATACTTCATCGCAGTTCTTAAAAGACTTGCCCAGATCTATTTTGATCAGGACAGATCTGAAGAAGCGATAAAGATATACAGAAAACTTCAGGATGAAGCACCTGAAAGACCTGAAGGTCCGGTTTGGCAGAAGCAGATCGTTGAATGCTACAAAAAGCTCAACAAAAAGGACAAAGTCAGAGAAGAGATTATTAATCTTGTCAAAAACTATGCGGATGCGAATGCACGCTGGGTAAAGGCGAACGAGAAGGATGAGGCGGCTTTGGAAAGTGCGCAGCAGACAGCCGAGGCGGCTCTCAGGATCCTTACTGTTGAGTACCACAACGAGGCCAGAAAAACGAAATCTCCCGAAACATGGAAGATTGTCGGAGAGCTTTATCCGATATACCTTAACTATTTCCCGAAGTCGGAAGCTTCATATGATATGCGTTTCAACTATGCTGAGTATCTTTATGATCACAAAAAGTATACGGAAGCAGGTGACGAATATCAGAAAGTTGCCGACATGAATCCGAAAGGCCACCACTTTGAAGATGCTTCTTTCGGTGCGGTAAGCTGCTTCGGTGCTCTTCTTGAAGAAGATCAGGAAAGGGCTAAGAAAGAGGCTCAGAACAGAATCGCGAAAGCTAAACAGGAAAAATCGGGTGAAATCAGCGCGGATCTCGTAAAGGCAGCTGACGACAAGGATGCTGACAAAAAAGACAAAGTTGCTGACGAAAACAAAGAAAAACCGATTCCGGAGCTTCATCAGAAGTTCATAACTGCTTGCGATACCTACATCAAAAACATCCCGAGATCGAAATATCTTGTCGACATCATCTACAAACAGGCTATCACTTACTATGTTTTCAACCATTTCGACAAAGCGGTTCCTGTTTTTGAAATGATTGTCCAGAAATATCCGAGACACGAACTTGCCGAATTCTCAGCCGACCTCATCATGGACTCTCTTAACATGGCGAGAGACTGGGAGGCAATTAACAACAAGTCTAGAGAATTCCTTAAAAATTCAGCTCTTCTTTCAGGCAGGAACAGACTTAAGGCCGACCTTGAGAAGTTTAAGGAAATGGCGACGTTCTATTCGGCTGACATTCCGCACAAACACGGAAAGAGCCTTGAATCGGCTGACAGATACATGGCTTTCGTCAATGAATTCCAGAAATCGAAATTCAACGATGTCGCTATGTACAATGCGATAGTTTACTATCAGAAAGGCGGCGACCTCAACAAGTCGATCCGTGTTCAGGAGCAGTTTCTGAGATCTTCCGAAGATGTTTACAAGAAGTCTCCTCACAGAGACAAAATCATGTTCGGACTCGCTAAGAACTATCACGCTATTGCCGAGTACGACAAGGCGGCTCAGCTTTATGTCGATTTTGTCGAGAAGTCTCCGCAGGGTCAGGATGCAGGCGACGCGGTTTACAACGCGGCTGTTCTTTACGCAAGCCTCGGTGACACCGAAAAAGCAATAGACAACTACAGGCTTTATGTAAAAACATATGCTAAAGACGATAATGAAAAAGCCAAAATCGCTCTTAACTACGGCTATATCTGGATGAGAAAGGGTAAAAATTTCTACGACAAGGCGAACAAAGGTTTTGACACATTCGTTGCAGAGCATACAGAGATGAAAGGTCTTGCCGATTATTATTACATTGATGAAAACGGTAAGAAAAAACCTGTCGAAGCTGCCAATAAAATAGCTGTCGAAAAGGGTCAACCGGATACGATCATTGCTCTTTACGGCGCTAAGATGAAAATGGCTAAAGAACTCGGCAACACGAAAGAGTATTACAAGAATGTTGACAAGATTCTTCAGATTTTCAGAGGTGCTGAATTCAAAGAAAAGACTGAACTCGGTGAAAATTCAAGAGATATTATTGCCGAGGTTCTTCTTGAGGAGCTCAATCCTGAGTTCAAAGAGTATACGGCAGTCAATTTTGACAAGATTTCGTTCCCCAAAAAACATAAAGGATATGAGTTGATTCAGCTTGGATTTGATATCGAAGACGGCAAAATTATCAGCCTCGGCGAAGCAAATCCGGATGAAATGTATCCAGAAGAAAAGGCAAATTTGAAGGCTGCTGTAAAAATTAAAGATGAGTTCAACAAGGTTTCTCAGGAGAGAATGACCAAGAAAATTGAGCTTGCAGCTTCTTTGTCGCAGGAATATGAGAAGGTTCTCGGTGCTACAATGTCGCCCAGATTTACTCCTGCAATCCTCTATTACATGGGTATGATTTATAAGGATCTTACCGATCAGATGTTTGATGCTCCGATCGCTCCGTGGCTTAGCGATGCTCAGATTGAACAGTACAAAACGATGCTTGATGAGCAGGCAATTAAGGCTCAGCAGAAGGCTGTTGAAGCTTTCGAGACGGCGATGAAGAAGGGTTACGAAAGCTCTGTTTACAACGAATGGGTTGCTAAGGCTAAATACGAACTTCGTTTCTTCCAGGAAGTTACCGGCGGCAAATATTATGATGAAAACGAAATCGTTCCGGCTCCCAACATGATCGAGACATCGTCCCTGATCGGAAAAATCGATACTGATTTCAAATTCCCGGAAATCTCCGATGAGGAAAGAGCAAAATTGAAACAGTCGATGAATCGTTCAACTGTCCAGTCAGAGCCTGCGGCTCAACCGGCAGCCGAACAGGTCGAACAGCCTGAACAGGCAGCTGAAGCACCTGCGGAACAAGCTGAACAGGCAGTCGAAGAACAGGCTGAGCCGGCGGATGAGAATGTTGAAAGTAACGAAGAACAGGGAGAATAATGATGAAAAAAATAATATTGTCATGTCTGTTGATATTTTCCTTGATTTTGACTTCATGCGGAACTGCTCCCGAAAAAACGGAAAAGCAGAAACCGGCAGAGTCAAAACCTGCTGTTGCCGAGGTCAAAAAAGAAAAACCGAAAGAGCCTGAGGACTGGGCAAAATATTACACCGAAGAGGGTATGAAGGCTCTCGAAGTCAAGGGCGGACAGGCTAATTTCGATGCTGCTGTCAAAAATTTTGAGCGCGCAGTCGAGGCTTATCCGACAGCTCCGATTCTTTATTATAATCTCGGTCTGGCTTATCAGCGCAAAGGTGATGACCAGAATGCGGTTAAAAATTACAACAAAGCATTGGAACTTGATCCGAAATATTCTTTGCCGGTTATCAACAAAGCTGCGATTTATGCTAACAAACTTGAATACAACCGTGCGATAGAAGTTTGCGAGAAGTTCCTCCAGAAAGAAAACAACAAGGATAAAGGTGTCCTTTCGGCACTTGCAGGTTTTTATCTTTTGAAGAACGACTACTTCAAGGCTATTCAGGCAATCAGGGACATTCTTGTTCAGGATCAGGCTGATGTCGACGCTCTCAAAAACCTCGGCATGCTTTATTTTAAGAAGAATGATGCCGGACTGGCTGAGATGATCACAACAGACTCTTTCAATTTGAAACCCGGCGATTCAGGTATCGCAAATAACCGTGGTGTTCTTTATTCTGCTCAGAATGATGACTCGCTTGCGATGTTCTATTTCTCTCGTGCAATCGAGAATGATCCGAAAAACAAAAGCGCGAATTTCAATGTTGCTTCGATCGCGATGAAATACGGCGATGCTGAAACTGCTTATGAGAGATTTTCGGTTGTTCTTTCACAGGATCCGGATAATCTTGATGCCAGAATCGGTCTTGCGATAGCGTTGAGAGGTCTCGGCAGATTTGAAGATGCTGAAAAGGAATATCTTGCGGTTCTTCAGAAAGATCCGAATAATGCAACTGCGATTTTTAACCTTGCTGTTCTTTATAACGATCATATGGGCAAACAGGTTGAAGCTAAGAGAAATTTTAGAAAGTTCCAGCAGTTGAAGAAAGATATTCCGGCCGATCATATTGTCAATGATTATTTGAATGACAAGGTTCACATCAGACCGGTTGAAAAAACCGAATAGAAAATTTGATATTTGGGGCTTAATGACTAAACTGGGCGAGTTGATTTTTGTGTAACGGAGGTCTTTGATGAAGAAGTTGGTTGTTGGTTTGTTTTTGATGCTTTCTTTCATGTTCCTCGCAGCGCAGGAAACAGATGAGGAAGGCAGACTTATCAAATACCGCGAGAAAACAGTCATCGATTTTGAAGATGTCATGTTGGAAGGTCAGATTAAGAAACCTTCAGGTTCGTTCTTGATGGATAGATCCAAAACGAAATTCGATTCTTTGATCAATCTTAAACAGGATTTCAACAAAGAATTGGTTAAATCCGTGGATCTTCTTGATTAGGTTTGTAATGTTGATGTTTAACCACTAATATGAGGCCGAGACTATGCCTGAGAAATCAAAAATGAGAAAAAGATTGCTTTATGATTTGTCTCCCATTCCGGAAGTGCCGGTAAATGAAGGAGCCAAAGGAAAACTGGAACCTGAAATCCGAGTCGTTTACGACAACAGAGTTCTGCTTGACATGCAGAAAGTCGACAAAATTTATACAATCGGATCGGAAGCCGGTGCAGATTGTATTATCGATGAAACTTTGTTGCCGGATAAGGCGTTCAAATTCGCTTCGGTTTCAGGCAAGAATTTTTCTGTAAATCTTAACAAAGGGTTCAAAGGTGCCCTTTACAAAGGTAAGGAAAAAACAGATCTCGAAGAATACATCGCTTCGGGTAAAACCAGTGTCGATATCGACGATACGACGCTTCTCGTCGCGAATTTCGGTGCTATTTCTGTATGTGCTCTGAAATCTCCGGCTGAACCTTACAAAGGCGGCGGATTGTTCAAGCAGTTCGATTTTGCATTCGCGATAATTATGCTCCTTATCTTCATAGCAGGCGGTTTCCTTCTCAATATGATCGTTGAAACTCCGCCTATCGAAGTCGATATTTTCGAACTTGACAACAGATTCGCAAAACTGATTGTCGAGACCAAAGAAGAAGAGATAAAGGTCGAAGAGATCGAGGAAGAGAAGAAAGTTAAACTCGAAAAGCCGAAAGAAGGTCTTGTCGAAGCTACTTCGCAGAGAAAATCTCTCGGTGAAGAGGGTAGAGTCGGTGATAAGAAAAGCCGTGTTGCAAACGCTCAAGGTTCCGCAAGAAGAGGTCTTGATGCGAAAGTTGCTCAGAGCTCCGGTATTATGGGTGCTCTTTCATCCGGTGCAGCAAGTTTCGACAGAGTATTCGGCGGCGGCGGTCTTGGTGCCGGCATGGAAAAAACACTCGGTTCAGTAACGGGTCTTGCAGGTGTTGACCAGTTCGGTTCCGGCGGTCTCGGAACAAGAGGTTTCGGTACAGGCGGCGGCGGTAACGCTCTCGGAATCGGTGGTCTCGGAACAAGAGGACGTGGCGGCGGCGGTGCCAGCGGTAAATATGGTATGGCAGCTGGCCAGATCGGAAGAAAAGGCCGTTCGGACATTTCCGCAGGCGGCGGTCAGGCAGTCATCATGGGTGCTCTTGACAGATCGGTCATTGATGCATACATCAGAAGAAACCTTGCGAAGATCAGGTGGTGCTACGAGAAGGAGCTTAACAAAGATCCGAAGCTTTTCGGAAGAATCGTTATCAACTTCATAATTTCTGCAACAGGTGCGGTAAGTAGTTCCAAGGTTCAGAGAACCACTATGGGCAATGCAACGGTTGAAAGTTGTGTTGCTGACCAGATCAAGAAGATCCGTTTCCCTGCTCCTAAAGGCGGCGGTATCGTTATTGTAAACTATCCGTTCGTATTTAAGAACTCAGAAAGCTAAGGGGGAAAACATGAAAAAGCTGTTTTTGCTGCTGATCGCACTTTTGGTAAGTTTTTCGCTTTTCGCCGCTGAGTCCGAAGAAGCAGCCGGTGATGTTTCCGGCAATGATCTGAATCCGATTTTGAGAGGACTTCATCTTCAGTTCTCCGGCGGTATTCTTGCTTATTTCGGTGAGGCTGGTAAAAATGCGGGAAGCCCGATCGGTTCAACATTGAGGCTTAATTTCGGATACGATATTCCTGTTCAGGACAAGGTTAATATCGGAATCGCGCTTTCTGTAGGTATGCTTCAGTACAATGCCAAGGAAAACGATGCCGACCTTGAACAGAACCATAAGAAATCGCCATGGGTCGAAGATTACAGTCCGCTTGCTGTCGGTCTTGATTTCGATGTTACATGGATGATCGATCCGAGATGGGAATTCGGAGCTCTTATCAATTTTGATTACTATGCTTTGGCGAAAACCTACAAAAAAGGCAGCAATGCTATTGAAGGCAAAACGAACAGCGGCAATATCGCTGTCGGCGGCGGTCTGATTTTCGAGCGCTACACTTTTGCACGTCATTTCTCGGTCGGTGCTTCCGTAGAGGTTAACTATATCGTTGATTTCGACGGTCTTAATTTCATCTTCACTCCTTTTATGAAATATACTTTCTTTTAATTCATAAAGAAAAGTGCTTTTCTCGAATCATAATCCCATAGGAATTTTTGACAGCGGTGTCGGTGGTCTTACTGTTTTTGCAGAAGTCAAAAAACTTTTGCCGGAAGAAAGTGTTTTTTATCTTGGTGACACCGCCCGTGTTCCTTACGGCAGCAAATCGGTTGATGTGATCCGGCGCTATTCGCTCGCGAATGTCAGCATGCTGGCGGCTTTGGGCGTCAAAGCTGTGGTCATCGCATGTAACACCGCTTCGGCAGTGGCACTTTCTTTTGTACAGCAGTGTTTTCCCAACCTTGAAATAATAGGTGTCATCGATCCTGTAGTCAATTACCTGAGAACACGCCCCGAGTTGAAAAGAATCGGCGTGATAGGTACAAATATGACGATAGCTTCGAAAGCTTATCAGAATGCCCTGCTGAAAAACGATGCTGAACTGGATATCGTTGCGAAAAGTTGTCCGCTTTTTGTTCCGCTTGTCGAGGAGGGACTTTTTGAAGGGGAAATCACAGAAAAAATCATTGACATGTATCTCAGTGCGATGAAAGCAAAGCCGCTTGATGCGCTGATTCTTGGTTGCACGCACTATCCGATGCTGCGGAAAGCTGTTTATGATTATTTTGGCGGAAAAGTTGAGATTTTGGATACTGCTTTTCACACTGCGAAAAAACTTGCAGAAGTTCTGACTGAGAATTCTGCGCTGAATTGCGGTCAGAAAGAACCCGACAGGTTTTTTGTTACCGATTCGCCGGATTCCTTCCGTTTAACGGCGGAACTTTTCCTTGGGCGTAAAATAGAAAATGTTTTTCATGTCTAGGAGTCGCGATTTGGTTCAGTTTTTTGGTGATAATGGCAATATAATCAATGACATGCAATCTTTTTTGACAGAGGTTCGCAAAAAAGTTGCATTAAGAATTTTGTCGGGTATATTTCTCTGCAATTTTGTTCTTGGAAAATTGTTTTGTTTGGGGGTTAGGAAAGCCGTCAGGGTTGACGCGCTTTCAATTTAATAATTTTTATTTTGGAGGATTTACTATGGAATGGTTTGCTGAGTTTTATCGTTCAGGCGGAACATTTATGCACTTCATCGCTATCTGCGGTCTTTATGTTCTCGGTGTTTCGATCTACAAGTTCATCATGTTGTTTGTAAAAATGAACACAAACGGCGCAAATTTGATGAAACAGATCCAGAAACTCGTCATTTCGAACAATGTCGAAAAAGCTATCAAAGTTTGCGACGATCTTAACAGCGCAGCACTTGCAAAAGTTTTGAAAGCTGGTCTTTCAAGAGCAAACAGAGGCGAGCTTGAAATCCAGAACGCAATGGAAGAGGCTACTCTTGAAGTTGCTCCGAAAGTTACAAGCCTTCTCCCGAGCGTATTCGCAATTTCGAGTACAGCTACAATGTTCGGACTTCTCGGAACGGTTTTCGGTCTTATCGATGCATTCGACGCCGTTGCACACGCTGCTCCTGAGCAGAAATCGGCAATGCTTGCAAGCGGTATCGCTATCGCGATGAACACCACCGGTTGGGGTCTTCTCATCGCTATCCCTGGTACCATTTTGAACCTTTTCCTCAACGGTCTTGCTGGCAAAATTATGAGCGACCTTGACCTTTACACGGTTAAACTTTCCAACCTGCTTACAAGCAGAGAGAAAACAGCTGAATAAAAAACGAACTTAACTGGAGGATAACAAATGGGTAAGAGACGTTCACCCGGGTCCAATCCGGATCTCGATATGACGGCTGCAATGAACCTCATTCTTATTCTTATTCCGTTGTTGTTGACCTCAATGGAGTCTGTTAAGATAGCTGTTGTCAATGTCGCAACACCTCAGATCGGTCCTTCTTCCGAGGCTAATCCCCCGGCAGACAGACCGGATGATAAACCTCTTAAACTGACAGTTGCTCTGACCGACAGAGGCATCACTGTTTTTGTAAGAGACCAGGTTATTGAAAACAAGGACGATCCGTTGGGTCCGACAATTCTCAAGATTGACGGAGAAGAAGAAGACGCTGAAGGCAAAATGGTCCCCGGAAAAGTTTACGATATCGAGAAACTTGTTGAGATCATTTCGGATTTGAAAGATGCAAATCCGGCCGAAGAAAACATTATTATTACCGCTGAGCCGAACACGAAGTATAAATACATTATGAAAATAATGGATGCGACACGTGAAAAGAAAGACGGTGAAAAGAAGAAAACACTTTTCCCGAATGTCGTTCTTAGTGCAGGCATAGCATAAGGAGGAGATTATGAGCGAAGAAATTAAAACATTTGAATATCTCCCCGAAAATTACGAAGAGGAAATTCTTAAAAGCAGAAAAAAAGCAAAAGAAGGAAGAAAAAGCAGCGGTCCGCAGAAAGTAAACATCAACTCTCTGATGGATATTCTTACAATCATGCTTGTTTTCCTGCTTAAGAGTTATGCGACAGACCCTGTCAACATTACTCCCGGACCGGATCTTGATATTCCGAAGTCGACTTCTTTGCTGACTCCGGCTGCAACGGTTACGATTACAGTCGCGAAGTCTTCAATCGTTGTCGACAACGAACCTGTTTCGGTTGTAAAAGACGGTAAAGTCGAAGCTTCCCAGAAACGCGGCGGCGAAGATGCTTACTTCATCATTCCGTTGAACAAGGCGCTTGTCGAAGCTGTTGAAAAGAAAAGAAGACTCGAAGCTATCAACCCGACTGTAAAATTTGACGGCGTTGCTACGATCGTTATGGATAAGGAAACTCCATACCGCCTGTTGACGGAAGTCATGTATACGGCAGGTCAGGCTGAATTTACGAATTTCAAGTTCGCGACGATTTCAGCTGCCGGTTAGTCGGTAAATTGTTTTTTGCAATTTTTGTTAAGAGTGATCGGTGCTTTGCGGTGCCGGTCACTTTTTTTTATTATCGGAGGAAGATGAAAAAGCTGATGGACAAAAGACGCGCTTTCGGTTTTTCGGTTTTGTGCGCTGTATTTTTGATTCTTGTTTCGTTCGGCTGCGAATCTCCGCGGGTCGTGAAACATCCGGTTTCCAGGGGTGACACTTACTATTACTGGGCGACATTCTACGGCGATGAATACAACGGAAAAACGATGGCGAACGGCGAGGCTTTTTCAAACGATGCTATGACCTGCGCGGTAAAAGGATTTCCGTTCGGGACTGTGCTTGAAGTGCAGTCGCTGGACACAGGAAAAAAGGTCGAGGTCACGGTAACCGACAGGACAGGTAAACGTGTTTTCGACGGAAAAGAAGTTGTCGACCTTACGGCAAAAGCTTTCGATACGATCGACAATATGTCGAAAGGTAAGATCAGAGCTAAAATCAAGGTCGTAGGACTTGCGGCAAATGCTCCTGAAGCTGCATCCTCAGAACCTGAAAAAGGTGCGGAGGAAAAAAAGGAAGCGGAACCGGAAAAAGAAGAAAAAGAACCTGAAAAAGAAGCTCCTAAAGAAGCAAAAAAAGAGATTTTCTATGCTGTAACGCTTGCAACTTTCGGCAACATCGATGCGGCGGAAAATTATCAGAAGGAAATCAAAGAGGATACATATATTTTTACCAGTGAGGGAAAGTTCGAGGTCAGATACGGCCGCTATACTTCGGAAGAGGAGGCAAAAACTGACATCGTGCGTTTCTCTTGGGAAGATGCCGAAGTGGTTAAAATTGTTGAAGAATAGGAGGATGTTATGACGAAACTCAGAATTGTTGCATTATTGTTCGTTTTGTTGATGATCGCGCCTGTCTATGCGCAGAAAATCGCCCTTGTTGATCTGAAAGAGGTCGCTTCCCAGGCCAATGAGCTCAAAGCAAGAATGAAAGAGCTCGAGGCGCTTCAGGCAAAGGGTCAGAAGGAAATCGACGCTAAGGAAGCCGAGCTCGCAAAGCTTCAGGAAGAGATGGAAAAAACCGCAAAAATGCCGGGTGCTACCGATGAGGCGAAGGCAATGCTGTATGAAAAGGCGCAGAAAAAATATGCCGAATATCAGAAACTGGTTATGCAGAGACAGAAGGAACTTTCTGAAAAAGCCGAGCCTATTCAGAAAAAATTTGTCGAGAAAGTAAGAAAGATTGCGCAGACGATTGCTGTTAAAAAAGGTTACGACATAGTCATTCCGGCTGAGCAGGCACTTTATTTTAACGACAAATTCGACATCACGAAAGATGTAGTTTCCGAAATTAACAAATAACCTCTCTTTACTCTCGCAATTTCAAAAAAAATAAGTATAATTTGCGCGAATTATGTCGATATTGTCGAAATATCGACCGCCGCTGTCGAAATATCGACATATCGAAAATCCGATATATCGACAAAATTTCAGCGGCAACGGTGAAAAAGGAGGTTCCGGATGCTTGAAAAATTCGACAATTATCAGCTGCTTTCAAAGATCGCAACCGGCGGAATGGCGGAGATTTTTCTTGCCAAGCATGTAAATTCGCCTGTCAATTCAATGCCGATCGCCATCAAAAAAGTGCTGAAAAAGTACAGCGACAATCCTGTTCTGGTTAAGATGTTTCTTGCCGAGGCGCGGATCATCTGCAATATAAGCCATGAAAATATTGTTAAAATTTACGATTTCGGAAAATTCGACGACCAGTATTTCATCGCGATGGAGTATGTTTTCGGGCAGAATCTGGGGGCGATTCTTGAAAAAGTGCGCGAAAGGGATCTGGTTATGCCGCTGAACCTCACGATAGAGATAATTTCAGCAGTTCTCTGCGGTCTTGATCACGCTCATAACGCTCAGGACAGAAACGGAACATTCCTGAACATCGTTCACCTTGACATGAACCCGAACAACATTCTGATTTCATATGAAGGCAAGATAAAAGTCGTTGATTTCGGCATCGCTAACGCGAACTACACAAAAAAACTGAAAATGGATTCAGGAATTCAGGGAACTTACGCCTATCTTTCGCCGGAGCAGTGTATGGGCAAGGCAGTCGACAGGCGCAGCGATGTTTTTTCAGTCGGAGTTATTCTTTACGAAATGCTTTCCGGCAAGCCGCTTTACAAGCAGCTGGAAAACGATATGGCGATAATGAACTCCATTCTTAACGACGAGATCGAGCCGATAAACGAATTGATGCCCGAAATCGATCCGAAGCTTGCCAAAATTGTGATGAAGGCTTTGGAAAAGGATCCGAACAGGCGTTATGCAACTGCCATGGATATGCGCGAGGATCTGCAGTTGATATACAATTCACTGGAATTCGATCCTAACAGCGAAATGCTGCCGTCTTTTGTCAAAAAGCTTTTCCCTGCTCATTTCATAAAGATGACGAAAATAATCGAACAGGCGCAAACAGAATATCTTATGGATGAATTGTTCAACAATATAGGTGAGCTGGAGGATATCGACCTTAAAGAGAAACAGCGCGTTGAGGAAGAGGTCAAACAGAAGGAGGAAGAGGAAAAACGAAAGGAAAAAAACAAAGTTTTCTTTTCACGGCTTGGACTTTTTTCAGGAATTTTTGCCGGACTGGCCGTTATCTTTTTTATCCTGAAATTTCTCTTCATTGATCCTGATGTCGAGGTCGACATGGTCACTGTATTTTCATCGCCGGGCGGTGCGCAGATTTTTGTGAACGGAGAGCCTACAGGTAAGGTGACCCCCGCTTCGCTCCAGCTTGAGCTCAACAAAAAATATATCATTGAATTCCGCAAAGACGATATGATCGGCGGTCTTGAATTTACGCCGACTTCCGAAAACCGCCAGATAAATATGCAGCTCAAACAAAGGTAAAATGTCATTTGCAACATTGAAAATCGTGTCGAAAAACGGCGAAACATCGCGTTCCGAACTTAATGCCGTAGATTTTATGGGACTTTACCTCGATTTTTATGTGCAGAATCCGATAGAAGCTGTCCCGAAAGAGTGTTTCCCGAATCTGAAGAAACTGATCTCGTTCGCTGTTTCCTACCTTCCTTTCATGCCGCAGGGGTGGAGTTTCGCGTGGAATGTCTCGATGCCTCTGCAGAAACGGAGGCTTTTCTGCTGTGTTGATTCGGAAAACGGCACTTTTGTCGCGAAAACCCATTCGTGGGAGCCTTCCGCATACGAGAAAAATCCGCGTATGTCTGTGCAGATGGTTTCGGATGTTTCTGGAATGGAAAGCGTCACGATGGTCGACTGCGCCGAGAATATTCCTTCCGACAGGATCTTGGACGAACTTTTCAGAAGATTTTTCGCCGATCAGTCGCAGGAACACCTTGAATTTTACGTGGATGACGAAATTGCAGGTATAAAAAACAATTCCGAATCGCTCGCTTTCGCGGAAGATGCTTCGGAAGAAAACGTTAGCCTTACTTTCAGATGCGGCTGCACGAAAGAAAAAATCGCCGGGATTTTCAAACGGATGCCGAAGAAGGATATCGATTTTTTGTTCGAGAACGAGCCTGTTCTCAATGTCGAATGTCCCCGCTGCGGCTTTAAATACGGGATAAAAAAACATGACATCAAATAAAATTTCAAAAGTTTTTCTTTTTTTCAGGCGCGACGGCAGAAAAATCGCCGAACAGCAGGAAACTCGCGCTTTCATCACAGAAAAGAGCAGGGAACTCGGCGTCAAAATCGTCGAAAATATCGATGAGATAGACGGCTCCGACCTTATTGTGACTGTCGGCGGCGACGGAACTTTCCTCGCGGGCGCATCGATGGCTTTCGAGCGCAATATCCCGATCGCCGGGATCAATGTCGGGCAGCTCGGATTCCTTGCCGAGATAAATCCGGGCGAGGAAAAAATGATTGTAAATCTTCTGAAAGGCGATTTCGATGTCAAAAACCGCATGATGATGGATGTAAGGCTCCTCAGAAACGGCGCGGAAACAGCTGCTTTCACCGCTCTCAACGAAGTGACGATAATCCGTGACATAAACGCTTCTCCGATGCTTTGTTTCGGGATCGAATACAACGGTGAAGAGATGCCGCAGTATAAATGCGACGGGCTTATCGCGGCGACGCCGACGGGTTCGACGGCTTACAACCTTTCGTGCAACGGCCCGATAATCTATCCTGCTGATGAATCTTTCGTTATCAACGCGGTCGCTCCGCACGCTCTCACGCACAGGCCGATAGTGCTTCCGGCGTCAGGTTCTATCAAAGTCACTTTGAAGGAATGCGTTCTCGGATTTTTGACCTGTGACGGCAAAAATTCGGTCCAGGTGTGCGAAAACGATGTCGTCCTTATCCGCAGGAACGGGCGTGACCTGAGCGTCGTTTCAAACCCCGAAAGAAGTTTCTTCGACATACTTTCAGAAAGGCTCCATCTGGGCAAGAGGTTGTAATGGGCAAAAAATTTCAGAATAATAATTCAATGAATTTCGCCGAACTTTTTTCCGGCAAAACCGAGAAAAAAGAAACTGAAAAAGAGAGTTTTGCAGACCTTCTCGAAGAATACTCAGACATCGATTTCGAGATCCACAAACGCGAGAAGGAATCAAGCGCCGAAGAGCAGAAAGAGTTCTTCAGACCGCGCAGCGAAAACGTTCTTCCCGAATTCGAAATCGATCTTCACGGACTCAATCAGGACGAGGCCGAAAAAGTTGTCGAAACCAATGTCCGTGCCATGAAAAGCGGCAGAATCTACAAAATCAGGATCGTCACCGGCAAAGGGCTCCATTCCAAAACTTCGCCCGTTCTCAGAAACGCGATAGATATTCTTTTGAGACAGCTCAAAAGAGAAGGTTTCTGCTCGAAGATCGAATGGGACAAAAAAAGTGTCGAAGAGTCGGGACAAGTCGATGTGACGGCGTAAAGCAGGATTTGCTGTTGCACTTTTAAGAAAATATGCTATAATAATTGGGTAGTTAATGGAGGGGTAAAATGGCTTCAATCAATTATTATCAGACAATAAATGACATTCCGGAAAGTCAGGGAAAAGAAGTTCTTTTAAAAATTTTAAACTCTCCCAAAGCAGACAGTGCCAAACTCCAGAAAATAGCTGATGATTATGAAAAAAAAGCTCTCGAAATGATGAAATCTGAGAAGAAGGAATAAAAACAATGATTTTTCTTCCGCTTGAAACTGAGCTTTTTTACTATGAACATCTATTCGATTCTTCTGAAAATACGCGACTGATTCAAGAATTTTGTGTGGCAAATATTTCGGGGCTTGGTTTGGAACGCTACATAAAGAACCTTGCTGCAGATGATGAAAAAGATGGTTCGGCAAGAACATATCTTGTAAAAGATAAATTTTCCCATGAAATTGTTGCATATTTTTCTTTGAAGAGCGGGCTTTTTACAGTCGATGCGGAAAACGGATATTTCTATTCTATTCCGGCTGTTGAATTATCAAATTTTGCTGTAAATTCTTTGTACAGAAAAAATCATCCGGATGCCAAAAATCTTGGTTCTACAGTGTTTGTTGAATTTGTACTGCCATTGGTAAAATATTTGAGAACCATGGTCGGAATTCAGGCGATTTATATTTACGCACTTCCTGAAGACAAGCTGATAAAACACTATAAAACTATGGGGTTTAACAGATTGACGGCGGAAGAAGAAAAATTTGTCCACCAGCATGTGAAGCCGAAATACGACAAAGGCTGCGTCTTTATGTATCAGTTGATTTAAGAAGCGGGAAGGCTTTTGCCTTGTTGGCGTGATTTTATTAGATTCGGTAGAGATGAATTTTTAGTTCGGTTTCTTGAAAATGGCGTTTTCACATTTTTCAACAATCTTTTGAGCTTCAACATTTCCATTCTTTGCTGCCTGATAATACCATCTGAGAGCCTTGATATTATTTTTAGTTACTCCAAGACCGTCGGCATAGGCTTCACCAAGTAAGAATTGAGCATCACTATGACCTTGATACCCTGCTTTCCTAAGCCATTTGGCTGCTTTTGAATAATCTTCTTTTACTCCGTAACCATGAATATAGGCTTCGCCAAGCATGAATTGGGCATTGACATAACCTTGTATTGCTGCTTTTCTACACCATTTAGTAGATTCTTTATAATCTCTTGGCACTCCGCAACCGTTAAAATACAATACGGCAATATTATATTGAGCATTTGCATCGCCTTGCTCTGCAGCTGCTTTGAACCATTTGGCTGCTTCGTCTAGATAACTAAAAGCAAGCATTGCCATTGCTCTAATATCGCCTTGCTTTGCGTCTTTCCTCAGCTTTGCAAGCTCTTTCATTTTTAACTGCTCGGCTTCTTTTTTTAATTTTTTAAGAAAATTCATTTTTAACCCCCTTAATCTTCTGATATTTCGGAAATAGTGGTTACTTTAAGTGTTGACTTTATGAACGGCTTTGTCATTGTTTTTATAAAATCTTTTTGAGTCAAACCAAGTTTGCTTCTTAAAATTTTTATACTTTCAGAATGACGCATTTTTAC
>DBYC01000058.1 GCA_002310035.1 bacterium UBP6_UBA1196
TTTCGATGCTTTGCTGCGCTCCCACAAACCGATCAGCCAGAGTGCCGTAAAGCCGCGTCTGGAGAGGGTCTCAAGCTCTTCGTCGGGGATCCTGTCGAGAGTGTGGATGTCGGCCGAATACTGCTTTGAAAGCTGGTCGAGCCATACAAAAATGTTTTTCGCGATCATTACGACTCGCGGCATCCAGAGCGAATCTTTCGAGAAATTTTCGTTCTCAGGGTCGCCTTCGCCCCAGCCGGCAAGAGCATCTTTTGTCAGTGCCGGAAAATCGGCGCCTCCGCCAGGCCCGAAGACAGGTTTTGTCTCCTCTTTTATGATGTCTGCCGAAAGAAGAAGCATTTTCGAAAAACGCGCCGAGATCTTAACTCCCCAGTTTTTGCGGATAAATTCAAGCTGACCCGCCAGAGAGTTTGGCGAAGCCTTGAAGGGAGCGCGCAGAAGGTCGAGAACCGAAATTTTTTCGCCGCCGAAACCGATCTTGGGACTGCCCTCGAAAAAGTTCTCGGTGAGATCGAAAAAGCGGCCGTAAGCCGGATTTTTCTCAAGATTTTCGTCTCCGAAAAGTTCGTCAAATTCGGAAAAAGCGGGGTTTTCGTTCGCGATTTTAAGCAGAAGAACTTCTTCAAGTTCCGCAAGTTTATTGGGAACGCCCTCTGTCGAAGCAGCAAGGAACTCTGCTTCCGACATTCCGCCCGATGCGACTGCGCTTGTCGGAAATTCTCTGACAAAATCAAGCATCAATTTTTTGAAAGCGTCCGCCCCGATCTCACGCTCGGCAGATTCAAAAAGTTTTTCCGAAAACTGCGGAAAGATCTCGGTTCTGTAAAGGTGAAAAACGAAGTGGCTGATCTCATCGATAAGCCCCATTGCATAAAGGTTTCCGGGAGTTATGTGCTTTCCGTTTTTTTCTGCGGCATACTTCGAATTGAGTTTGTACGCGAAATTTTTCGCAGCCGCAAAATCTGCAAAAACAATGTTTCCCATAATCGAAAAAAGTTCTTTTGAAAGTCCGAAACGCTCTCTTGCGAGGCGGTTCACATGAAAATGGTTCTTCTGCATATTTTTTTCCGAAATTAAAAAATTTTTTTTAAGAAAGTGCTTTTTTTACTAAGCCGCTTGCCGTTTTTCCGTCAAACTGTCCGTCATATTTTTTCTTGAGTTCAGCCATGACAGCCCCCATCTGACGCGGCGACTTGTCGGGAAGTGTTGCTACGATTTCTTCAATAACTTTCGCAAGTTCTTCTTCGCTGAGCTGCTTCGGAAGAAGCGATTCAAGGATCTCTTTTTCACGCAGAGATTCGGTTTTGTCCTTGCCCATTTCTTCCATCAGCGCAAGGGTTTCGTTCACGTTTTTGAGGAATTTTTTGATCATCGCGATAGTTTCTGCGTCGGTCGTTTCGCGGTTTCCGTCGTTTTTGCCGACCATGACAGCCTCTGCGACCAAAGTCGAAAGGAGATTTCCTTTGACCGTATCTTTCTCAAGTTTCGCCTTCATCATCATTTTTCTAAGTTCGCCAAGCAGCATTTTACACCTCACTGTTTAAAACCAATTAAAAAAGAACGAAAAAGTATAGTTGCAACTTTTTTGATGTCAACGCAAAGTTGAAATTCTGTCTGAGTGAATATCGGTTTTTCTCTCTGAATTACAGCAGCTTTTCCGCCACTTCGCGCCTGAAATCGTCGAAAGTCATGTCGTCGCGGATCCCGAAGCGGGTAAGCGCAAAGTCGTATTTGACCGGGTCATCCGGCACAATTTCTGCGTAATGTGAGGTTATTTCAAGCGCAGCATTGTAATTCGGAGCTTTTTTCGCAGTAAAACCAAGGATCTTAGCCGCTTTGAAGGCATGCGTGTCAAGCGGGACTACCAGTTTGGCAGGATCAGCCTTTGTCCAGCCGCCTGGATCGACCTCGTCGTTTCTTACCATCCAGCGGAAAAAAAGATTGAGCCTCTTGCAAGCGGAACCATCAGCCGGCGACGGAATAAGATAGGATTTTCGCGAAAGATTCATCTCGTCTGCAAATTTTTCCACGCCGCAGAGATAGAGATTTTCGAAGTTTCCGTATTCCTTGACAACATGCTTCATCCCGCAGAAAAGCCGCGCGATATCTTCGTCAGTCGTGAACCGGTGGACAAAACCTTTGTATATTTTGAGAAAATCCTTTTCACCGTGCGAAGTGACGAAATCGTAAGGTTTTCCCTCTATCGGAAGGAGGATCCTGTCGATAGATTTAAGGATCTGAGCGACTCTTCCGTAAGCGATTGATGAAGCCAAAAGTGCAATAATTTCACGATCTTTCACTTCAGTATAGTCGTACAAAAACTTTAGAGGATCGGGATCGACAAGATTGCGTTTGTTGAGTTTTTTGTAGAGTGATTCTAGAAGATCTTTAAGTTCGTGCATTTTTTTAGAGTGTCGTGACTGCGCAGCCGCTTGATTTTTTCTTCTTCGTTTTGTTGTCGTCGTCGCTGTAAGTCATATCTTCATCGGAATCCTCATCGGAAACAGCAGGTTCTTCATCGGAAGCGGTGTCGCCTTCTTCTGAAGCGCCAGAATCGCCTTCATCGGCTGTGTCGTTATCCTCATCGTTTTCCTCATCGTCTTCCTCGGTATCTGTTTCGTCAGGTTCGTTGACGGAGACACATCTCGATTTAACGCATTTTGCCTCGTCTTCAGGATCTCGGCAGTCTTCGTCACTTTTACATGCTGTTCCGCAGATATTTTCCTTTCCGTTGTAAAGTTTGTGACATTTAGTTTTCATGTAACCAAGATCTCTGCATTCGCTGTCGTCTTCGCAATGCGGCAGGCAGATCTGCATCTCGTATTGACCGAATTTTACTTCTGCGCATTTGTTGGGACCGTCGTCGTCATCATTGCAGGAATAGTCGTTTTTGCACATAATAAGGCATAGTCCGTCAGGCATTTCGGTCATACACATCGGCCGTTTGTATTTGCAGTCAGAATCCGATTCACACGGTCCCAACGGTTCCGACGGGTTGTTTTTGCAGAGTTTTGTCTTCGTGTCGCAGTGTGCTCTGCTTTCGTTGCAGTCAGAATCTTCCTTGCATTCCGGGAAACAAAGGCCGAGCTTTTCGTCTGAGCATGCAAACCCTTTCGGACACGGATGTCCGTCGTTGCATTCAAGCAGGCAGTCACTGTCGTAGTCGCCCAACGGAGCTGTTCCGTCCGGACAGGTGTAGTTGTCGTTTTTGATCGTGCAGTAGCCGTTTTTAAAATTGTATTTATTGTATTCGCCGCTCAGACATGCAACTTCGTCGCCTTTGAAATCAGCAGTTTCGCAGTCAGCATCTGCTTTGCATGATTTTGCGACCTTGGAGATGTCTTTTGCCAGACCTTCGTCGACTTTTCCGTCGCAGTTGTTGTCAAGATTGTCAGCTGTTTCCTTAGTTGTTTTTTCGCACATGTCGAGACCGGCTGCAAGTCTTGCCGCTTTGAGCAGGTTAAGTCTGCCGTAACCGTATTTTACGCTGTGGCCGTCTTCGTCGTAGAAACCGGTTTCCGGATTGACTTTGTCGGCGCTTCTGTGAAGGATGTCGACCGCCTCTTCAAGAGTAAGTTCCGGATTTACCGAGAAAATGACACCGAATGCACCGGTGATGACAGGAGTTGCCGATGATGTTCCGCTGAACTGGTTGGTGTAATCACTGTCAAGGTCACCGTAGCCTGTGAGATAGCTTGTCGCGATGCCGATAAGAGGTTGCATCGAAAGCGACGGAGCGACGATGTCGAGCATATCGCCGTAGTTCGAGTAAGTGACTCGAGTATCCCAAGCCGAGCTTGCACCGACTGTGACGACTTTGCTTTTTACTTTCTGGTCTCCGCGCTGAAGGTCGAATTCGTAGGAAAGAATGCCTGTGTATTCCGCGTCGATGCCGTCGTTGCCGCTTGCATAGACGATGACGCCGCCGAGACCCTTTCTTCCCTCTTCCATGAATTTTTTATGGCTTTCGATTTCGCCGGGGCTCGCTTCCACATAACCCATAGCCGCCGAGGGGCCGAACGAACAGTTGATCGCTACGATTTCAGGATCTTTGGCATATTCCGTATAAACAGCCAACAACTTCGCGTCACTGGTGCTTTCCTGAGTTCCAATGCCGCCTTCCATGTAGGTTACAGGATAAATTCCGCACCACGGGCAGATGCCGACCGTTCCTATGTCGTTGCCTTCAGCAGCCGCGACACCCGCGCAGTTGGTTCCGTGCGAATAACCGTCAGGACCGTACATTCCGTTGTTTGAAACCTTTCCCGGGTTTCCTGATTCGCCTTCGTGAACCATGTTGTAGCCGTGCTCGAGTTTGTTTTTAAGATCTGGATGATCGAAATCGACACCGCTGTCCATGATCGCGACTTTGGTATTGGCGTCGAAACCGTCGAGCTCTCCGGCTTCGATCTGGTCATGGATAAACTGCATCGCCTCTTCGAACTTGACGTCAGCGTGTTTCAGGATGTCCATTTCCGTGACTTTATAACCGTTTCCCTGTGCTTCGTAACCGATTCCCTTTCCTGTGTTTTTCAGCGACCACTGGTAGCCGGCTTTGTAGTATTTGTCGTTAATCGGAAATTTAACCGGGTTTACCGATTTGAGCTCAGACCTTCTGTGAAGGTTGGGAAAAGCGAATCCGTCGCCGTTCTCGACGATAGCCTGTGCGGTTTTAACGCTGTCAGCCGCGCCGTCGAATTCGACCAAGTTATAATCGTTCCAAAGTTCTTTGACTTTTACATCATATTTTTTCTCAATAAATTCAGCACTTTTCGTTCCGCGGTAAAAAATCGATGAATCCGCTATAACGATGTTCAAACCCGAAAGATAAACCGGGAGATTTCCTTTGTTATCATTGTCAATAACAATAAATTCGCTGCCCGAACGCCATTTGAGCGTGTAGTTTTCAGGTGCCTTCAAAGAAACTTCGTCGATTTTCGATGCAAAAATCTTTCCGTTTCTTATCAATTCAAAAAATGTTCCGTCGCTTCTGTAGACTTTTTCCGCAAAAAGATTGGCGCAGAAAAATGTAACAAGCGCGAAAAGGATAAACTTTTTCATAACTCCTCCTATTAAAAACCAAAAAACTTAAATATTTAAGCAAAAAACGGGCTCGATTTTTTTATTCAATAAAATCATTAAGTTATGCATCTTTACCGCAGCACTTCTTATATTTTTTGCCGCTTCCGCAGGGGCATGGGTCGTTTCTTCCGATTTTGGGCGTCTCGCGTCTGACCTGCTCCGGCATGATCTGGGTCCCGTCCTCAAAGAACCATTTTCCGTCGATTTTTTTGAACATCGCGTGTTCGTGATGGCACTGCATTACGCCGTCAAGCATTGAAAACGCCTTAAAATCGACGCTTCCCGTCTCGTCGTCCTTGCCGCCCGCTTCGGTCCCTGTGATCTCGAGTTTTTTCCAGTCGGTTTTTCTTGACCATCTTTCGACCGCCTCTCTCGACATGTTGTCGGTCTGACCTGGAACGACAGTATCCATAATAAAATCTATCTCGTGCGCCGCGAAAGCCGAATATCTCGCACGCATCAGCTCTTCGGCGGTTTCAGCGGTTCTTGTGCCTTTTATCAGCGGTTCACAGCATTCTTCATAATTTTTTCCGCTTCCGCAGTAACATTCAGCCATTTTTTCCTCCTACTTTTACTTTAAGATCCATTTTTTATCCTGTTTCGAGAACTCGAACTCCGATTTCTCGACGGTCGTTTCCGGTTTTATATACTGTTTTTCGGCGAGCGGCCTGAAAATTTCGTAGAGCTCGCCTTCGCAGACTGTTTTTATCTGATATTCCGCCATCGCGAACTTTCCTTTGTTCACAATTCCGGTGAAACGGTCGAAAACTGTCGAGCACACTTCGACCGTGCAGCGGTTTTTCTCGCACTTAAAAATCTTTTTTCCTTCTTCGGTCGCCTCGAACATCGGCATTTTTTTGCCTGCAGCCTCGACATAGACATCAGGCTTGAAAGTCAGATACTTTCCTGTCGCGATCGCCTTATAGACCGGCACATAGCTGGGATCCGTCATCGCGCCGAGATAGAAAGAGACACTCCTCCCCGGCATTTTTGCAAGACGCTCCTTGATCAAAGCCTCGGCCGTTTCTGGTTTCAGCGAGTTGTCCTCACCGCACGAAGCGAAAAGCAGCGCGGCAACGAGAAAAACAAAAAACTTTTTCATAATCACCTCCCAAAAAACGACGGATTATAATAGAATTCGGATTTTTGGCAAGAAGCCGCCAATCGCCGCCGCCGCCAAATTTTTGTCGAAATATCGAAATCTCGAATTTTCGAAATATCGAGAGGCGGCAAATCAAATTCTCGAATTTTTTGATTTAAAAAAATTTTCGTGTAGAATTTTCCGTTTATTTGGTTTTTTGGCTTTTTTATTTTTCTTTTTTTTGGAGGTTTTTTTATGAAAAAGTTTTGGATGATCACGATGCTCCTTATCGCGGCTCTCTTCTTTGTAAGCTGCGGCGGCGGCGATGAAGAAGGAGACAACAAGGAAGGCGAAAACACCTGTACAGAAAACGCTTTCAGATGCAACGACAAAATCGTACAGACCTGCAAGAATGTAGACGGCGAGCTTGTATGGAAGAACGTCAAACAGTGCAACGCTGACGAAACCTGCAACCAGACAACCGGAAACTGCGACAAAAACGAACCTGAGCAGCCGACCGACACCGGCGACACCACAGAAGCTGACACCGGCGACACCACAGAAGCTGACACCGGCGACACTCAGGACAATCCTGACACTGGCGACACCACTCCGAAGTGCGAACACAACAATCAGCAGACAGAATGCTATCAGCTTTTTATGTGTCTGAATGATTGTGCACAGGGTGATCAGGATTGCGCAAATACATGTTTCCAGAACAACACGGAACAGGCTTACAATGACTATCTTGCATTCTTTGAGTGCAGAGACAACAAAGGTCATTGTCTTGACGGCAACCCTTCGAATAACGAAATCTTGGCTTGCATCGAAGCAAACTGCTGTGATGAAGCAAACGCATGCTCGCTGCTTGCAGGCGGTAGCACAGAAGAGGCTGACGAAAGCTACAATTCACCTTATGGAACTGCCGAGCTTAATTTCTCGACGAATTATGTTTACACAAGCACATCGGATCAGAATCAGACTGGTTTCGTAGCTCCTTACGCTACCGGAACATTCGGCAACAACGGAACTCCTCTCAGCTCTGCTGATTCTTATGCTTTTGCAATGCTTGTTCAGGGACAGCAGCTTCAAGTTATACAGCAGATAGACTCAGAAAATGCAGTACTGATTATCTTCCCGTCTCTCAGTAATGCCACAGTCGGTTCAGGAAAAATTGCTCCGGAAAATGATGCCAAAGCGTGGATTTTTGTTTCCCAAGGTAATACTTGTGATCATGCTATCGGATCAGGCACTATCAATGTCACAGCTGCTGAAAATATATCAGCCGGCGGTGAAGGAAGCGAGCTGTCATTTACCGGCAGTGTAACTCTTTACAGCCCGAAAAATTATATGGAATACGGTGATGTAACTAATGCATTCAATCCGGCTTTGACCGCTTGCGATCCGATGTAATCTGACACACAGATTCACTTTTCAGCCCCTCTCCGGAGGGGCTTTTTTTTATCCGCAGACTGCGGGCATCACCAAAGAATGCTCAGACACGAAAGCTCATTCAGCGCATAATTGACGAATACATTCCCGCGTTTGTAGAACTTGAAAAGAAAATTTCTGGAAAATATCAGGAATTATTAAGTTAAATAAGATCGAGCGAGCAGCCGCCGCTTGATTTCTTTTTAGAACTGCCGTCGTTTTCGTCTTCGAACATGCAGTATTCGGAACAGCCGTCACCGTCTGTTCTGTTACCGTCATCGCACTGTTCGCCATTATCGACAATGCCGTTGCCGCAGTTTTCGTGCGGGTCGGTGCTTGTGTTTGCGGAATCAGCTGGATCGCTTGTGTCAGCTGGATCCGAAGTGTTTGCGGAATCGCTTGAATCGGCTGTATCGGCAGAATCCGCAGGATCCGATGTGTCGGAAGTGTCAGTCGAATCGCCTGAGTCAGCTGAATCCCCAGTGTCGGCAGAATCGCCGGAATCACCGGTGTCAATTATATCGTCGTCATCGTCTATCTCAGGGTCGCCGCTGCAAACGACCTGCGAAACATCTTCGCCGGCCATTTTAAGAGCCTTTTTCACCGCTTTGCAGGCATTGATCCTGCCATAACCGTATTCCTGGCTGAATCCGTTCGTATCATAATAATATGCACCGCCGACTTTGTCGGAAGTCTTTTTGTAAATTTCGTAGACCTGGTTTCTTGTCAAGTTCGGATTTGCCGAAAGAACAAGCCCGGTGATGCCGGCCGCAAGCGGGCAGGCCGACGAAGTTCCGCTGAAATCGTGGGCATAGTCGCTGTATCTCCCCGAAAAAGAACTTTCAATTCCGGTACATTTATTTGAAGAGCATCTCAGCCCATAGCTGCATTGGTTTTGGATGCACCTTCCTCCGAAAAAACCCTGCGCACCTGTGTTGTAGCCGTCACTTCCTGAGTTGTCAACAGTCCAGATTCCGTCCATTGTGTCGTAGTAATTATCGCCGTCATAGTCGTCGTCTGCGGTATCTGCACTCGAAGCCATAAAATCGAGCGACTTTCCATAATCTGAATAGGACGCTCTTGTACCGTTAGCTATTACCGCACCTATCGCAAAAACGTTTGGGTTACTTGCAAAACCGTCGGTTTCAATGCTTTCATCACCGTTGCCGGCTGCGAAAAGAATGATTATTCCTTTTCCGTTTCTGCCTTCTGTTGCAAGTTTGGTGACAGTGTCCTTTAAAGTCTGGCTCATATCTTCGGCACCGTACCCGTCGGCAGGTCCCCAGCTGTTTGACATAATGTCGGCACCTGCCTTCGCCGCCCATTCAAAAGCCTCGATTCCGATGCTGCTCATCGATACATTGTTGCTTGTCAAATCGATTCTGACAGGAATAAGTTTGCATTCAGGGCAGGCACCTGAAACGCCTTTGCCGTTATCTGTAGCCGCTCCTGCGACTCCGGCGCAGCATGTTCCGTGCATGTCGAAACACTCATAGTTGCCATAATAGGGATCATGGCAGATGGTGTTTTCATAGCTAGGATCGTTGTCATCATCGTTAAAATCATATCCGGAAAGAAACCGGCCAGACAGATCTTCATGTTTAAGGTCAAATCCGTCGTCAATAACTGCAAGTTTCACTCCGTTTCCGCCGATATTGCCTTTGAAAGCCTTCAAAACTTCCCACGCTTCGGCGACATGCGAGTGGTCGCTGCCGGAAAGCAGCGAATTTTTGCCGTCGTTGTGAAGATGCCACTGGTTTGTGAAAAGCGGATCATTCGGGATGTAAGCCCTTTTTTGAAGTCGTATAAAAAAATCGGGTTCAGCCTGCTCCGCGATCCTGGAGTCTACAAGCGCTGCGGCTTTTCTGATCGGGTTTTCCTCGACCGAAACCAGATACCATTCGGAAGCGTATTTGTATTGTTTGATCAGTTTCATTCCGTGACTTTCGCACCATTTTTCCGCTTTCTCGCCGCTCGGCTGTCCCGGAATTTTGACAAACATCTGGTTGCTGACATAAACTTTTCCACCTTCTTTTTTCTTGTAAGCAGGGAACAAATTACCGGATTTTTTTAATGTTTTTAACGAAATGTCGTCTATCACCTCAATAATCGAGACAGATTTGTGCTTTTTCAGCAGCTTGACATTTGCCGGAAGAGTGAAATCAGCTCTCGTTTTTGAAGTTCTGATGAAAGAATAACTTGAAAAATCCTCTTCAAGCTCGACTTTTTTACCGTTTGTGTAGTAGTAAAGCGTTTCGCCGAAAAGTTGCGAACAGAAAAACAAAATAACTGAAAGAATAAGCAGTTTTTTCATAGCTAAACTCCTTAAAAGTGAGATTATTGTCTGGGAAATCCTTTGAACATCCGCAGATGCTCAGTGAGAACGGTCGATTTCGTCTTGAAACGCTCGATCCTCGCATACGCATTGTGCGAATGTATGCTTTCCAGATGCAGTGTTTCGACCAGAAACCATTTGATTTTCGGATTTGCCATCATTTTTTCAGAAATATTGCGGACGACATCTTCCGCAAAAACCGGATTCGCGAACGCCTTTTCCGTGACGAATTTCTCGTCAGGACGTTTGAGAAGAGGATAAATCTCGCAGCTTGCGCTCTCCTCTATGACCGAAATCAGCTCCTCGATCCAGATAAACTCTTTAAACTGGACATAAAGCGTTACAAAACTCCGCTGGTTATGTGCCCCGAACGCGCTGATCTCCTTTGAACAGGGACAAAGTGTCGTTACCGGAACGCGGATCCCGAGAATAAAACTGTTTCCTGCCTTCTCGTCGCTGAATCCGCTGAAAAGGACATTCGCCGAGAACATTGACGAAATGCCTGAAACAGGAGCCTTTTTCTCGATAAAATACGGAAAACGCAAAGCTGCAAGTGCCTGCGGAGAGCTCAGATGTTCGCGGGTTTTCATCAATAATTCCGGGATATTGTCTGTCGTTATCTGACCGTGGAACTGGTTAAGCACTTCAATTATGCGGCTCATGTGAGTTCCTTTGAATTCCGGCAGCAGCATAACGGTGAGATCGACTTTCGCAACGGTGTGCTGGATCTCGTTTTTCCGGTCTTTGACGATTATCGGATATTCAATATCCCAGATCCCGACCTGATCGACAGTGATGTTTCTGTTGTCGGCATAATTCTGGACATCATTCATTTGCTGAAACCTCGTGAGGATGCGGATTAGTGGGTCGGACGCGAACACTCGTATGTCTGTGCGGGAGTGATTTCGTTTACTGTGATTTTTTTCTTCTCTTCGGTGCCGTCAGCGACTTCGATCGTGAAAACATCCCAGCAGGTGTCGGTCTGGCTCATAAGAAGCGATGCCGACTTCTCTTCGACTCCATGGGCATAAGCCTTGACGACGACTGTAGATGGCCCTTTCGTCGTGTCGTAAGCATGGACAGTTACTTTGTAAAGACCGTTTTCCGGTTTGTTTATCGTGACTGTTTCAGGACCGATTCCGTCCGTGTTGTCAATGTCAAGGAACGGATCGTCCTTAGTCTCGCCCTCGACGCCCCAGTCAGGTCTTGCGCCGGAATACTGCGGCGAGCAGTTCCAGAAATAGCAGTCGGTCTGGTTGTCGCCGAATGTACCGTCGGGCTTGATCAGGTGAAGGTCTATGTCGGCGTTCTTGTTGTTCCAGAGCATCTTTACCGCGAGATCGTCGTCGGAAACCGCATTGATGGTGCATTCTGCCGGAATGCTGGAGATTCCTTTATCGTTTATGACAACAAGTCTGACGGTGTACGCGCCTTTGATTTTCGCCTGGAAAGCGGCGCGGTTGACCTTGTTGGACGAATCTCCGTTGAGCGGCGAGCCGGCGCGGTTCGAATCGTCGACTATGTCAAGCGAGATCCCGCCGGGAGTAGACGAGAAATTCCAGAGATAGCGGAGATTTTCCTTTGATTCGCCGTCACTGTCGGTGCTGTCGCTGGCATCCATAGTTGCCCACTGGTAAACAGAAACAGTTTCAGGCTCGCATTTGAGTTTTGCGGTCGGGAACTTGTCGACGTTCGGGCCGCATTTGAGTGCGATCCGCTTGTTCTGGTTTACGCCGTATTCAGTAACATCGCTGTTGACGATAAGAAGCTCTCCTGTCAGAGGTGCGGGATATTCCTTGTCGTTGCGGCAGCCGACATCAAGCGTCATCTTGTCTCCCGGTGCAATCGAAATACCTGGTTCCGGAGCTTCCTGAATAAAAAATCCCATTTCGTTGGAGTTCTTCGACTGTTTTTCCGAAATGGTAACTGACATGATCTTCAGATTCGACGAACCTTCATTTGAAATCTCGACCTGGTTGACAAGTTCGCTGAGAACATCGGAAAAAACAAGAACTTCGTCGTCCGGCGTGTCGTCAAGAGTCTTGACTTTGATTTTTCCCGAAGGCTTCGTCTGCGCCGTCAGCGGAATGTCAAAAACCGATTTGCATTTGTCGTCGCTCTTTATCCTGAGATAACGCACCTGATCTTCCCAAGTCGATGCAACGACCGAGATCCCGATTTCGATCTCTTCGTCGTTTTTAAGGTCAACAGGACCGTTTTCAAGCGGATTCGACTCGATTTTGAATGTTCCTTTGTCGGGATTTCCGTTCTCGTCTACGATCGATATTTTCGAGATCGTAAGCGGATATGCCGGATCACACGCATAGCAGCGGTTCATTACATAAAGGTATTTCGTGAGCGAACTTTCACCGAAGATTATACCGGAAAAAAGAAGTTCTTCATTCTTCGGTTTGAGCCTGTTGTCTGTGCTGGAGTAGTTGCAGTCCTTTGATTTTCCGCCGTTGTCGGCATCGGCATCGGCATCAGCGTCGTTTTTGCTGTCCGAATCGCCGGAAGGACTGTAGTCGGAATCGTCGCGCTCGCCATAATCGTAGTCGTTGTCGTATTTATTGTCTTTGTTGCTTTTGCCTCCGCACGAAACAGCCGCAAAAACCAGAACAGGCAGAAGAATAGCTGTAATTATGAACTTTTTCATTCAATCCTCCATTATTGGCTGACCGGCTGGACGCATCTGAAGCCGAGGTTGTAGTAGCGGTAGTTCGGGAAAGCCTTGTCACGCGCATAAGTCGTGATTTCGTCTTCAAGCGAAACCCAGCTGCCGCCGCGGATGACTTTCTCGCCCGTAGGTGAATCGGCAGGACCTATCGGATCGTTGACAACAACATCGTCCGTTCTTTTGTGGTAGTATGAATCGAGATTGTACCATGTGTCAGTCCATTCAGCCACATTTCCTGCCATGTTATAGACACCGAAAGGCGACTTTCCGTCTTCACCCCACATAACCGAAGTGACATCGCCGAAAACCGCGGTGAAGTTCGCCTGCGCCGCTTCGATATTGGCGTCGGGCTCTTTTTCGCCCCACGGATATTTTATCATGGTTTTGCCTCTCGCCGCCTTCTCCCACTGTGCCTCAGTCGGCAGTTTCTTGCCGGCCCACTGACAGAATGTCGCGGCCTGATTGTAAGAAACCCAGATAACAGGGAATCCGGCATAGGTCGGATTGTGGTGATAGTTCTGATACATAATCGACGTTACATCGTGAGGTTCGGTGCAGACGCCGGCATTCTCGCAAAGCTCGTACTGGCTGTTCGAGACCTCGTACTTGTCGATATAATATGACGAGAGGTAAACTTTGTTGGTTCCTTCAGACTGCTTCAGACCGTTTTCCTCTTCGGAAAGTCCTGTCGGAGTACCTTTAGGCGCACCGTATTCGAACTCACCAGCAGGAATAAGCACCATTTCAGCAATACCGGACTGGTTTGCATCTTCCTGTTTGACAAGATCCTTCGGAAATCCGATGTGGAAATTGCCGAGGAATTTCGTGCTGATCTTGAAAAGGTTGTTCTCTACGTCAAGTTCATACGAATCCTCGTCGAAAACCTCGAAAGTCTGCCTGTCCATCGAAAAGTAAGGCTTGAGATCAAGCTCGTCGAGCAGATTCGGGAACTCTGTCTCCTTGTATGAGATTACAACAGTGAGATCCTTCGTGAACTCGACCGCCGCCGGAGAAATCGAATAGATGTTGGTTACCGGTTTCGAAACATTGGTGAAAGCCGGGGTATCGAGCGAGAAAGCCGAAATCGTCACTTTATCGATCCCTTCAGGGAGAGAACCTTCTTCGATGTGAACGGTGATTCCGTCGACACCTTTGTAAGTCCCGCCTTTGTTGTCGAAATCCTCGCCTATTTTTTTATAGAGGTAGTCAGCTTCCTCAAGACATGCCGAAGAAACAACGGCAAGAAGCGCGAGAAGCAGGATTTTTCTTATAAAATCCGACATTATTCACCTCCTATCACGGAAATTGAGCATCCGCCGGCCGATTTTCCGACTTCCCAGCGCGGTTCGTCGCCTTCGATAACCTGCGTCCACTGGGTTTCGCTCTCGCTGCTGTAACCGAAAAGCGAGACTCTCGTGACAGGTTCGACCGGATCGTTGCTGTACAAGGTCACCGCCCCTTTCTGGACACCGACATCGTAAGGCTTGAAGAACACCGTAACTGCCGATTTCGCACCGGGCCCGATGTTCAAAGTATCGGGAATAACTATGAAATTGGTATCGTTTGAAACGACTTTAACTTCCATGTCCCTTGTACCGATGTTCTCGACTTCGAATTCCCAGTAATCCTCGTCGCCAGGCATCGTGTCTGCGAATTTATGAGCTCTCGACTCAATGAAAATCGCCGGGAAGTTGAACTCGACTTCCTGCGAATTGTACTGCCACAGCTTTTCCTTGCCCGGAACGATCGGAATCGTGATAGGAATCGGGAATTCAAGCTCGAGGATCCTGATCCTTATCGTGACCGTGAAAATGATCTCGATCCTGTAATATGTCTTCGACTCGTAGAATATCGGAATTTTCATAACTGTTCCGACAATAGGCGGCTCGATGACAAGATACTGGTTGTCGGAGAAAATGCTCCGTTCCTGCTTCTCGTCAAGACCGATCCTGCTGCCGAACATCTCGACATACATTTTGCCGTCGAGCTCGAAATTGAAGTGGATAAGGCTGCAAACGTCACCAATCAACGGAATATTGAGTCCGCAGCTACCGCCGACCATATCGGCAAGCGAACCTTCGTAAAGCTGGAAATGGTCGACACTGTCCTCCATTGAAACCGGATTGTCGACATTTCCGTCAAGCAGGAAAGGCTGGAAAGTCTTCTCGTCGGCGAAACTAAGGTCGAAGTTGAGCCATTTGCTGAGCTCGTTCTCCGCGCCGGTATAGCAGTTTTTCCACAATGCCTCCATGTTTATGCCGTAAAACATGTCGGAAAAACCGCCGTCGTTCGCACCCTCGAAAAAGACTTTGACCGCTTCCGGCCACTGCGCCTTTGCTTTTCCCTTCATTTTAGCGCCCATTTCGGCACCGTATTCGACATTGAACTTTACGCTGAGCGGGATGATTCCGCTGCAGCCCGGAAGCCAGTCGCCCGTTCCCCATTTGTTGTGCGGAATCAGCACGTCACGGTATTCAAACTCGATCTCGTCCGAATACTGCTCGTCGTAGACACGCCATTCGTCGCCGTCGCGCACAATCTCGGCACTAATCGGAAAAACCGCCGAAATTAAGACCGATAAAAACAGAAAATAAAAAATCTTTTTCATCGCATCACCTATATTAATCTATTGTATCTTTAGCGCATCTGAAGCCTATCGAATTCGAACTGTACTGCGGATTTACGCCGCGTCTGTAAGTTGAACGGATAAGTCTTCTTGATGTTTTCCAGCTTCCGCCGCGGACTGTTCTCTGGTCACCGATCGGAAGCGGAACACCGCCCTCGAACAGATCCGAATAGTAGAAAAATCTCGTCGAGACCCACTCCTCGGCGTTTCCTGCCAGATCATAAAGGCCTGTCGGGCTCTTCGCTTCTTTCGATGCAAAAGAGTCGTAACGCGTTCCGTTGTAGTAGCCGACCGGCGATACATGCGGTTCCGGGTAAGCGATAAGCAGGTCTTCCGCAGAAACAAGGGCTTCAAGCTCTTTGCTCGGCTCATAAGGATCGGTACTTCCGCGGTAGTTCGCCTTGTACGGCAGATTCATTCCTTCGAGGAAACTCAGGTTGCCGTTGATCCAGCCTTCGATTTTTCCGTCTTCCCACGGCATGTCGGGGCACTGCTTCGTGCATTCACCTTCGTCGGATTGGGAGCATACGCAGTCACTTCTGACTCTTGCCGCATATTCCCATTCCTCTTCAGTCGGAAGGCGTTTGCCTGCCCATTTGCAGTAAGCATTCGCCGCATACCAGCAGATGCTTGTTACCGGCATTTTGTCTTTCGCGCCGTTTTTGTATTTTTCCTCGCTGTACTTTCCGAACCACTCTGCAAGGTATTTGTCATTGCCGTAACACTTTTCGAGACCGTATTCATCGTCTGTCTTAGTCGCATTTTCAGGTCTCCACGCTTTGTTTTTCTGGTCGTTCAGGAACTTTTTGTACTGTGCGACCGTGACTTCGTACCTGTCGATGAAGAAGTTTTTATGCATATTCACTTTATGGACCGGTTTTTCCATCGTGAACGATTCGCTTGTGTCGCTGCCCATGATGAAAGCCGTGCCGGCCGCATTGATCTCGACCATGCAGCCGGGAATATCCTCTTCGCTGCAGTTGCATGTATCGTTCGTGCAGACTTCCTCTTCCGTCGGATAAAGCTCAGTTTCGCCTTCTTCAGGCTCGGTAGAACCGCTCTCTTCAGAACTTTCGTTGAAATAATAGATATCCTCGCCGGTTTCTCCGACATTGAAAATCTCGTCGGTAAAATCGATCAGCGGCCTGTCGATCCCCTTGAAAAGCTTGATCGTATCAGCCGGTGAAAGTTTTTTGAAAACAAGGTCGGTCACTTTCTGAAGCTGCGTCATGTAGGATTCGCTGCCTGTCGACTCGCTTATGTCCTGAAGGAACGACTTGCTGCTTTTCGTTTCGCCGGAGAACGAGTTGACGACGACTTCCATAATTTTTATGTAAAGGTCGTCTTTGTAAAGTTCACTCATAAACGAAGCTTTCCGCGACTTCATAAAATCGTTGACACGCTGGCCGATACCTCTTTCGCGGATTCCTCTGGCGACAACATTTACAGGATGGCTCGCAAGGCCCTTGTTGACCGTTTTGTCGTAATTCATCACTATATTCAGGAAGTTGTCGTTTACATCGGCTGAAATCATAACCAGCGGAAGCATGATTTGCGAGAAGTAGGTCGCCCAGACCGGATCCATCGCCCTGTTGAGCAGACCGCCGCTGTTCTGCGCCGGAACATAGCTTGCAAGGATACCTTCCTTGATTTCGTCGTTTTTGTAACGGAGCTGCGTCTTTTCGGTTTCAGTCGTCTCTTCGAAATAGGTCGCTATTTCCGAAGCCATTCTGTTGGGCTGACCGTCAACGATGAGTTTTTCAGTCAGATAATCCTCGTTTTGCGTGATGTAGGTCTGAATAAGATATCTGAGCGTCGGCGATGCATATCTCGTCGGCGGAACTATGAGTGTCGGGGCCGCGTTCTCGTCAATGCCGTCGTCGGCGATATCTGTCGGAAGAATCGGTTGCTTAGGCATAGCGTCGACATAGAAATAAGCCCATCTCGGACGCGAATTGTAGGTTTTGACCGAAGCACCGTTTTCATTGAAATATTTTACAAAAATCTGGTCAATCTCATCAATGCTGGCGTTTTTCGGCATTTCCCTGACACCCGAGTGGTGGAATGTTTCCGTCACATCGTCCTGGGTCACAGTAAGGTCACGCGTGATCTTTCTTGTATTTTTCGGCTGAGTTTCGCCCTGATTCTCGATCACCGAAGCAGTCTCAGTGTAAAGTTCGTCAACCGCCGCCGCGATCGCATTCTGCACGTCAAGGTCGCCTCCTACGATGATGCTCGGCGAAATGCTGACCATTTTGTCCTTGAGTATGCGGACAAGGGTTTTTGTCGCCCTAAGTCCGCGGATCCTTTCAAGAAGTGCCGCATTGTAAAGCGGATTTACAGTCGTCGCAATACCTGGCTGAAGGAAAACCAGCGCCGCCGCGGTCTCCCTTGCGCTGAATTCGACATGTTTCCTTTTGAAGTAGTTCTCGCCGTTCGACGGAAAAACTGTAAGCATTATCGGAACATTTTTCGTTTCGTCTTCGTAGTTCGTCTTCAGGATGAAAAGCGTCGTTCCGACGACATTCGAGCGGACCCAGAAAGTTCCGTTGACAGGATCGACATTCTGTATTCTGTTGTCCTTGCCGTACTGGACCTGAAGATTCGCATATGGGATTATGAACCCCTCAGGCAGACTGACTCTGCCCTGATAGAAAATTTTGTTCGTAACATATTCTATTCCGCCGAACTCCTCTTTTTCGTCAAGCGGATTCTTAGGCTCCATGAGGTTGTCGACGCATTTTGTCTCGAAACACTTTTCGCCGAGGTCGCAGTCCTCGAAAGTACTGCACTCGATGTCAAAATGGCTCACTTCAGGCGAACATGCCGCAACAGCGAGCAACAGACCCAAAAAAACGAATGAGAATTTTTTCATATCGTCACCTCAACACATTAAACATCAATGTAAGATGCGCGCCGCCCTGAAAAAGCTCCTCGCTTTTGTCTATGCCTTTGAACGAGCCGTACATCTTAAGATAAGTGAAGTCGCCGCCGACTCCGATCGCGATGTATTCCCACACCCTGAAGAAATAATCCAGATTGACCGATGCATAAGGACCGCCGAAAAAGCGGAGAAGCCCGTTAGGCCTTGTCCTGTCGGCGATTTTTTCGACTCCGCAGAGATAGCCTGCCGCCGCCGTGAGCGCACTTCTTGTCTTTCTTGTCCTGAGTCCGTGAATGTAGTAACGGAGCATAATTCCGCCGCCGCCGTAAAGGTTGTCAGTGTCAAGAGAAAGTCCTCTTCCCTCCAAGCCGACAACGAAATCCTGAATTACACCGACATTGAATCTTAGAGTATAGTTTCCGATCAGGTCGAAACCCTTGAAATTTCCGCCGCCGCCGGCGAGACCGCCCGCAAGTTCAAGCGAAATCCTGTAAGTATGCCATTTTTCAAGGCGGACATCGTCACGCGGGACCCAGCCTTCCTTGCCAAGGAACTCGACACGATAGAAATCGTTGACCTCCTCGCGGATGACAAGATCGTCGTTTTTGTAAAGCTCAAACAGCTTTTTCGAACGGACAGAAGCTTCTGTGTAAAGGTAGGTCGGCACGACAACTTTGCCAAGATCGGGCTCTTTGTGATGGTGAACAACACCTTTTTCACGTTTTTCGACGACAAAATCGTCTTCTTCGTCTTCCTGAGCGAAATCGTCTTTCTGTTTTGCCGCTTTTTTCTTTCCGGACTTTGACTTGGATTTGGACTTTGATTTAGGCTTAGCGAAAGGATCTTCCTCCTCCTCGTCTTCATTGTCGGAAGAATTTTCCTCGACAGAATCTTCCGAAGCATCCTTTCCGTCTTCAGAATCTTCAGCAGCCTGAGATTCCTCCTCGTCTTCCTCATCATCGTCGTCATCGGCGGCAATCAGCGCCCTGAACGCCGGAAACGCCGGTGAAAGAGCCGAAAGCCCGAAACATGCGAGCAATACAAAAAAAACAGTTAAAAATTTTTTCTTCACTTTTTCCTCAATATTTCAAATCACAAAAACAACCTGCAAAACGACAGACCTACAATAATAAATAAAAACATTTTTTTTGCAAGAATAAAGTAATAACGCCTCTCGATATTTCGAGATTTCGAATTTTCGATATTTCGACAAAGAACTGGCGCCGCCGTCGACGTTACGTCGTTACATTGTCACGCCGTTACGGTAAATTTGTTGGCGGCGCCGGAAAAAAGAATTATTTCTGGATTTCGAGATATTTTTCAAGACCGAGCTTGAGAACGTTCATCGCTCTCTTGGTCTTCTCTTCGTTGAGGACGAACGCGATCCTTGCTTCGTTTCTGCCGAGTCCCGGAGTCGAGTAGAAACCTTCAGCCGGAGCGAGCATGACCGTTTCGCCGTTGACGTCGAAATCGGTGAGAAGCCAGATTATGAAATCTTCCGCGTTTTTGACCGGAAGCTTGATGACGATGTAGAACGCACCGTTCGGAACTCTGTATTCAACGCCTTTCATCTCTTTGAGCGTTGCAAGGACAGCATCTCTTCTTCTCTTGTATTCGCCGACAACGGTTTCATAGTATTTGTCGTCAAGATCTGCCGATTTGACAGCCATCATCTGGTCGATTGTCGGGGGGCAGAGACGAGCCTGACCGTATGCCAGAGCAGCTTTCATTATCTCTTTGTTGTAGCTTACGAAAGCGCCGATCCTTGCGCCGCAGGAAGAGAATCTCTTCGAAATACTGTCCATAACGACGACTCTGTCCTTAGCCTCTTCGAAGCTGAGAAGGCTGACATGTTTTTCGCCGTTGAAAATGAATTCACGGTAAACTTCGTCCGCGAAAATGAAGAGGTCTTTTTTGATTGCGAGCTGGACGATTTTCGAAAGTTCTTCTCTCGAGTAAACCTTTCCTGTCGGGTTGTTCGGGTTGCAGATCATGACCGCTTTCGTGTTCGGGGTCACGAGCTTTTCGATTTCTTCAACTGCCGGAATCTCCCAGTCATTGTCGATTTTTGTCGTGATCGGAACGATCTTTACGCCTGTAGCGGTCGCAAAACCGTTGTAGTTCGTGTAGAAAGGTTCCGGAATGAGCACTTCGTCGCCAGCGTCAAGACATACTGTGTAAGCCATGATGATCGCTTCGCTTCCGCCGGTCGTTACCATGATGTTGTCGCGGGTAAGCGGAATGTCGTATCTTGCATAGTATTTTATGAGAGCGTCCTGATATTCGGGAATACCCTGGCTCGGACCGTAAGCAATGACTTTTGTCTTGATTTCATTAAGAACTTTCAGCATTTCTTCGGGAGTTTCGACATCGGGCTGGCCGATATTGAAGTGGTAAACCGTTTTGCCTTTTGCTTTCGCGTCGTTTGCGTAAGGAGCAAGTTTTCTGATCGGTGAAAGGGGCAGCGACTGGCCTCTGACGGAAATGTGTCTCATTTTTTCCTCCAAAAAAAGTTAAAAAAACAGCGTCTGCGCCCTTGTAACACTTAAAACGGCAAAAGCAAGAAAAAGCAAAGCGACATTTCTACCTGCATCAATGCTTTTCCCTTGACAAAAAACTTTTTTTGCCTATAATTTCCGATGCTTCATGTTGTTATTAACAAATCAG
>DBYC01000060.1 GCA_002310035.1 bacterium UBP6_UBA1196
ATCGATGCAGTTATCGAAATGCCTGACGGTTCGTGGAGTGCTGTAGAAATCAAGCTCGGAGCGCACCAGATTGATGAGGCGGCAAAGAATCTTCTTTCTATAAAAAAGAGCTTTCTTGCGGACAAAAACAGCAAAGCGCCATCCTCGCTGATCGTTGTCTGCGGGATGACCAACGCCGCGTATCTCCGTCCGGACGGAGTTTACGTTGTTCCGGTTACGGCTCTGAAAAACTGAGCAGAGAAAATCCGCTTTCCTTGTCATTTCAGCCAAATTACCTACAATATTAAGCTTTTTGTGATTTTTTAATTGGAAGTGATTTTTACATTGCAATGGTGAAAAACCTAATAATTTTAGAAGTTTTATTCTTTTTCTCTTTTGCGATTTTTGCCGAAGAGACGGTCACTTTTTCAAGGTATGAGACTGAGCACCAGATCCTTTATTTTTCATCAAATCTTGATCCGTCGGTGATCGACCGCCTCATTGCCGATGCGGAGAGGTCGGAGGAATTCATAAAAGCGCTTTACGGCTGGGTCCCGAAGAAAAAGATCGCCGTGGTTTACGACAGGGAGACCGACACTGCCAACGGCTGGTCGAATGCGTTTGTGAAAAACTCAATATTTCTCTATATTTATCCTCCGGAAAGATATTCCACGCTTTCAAGTTACAAAAACTGGGAATTCGGTCTGCATGTCCATGAATACACCCATTCGACGCAGATTGGTCAGGCTCGCGGATTTCCGAGAGTGATGAACCTGATTTTCGGTGATTTTTACTTCATCGGCGGGACGGTTCCCACATGGATGATCGAAGGTGCGGCGGTTTACAGCGAAAGCGTTTCGGAAGGGAAAGGGCGTCTCAACAGCCCGCTTTACAAAAGCTATCTCGATTCATTTTTCAAGGCTGGAACAGAGCTGAAACTGGGCGAGCTTTCGGGTGTCACTGACCACTGGCTAGGCGGCAATCTCCCTTATCTTTACGGCACTTTTTTCTACAGCTATCTTGTTGAAAATGTCGGTGCAGACGGGATGAAACGCTTTTTTGAGGAGCTGAGCGACGATTTTTTTCCGTTTCTTATGACACGAGCCGGAAAAATGGCTTTTCACAAATCGATTTACGGCATGTACAAAGATTTTATCCGTGAAAACCGAGAACGTGTCCTGAATGAGTCGAAAAAAGCCGCGAAACCCTGGACGGAAGAGCGTTTTTCGACAGTTTACGCCGATCTCGACTCCCCTGATTACCGCTTTTTTGCCGCAAACCAGTCGGAGCGTGCGCTTTTCAGTTTTGACGGCAGAAAAATGAATAAGTTGGGGCTTATGAGCCGCATAGATTCGTTCGCCGAAAAGGATGGAATTATCATTTTTACCCAGACTGTGAAAAACGGCGGAAGGCTCGACCGTTCAGAACTCTTTTTGAAAGAAAAAAATTCGCAGATTCGTCAGCTCACCGAAAACGGAAGCGTTCTCGAAGCCTTTTTCGGGAAAAATGATGACATATTTTTTACCTCTTTCCGCGACGGAATAAACCGCATAACGCGGATCGATTACAGCGGAAAAGTCCTGAAAGAATGGGAGTTCCCGAAAATCGATTCGATCTACAGCCTCACCTTTTCGGAAGACGGGAAAATCATGGCGTTCAGCGGAAACCGCTTTGAAAGCGAGAAAAATATTTTCTTTTTTGACACCGAAAGCGGCGAACTCAAGGAAATCGACATTCCCGGCGAGCAGTACAGCGTCCACTTCGAGAACGATAAAACCCTGGTGTTTTCAAGCGAGAAAGGGGCAAAAATCGTTCCGATGCGCCTGAACTTGGAAAAAAACGAGGCGGTTCAGCTCTGTACACCTGATGAAACAGCAATTTTCCCGAAAGTTTTTGACAGAAAAGTTTACTATCTGACTTTCGACAACGACGGATATTTTCCCGATTCGTGCGAAATCGATGAAAACGGCTCGGAAACTCTGCAGGCAAGTGTCGCAACTGTTGAAAAAGGAAAAAAAGATGAGCTGAAACACGAACTTAAAAAAGCACATGGATATGAAGGAATGTTTCCCGCGCTCTGGTATCCGCAGTTCGCAACCGATTTCGATATCTGGCTTGTCGGCGCAACAGTGATGGGAAAATCGAATGACCAGATGCGCTCCTACGACATAACTTACACAAAAACTTTCGGCGGAAGCGGCCGTCACTATGTGCTTCTGAATTATTACGACGACGCGGTCCTGCCTTCGTTCCGTACATTTTTCAATTATTCAAACCAGACCGAAAATGTTGATAATCCCTATATTTCGCGTGTTCTGACGAATCGTTTCATGTTCGGAGCTTCATCAACCGGTGTTTTCACTCATCCGGCGGCAGGCGCGTTTTCCGATGTTGTTTCGATCGGTCATTCTTTAGGCTGGAGTGCCGGGATCGGCGGAGTCGCGATGGATGTCAAAGAGCCGAATGAGCCGCAACAAATAAAGGCGAAAGACGAGGACGACGTGATTTTGAGTTTGGGTTTGAGTTACTCTTTTTCTATGAATTTTAATTCGTCGAGCCGCTTTCTTAGCGAGCCGATGAACAGTTTTTCGTTTTCCGCGCCGGTTGTTTTTTCAAAACTTTTCCTCACAAAGCAGGAGGAACTGGCTTTCGCGCCGCAGATAACTTTGAGCTTTCTCCTTTCGGAAACCGGAAAAATCGGTTTCGTGACAAAAAATTCGTTTTACATGGAATTCCTTTCGGATGACGGATTTGCGCTGACCGGTGCGGAAGAAGACTACAAAATAACTAATTTCAACAATTTTATCGGCCGGAATTCGTATTCGCTGCTTATGCGCGGCTTCAATTCGGCAACTGCTGAAGGAAATCACGCCTTTTTGTCAAAGAACGAGATCGTTTTTCACATCGTTTCGCTTGAAAGCAATCTGGGCGCTTTTCCGCTCATGTTCCGCAACATTCAGGGAGCGGTTTTCTTCGACGCGGGAACGGTTTCGGACGATGTTTCAGTTTTCAACGGTCATTTTTCGGCTTCCACAGGCTTTGAAATCAGGCTTTTGACCTATGTTGTCTACCGTGCTCCGCTTATGTGGACTTTCGGAACCGGCTACGGACTCACCGACTCGCATGATGTAAGTTTCTATTTTAATTTGGGAATTTAGTTTATCTGGAAACCATATCGAAAAAACTCTGCCGTACTTTTTTTATCCTTTCTTTTCTTTCCGGTTTGTCGGGAGCAGGGTGAGTCGAATTCGTTAGAAGCACGGCTGTGAATTTTTTGTCGGGATCAATGAGAAAAGCTGTCCCCGTGAAGCCTAAATGCCCGAAACTGTTAGGATTTGCCAATTTACCGTAATTTGAGTCGTTTCCTTCAGGGCGGTCGAAACCGGCAAAATTCAGTTTTCGTGCGATCGGCATAAACCAGGGCGTTTTCATCAGCTCATCAAAATACCCTGCAACTTCTGAAGCACTTCCGAAAAGTCCTGCATGGCCTGTGATGCCGCCTAAAAACCATGAGTTTTCATCTTCAACGGTTTTTTCCGGAAAATCGTTGCGTATTTTGGAAAAAGCCGTTTTCGGGGTTTTTCCTTTAGGAGTGTAGGTGAGATCGAAGTTTAAGTTGTTGTTTTCTTTGAATTTTCCAAAAATCAAGTCAAGCGGCTGATTGTAGATCCTTTCCAGAATAAAACCCAGGAGAAGATAGTTCAGATCGCTGTAGCATTTTGTTTTTTCGGAAGTTTCATGCTGAAAAATGATTTTTTCGACTTCTTTTTTTCTGTCTTCAAAAGATTTTCCGCTCGGAATAAGCTCGTAAAACGGAAGCCATGCCGGAAAACCGGAAGTGTGGCTTAAAAGTTCGTAAAGAGAGATGTTTTTGCCTGCACCACCGCAGAAACGGTCGATTTTTTCATCGCAAGCAAGTTCTTTTGATGCAAAAAGACTGTAAAAAATCGGAACGGTGACAACAGCCTTCGTGAGTGAAGCAAGGTCGAACTGTGTTGAAATAGTGATTTTTTCCGCAGATTCAAAGTCAAAAGTTCCGCCGTACCGGTGCGAAACGACGCCGTTTTTCAAGAATGCAGCCTGAAATGATGAATAAAGTCCGCTGATTATGCCGTTTTCTAAAAAATCATGCATCAGACGATCATCCTGCCTTGATTGTTAAACAAAAAATTCCGACATGAACTGTTCGATTTCAATAATAGTTTCGGTGCGTGTGGCGTTTTCAGCCCCTTTCATGCCGAGTTCGATTTCGGAAAGCCGCTTCAATGCCTGCAGAATCGTTGAATTTTTGTATTTTCCTGTAACTTGGGAAACATTGCTTTTCATATAAAACACTTTCGAAGCTGTCAGAAAGGAGGAGATCTCGCTGTTCCTGCCTTCGTGCTGCATGATTTTTACTTGCATAAGTACGCGGAAATGCTTGAAAAACATTGAAAGCATGACCGGATTTACTTTCTGCTCTGCTTCGACGATCAAAGTTTCGCGGTAAAGCAATATCGCAGCCGTTTTTCTGCCGGAAACAAGCATATCCATGATTTTAAAAATTATCTGCTCGCTCAAATCATTGAGAACGACCGCCACGATGTCGTAACTTATTGTTCCCAGATTTTTCGCACTTGCGTAAATCTTCAGTTTTTCTATCTCATTATGTATAAAAAACATGTCCTGGTTCGCGCCGTTCTGAAAAAACGAAACCAGTTTTTCGTCCGGAGTGAAAGGTTTGAACTCGTTTTTGATGAAGTTTTTCAATTCGACCGGAGTAGGAAGGGGAACCGGGAAGTAAATCTTTGTCATTTTCTGAAGATTCTTGAAGAATTTCAGCCGCTTGTCAATTTCGTTCAGAAGTATGACCAGAAAATTGGATGTTTCGCATGAATCAATGTAGTTCTCCAGAAATTTCTGATCGGCATCAGCTATTTTTTCTGGAATTTCAAGGACAACTATCCTGCATTTCGCGAAAAGGGTTATCTCGCTTGCTGTCGCCACGGCCTCCCGCAGTGCGTTTTTGTCCTCGGTCATGTCAAAAAAACAGACTTCTGTTCCGTTTTCAGTGTCAGCTTCCGATTTTATTTCTGATTTTATACATTTCAGGACATAACGTTCCGGGCAGTGGATAAAGAAAACCCCGCCGCTTTTTTCGAAATCAATAAAATCCTTTATCGAGGGCGGATAATTTTTCATGGTCAAAGCAGTATGTTCAGGACGCTCTGGATATCGTTTTCATCAGCTGCGCCGAACCAGCCTGTAAGTTTGTCGCGTGCCTGGGTGATCGTTTCGTTGTCGATGTAAGATGTTACCTTTTTAAGGGCAACATAAAGCGCAGTCAGATCGTCGGCGTAACCCGCGATCGGAATGAAATCCGGGATCAGGTCTATCGGCAGAATGAAATATCCGAGCGCGGCAACGACAAGAGCCTTGTCCGAAAGCGGCATTTTGTCGCTTTTCATCGCATAAAAAAGAAGAAGCGCTGCAAAAACGACTTTCATTCCGGCAGTTTTTCCATATTTAAGGATTTTGCTGAAAAAAGAATCTTCGCTGAAGTGTTTGGAATATTTTTCCGTATTGTCAATAACTTCCTGAGCCGCAGCATTTTCCTTGTCTTCGTACATGAAACCCTCCTAATTCATAAAATCCCCTCTTTTTTTAATGCAATATTCCTGAAAGTCAACCGGCTTTTTAATTATTTCGGCCGTTTTCATACATGATTTTCATCCCGACCCCGGAATATCCGCCGTTTGGATCGCGGAGTTCGAAAATTTCAGCGTCGGAAAGGGAAAAAAGTGCGGTTTCGCTGCCTAAAACAAATGATGCCGCGAATGTCGCCGGCTTGGTCTCGGCATTTTCACGGAAAAATGCGATATTTTTAAGAGTAAAACCGTGCTGCGCGGCTGAAAAAAGGGCAAACTGCAGGCGCGATGCAGGGAAAACGACGATGAATTTTCCCCCTTTTCTTAAAATATTCGTTGATGCGGCAAAAAAATCGGCAAGGCTTCCCGCGACTTCGTGTTTTGCGAGCGCTTTCTCGGAATCAATGTTGATGTGTCCGCTTTTACTCGCGAAATACGGCGGATTTGCGAAAATAATGTCGTACTTTTTCCTTTTTTCGGCTGAGAAAGTGATAAAATCGGAAAAAATCGGAGTGATTTCGTTACCAAGGCCGTTATATGCCACATTTTTTTCGAGAAGTTCGAACATCGGTTCCTGAATCTCGACACAGTCGATTTTTGGAAGAAATCCGCGTCTTTTCAGGACGATCGAGACGATTCCGCTTCCAGCGCCGATTTCAAGCGCGGAATTTTCGGAGCCGGAATTCTGGCAGATCCTGTTCACGAACCATGAAAGGATCATAGAATCGGAATTGAAGCGGTATCCGTTTTTTGATTGATATAATTCTGTAAAATCATTGAATATTTTGTTTAAAGTCAGTTCGGGTCCAGGCATATTCTAAAGAACCTTTCTGATTATATCCTCTTTTTTGATCGCTCCTTCTCGGATAATTTCGAAATTGTGCGGTTCGACCTTTACGATCGTTGAAGGAATGTTGGTCGGGCTTGACTGATGTTCTATTGAAATCGAGTCGTCGCATATTAAGACGCCGTCGATCATACCGTCGAAATAGGAAAAAACATCGGTATAGTTTGTTGCCGGCGGTTGTCCTGTGATGTTTGCGCTGGTGCTGACTATCGGATGACCGATGAGGTCAATGAACTTGTTCACAAAAGCGTAAGGCGAGCAGCGGATGCCGACAAAACCTGTTCCTCCCGTGATGAATTCGGGCAGTTCATTCCTGCATTCGTGAATGATCGTAAGCGGTCCCGGCCAGAAAAATTTCGCAAGTCTCTGTGCCACCGGGAGAAAACCGTCGATAAGTTCCGAGAGCATCTCATCTTTTCTATTGTTCGAAATAAGAACAGAAAGTGGTTTGTTCGCCGAGATCCCCTTGATCTGCTTGATGCGCATTACGGGATCTTCCTCGAAAATTATTGAACCTAAACCGTAGACCGTTTCGGTCGGATAGGCGACGACCTGACCGTTTCTGACTTTCCACGCAGCTTCTTCGATCGAAAGAATCTCCATTCTACACCTCTTTTGCTAAATCATTTATTTTATTGTCTTTTACTTCGACTTCGTCTTTCATTTTCATTTTGTATTCCTTTAATTTTCCGGCAAGCTCTGCATCGTTCAAAGCCAGGATCTGAACTGCAAAAAGGCCTGCGTTTTTCGCACCGTCGATCGCCATCGTCGCAACCGGAACGCCGGACGGCATCTGGACTGTTGCATAAAGTGCGTCAAGGCCGTGAAGTGCGCCAGAATCCAAAGGAACGGCGATTACAGGTTTTGTCGTGTGAGCCGCGATTACTCCGGCAAGATGTGCTGCTGCGCCGGCACCTGCGATAAAGCAGTCACCTTCAAAATTTTCTACCAGTGCGACCGTTTTTTCGGGTGTTCTGTGCGCCGAACTTACATGAATTTCGAAATCAACGCCGAATTCCTTGAGAACAACGACAGCTTTCTGCATGACTTTCCAATCGGAATCGCTGCCCATGATAATCATAATTTTTTTCATTTTTCCTCTTTATTTTCGAATAAAATCATTCTCCCAAAAAAGCAGAATATTATACTCTTTTTTCGGAAAAAGTCAAAATTTGATGTTATTGCGCCGGTTTCGCGCCGTCGAAATAACGATATTTCGATATTTCGATATAACGAACCTGATCGCGGCGCTTAACGGATTATTTTTTGCCTTCGGTGTACTCAACCATCCAGTTGTAGTGGTCGCGGAATATTTCCTCGACATTGCGGAACTTCATTCCGAGTTCTTTCTGAGCCTTTTCGGAAGAAGCGTGGAGATCGCTTTTCAGAATTCTTGCGCTGCCGCGGGTGATGACAGGTTCAACGCTCTTGAAAAAGCGGTAGAAACAGTTTTCAGCAAGAAATCCCGCAGTGTACATGAGCCAGTAGGGAAGCGAAACACTCGGGCGTTTTCTGCCGGAAAGTTTTTCAAGGATCCCCATCATCTCGTCGTTTGTCGTGTGACCGCCGGTAAGAAGATAAAATTCGCCGGTTTTTCCTTTTTCGCCGGCAAGAATTATCGCTTCGACGACATCGCGGACATCGACCCAGTCAAATCCGCCGTAAGCGGGATAAGCTGGAAGTTTGCCTTTGCGGAAATTCATTTCCATCGTTCCCATCTGCGACGGACGGAAATCGTTCGGTCCAAGAATTCCGACCGGACATACTGTTACAGCATCTATTTTGCCCTCCTTGACCGCTTTCTGGACAAGAAGCGAACCTTCTGCTTTAGTGATCCCGTATTCAAGCATAGCTCTGTCGGGGTTGAAACCCATTTCTTCGGTCGCGACGACGCCTTCGCCCGGATCGCCAAGCGCTTCGATGGAACTTACATGAACGAGCCTTTTGACATTGTTTGCGATGCATGCGTCGATCACATTCTGCACGCCGTCGACATTGACAGTTTTGATTTTGTCGTAAACACCGCATTTTATTGAGATTGCTGCGGCGCAGTTGTAAACAAGGTCCGCTCCTTCGAAAGCTTTTTTCAGCGATTCGAGATCCCGCGTGTCGCCTTTGACCTGCTCGAAATCAAGCCCTTCGAGAGCTTTCCAGACCGTGGTTGCTTCGTGAACGAGGATCCTCGGTCTGATGCCGCGTTTATTGAGTTCGCGAACCAGATTGTTGCCTACATGACCGCTTGCGCCAGTGATAACTATCATTTTTTCCTCCAATGATAAAAAAACAAACAGCAAAATATAACGATTATTTGATGTTTTTCAATGAAGCAGGTTACAAAAGCGGCTGTTTTTCTTTGTTTTTATTAAAAAGAAATGGTTTTTATCGAAAATATTGGTTTTTTATTGGAAATCGGTCAAAATCTGACGAAAACCCGTTAGTTCGGGAAAAAACGAGATTCAATGAGGCAGGTCATCAAATGAAAAAGCCCGAAAAAACCAATGTTATGCGTGTTCTGGAGAGCAAAAAAATCTCCTACACCGCGCATGAATACGAGCCTGACGCCACTTT
>DBYC01000075.1:0-17266 GCA_002310035.1 bacterium UBP6_UBA1196
GACGTCGTCAAAGTCGGTATCGGCCCGGGCTCGATATGCACGACGCGAATCGTCGCCGGTGTCGGTTATCCGCAGCTTTCGGCGATCATGAACGTTGCTCCGGTCGCGAAAAAATACGGCAGGACGATGATCGCAGACGGCGGTATCAAATATTCAGGCGATATCGTAAAAGCGATGGCGGCAGGCGCAGATGCCGTAATGATAGGCGCGATGTTCGCCGGAACGGCCGAAGCTCCGGGCGAGATAGTCCTTTACCAGGGCAGGACCTACAAAATGTACCGCGGAATGGGTTCGCTCGGCGCAATGAAGAAAGGCAGCAAGGACAGATATTTCCAGGATAACATCACCGATGCGCAGAAATTCGTTCCTGAAGGGATCGAAGGCAGAGTCGCATACAAAGGACCCATCGCAGACACGATCTATCAGCTTGCGGGCGGCCTTAAATCGGGTTTCGGATACTTGGGCGCCGAAAATATCGCGATGCTCCGCGAACACGCGCAGTTCGTCCAGATCACGAACGCCGGATACCGTGAGAGCCATGTCCACGATGTCACGATCACGAAGGAAGCTCCGAACTACAGGACCGAAAACAATTAGCAATAAAGAGGTTGCATGAACGATCGAAGCAAGGAAACTTTTCTCGGGCACCCGAAAGGGCTGTTCGTGCTTTTTTTCACCGAGCTCTGGGAGCGTTTTTCGTTCTACGGGATGAAGGCGATCCTCGTGCTTTACATGGTCGCGTCGGTGCAGGACGGCGGCCTCGGCTGGAGCGATGCGAAAGGGCTCGCGATTTTGGGCTACTACCAGCTTTTAGTCTACCTGATGTCAGTTCCCGGCGGTTTTGTGGCCGATAAAATACTCGGACAGCGCAAAAGCGTTTTCCTTGGCGGACTTCTTCTCTGCGCAGGGCACTTTCTGCTGGCTTATCCGCCGGTATGGGCGTTCTACGGCGCGCTCGGCCTTATAATTTTAGGTGTCGGACTTCTCAAACCCAACATTTCGACTATGGTCGGAGAGCTTTATCCTGACGGAGACCCGAGAAAGGACGCGGGTTTCACGATCTTCTACATGGGTATCAACGTCGGTGCTTTCGCAGCAGGGATCGCAGTCGGATGGCTTGCATACAAATACGGCTGGCACTGGGGATTCGGTCTTGCCGGAGTCGGAATGCTCGTCGGTCAGGCAGTATATGCCTACGGTCAGAGATATCTCGGAACTGCCGGACAGCTTAAGACCAAGGCGGAAAGCGGCGCAGTTGCCGAAAAACAGCCTCTCACCGCGCTTGAAAAGAGAAAGATCGGACTTGTTCTTTTTTCGTTTTTCATAGTCATCATCTTCTGGGCTGCTTACGAACAGGCTGGCGGACTTCTCAACCTCTACACCGACCGCTACACTGAGCGCAACGTCCTCGGATTCGAAGTCCCGACGGCGTGGTTCCAGTCGCTCAACCCGCTTTACATCATGATCTTCGCCCCTGTCGTTGCTGCTTTCTGGGTATTTCTCGCAAAACACAAAAAGGAGCCTTCGGCGATAATGAAGATGGGACTCGGAACAGTCATTTTGGGTATCGGATTCATCTTCATGGTCGGAGCTTCGCTTGAAAGAGGCGGCGACGAAGCGGCGAAAAGCAGCGCTCTCTGGCTCTGCATGGCCTATTTCTTCAACACAATAGGCGAACTCGCGCTTTCACCGGTCTCGCTTTCTTTCATCACGAACATGGCTCCGAAACGGATGACTTCCCAGATCATGGGCTGGTATTTCGCAGTTACCGGCGTTGCTGCATGGCTCGCTTCGAAAATAGGGACTCTCGCCGATGTTCTCGGCGAACTTTCGGTCTTCACTCTCATCGCGGCATTCACGATAGTACTGGGTGCACTTTTGATGGTCATCTCTCCCAAAATCAACAAAATTGCAAATATTTCGGAATAGTTGAACCAGATTTTTGATTAATCAACGTCGAGACCGCCTTCAAGTCTGATCTTGCTTTTCAGATCGATGATCGGCCATTTTACGCCGTTTGCGTCGGTGTAAGTCGTCCATGTGCGGTAGTCGTCCGCATAAGGCAGATTCGGTGAAGCCGTTCCGCCCACTTCGATAACGCCTATGTTGTAGCGCAGACGGTCGAAAAGCGCTGGAGCATGATTTTCATCGATTGTTTCGATAAAATGATCCTTTGAATCGTCGTATCTAAGGTTCGATGCGTCGATAAGCGTGTTGCCTGACATGGAACCTACACGCTTTACCAGAGATTCGTCCTTGTCGGGCAGAGTTTTGGGATTCCAGTAGTTTTCAAAGAATTTTGTATCTGATGCGTAACCGGCAAGAGTACCTTCTTTTACCTTCGTGCAGTTTTCCATCTCGCAGCGGATCACCATGTTGTTGTATGTGTTTACAACGGTTGTGTTTGTCGATGCATAACCTATGATTCCACCTGCATGAACGGTTATGCTGTTTGTTGAAGAAGAATTCATACTGATTTCTCCAGAAGCCGATGCATTGGCTATTTTCGTGTTAGATCCGTAGCCTGCAATTCCGCCTGCGTAGTTAAGAGAGCCTTCGATTATTCCGATAAAACCGTTGAATGAAACGCTTCTCAGGGAACTGTAAGAATCTGTGCCGATTATTCCTCCTGCCTGACAATATGCAGAACTTGTTTTGAAATGCTCGCAGAAGATATCTGAATCTGAGACTGCGCCGCTTACTACGGATGGAGCACTGGAGGAATGCTTGGTGTATCCGACGATTCCGCCTGCGAAGTTGTTTACTGAAGAATCTGCATCAGTATTATTGAAAGCATATACCGTTCCGGAACTTTTTGCATTTCTTATCGAAATTCCACCTATGTCGGATGTCCCGATGATGGTATTATCTGTTGTCAGGATATAGTTGCCGCTACTGTCAGATGTCTCGATTTTTGTAGTACAGCCGAGTATTCCCCCTGCCGCAGAAGCTGTCAGTGCTGCAGCTGACGAAGCTTCGACATTAGCGTTGACCTCGGCATTTTCGATACTGGCGTTGTCTTCAAGAAATCCTGCGATTCCTCCTGCGCAGTTAATTACGTAATTAGTCACACCTAAGTTCAAGCGGGTTGTAACGCTTGAAGAGAATTTTGTATTTTTTATCCGGGATTTTAATCCGAATCCTACAATACCGCCCGCTATCGCCTTCGATTTAGTTAGGGCAGCTTCAGCCGAAACTGTTCCGTAAACAGATATATCCGAAATTTCATCGTCATTCGATTTTCCGACGATACCGCCTGCGATTGCCGAATATTCGCTGGATGATTTATTGTTCGCATAAACTTTTGAAGTCGATACGATGTTTTTAAAAGTCGAATTTTCGGAATTCGGCGTAACGGCACCGGCAAGAACATTTCCGCGCACCGTGAGTCCGATATTCAGATTGGCTACCTTTGCGTTCTCTGTTTTCACGAATAAACCGCAGTTCCGATAAGTGCCGCAGGACAAGTTGCCTCTGATTTTTTTATTGTTGCCGTCAAACACTCCGCTGAATGTTGAGCTGTTATTCAGCCGTATCCAGTTTTTCTGTGTTCCCAGATCAATATCAGTTTTCAGAACGGTAACATTCGGAAGGTCTGAAGCTCCTGTTTCCTCGATGTATTCTGCGATGTTGTTGTTGCCGATTATGAAACCGCAGAAATCATCCGTGCTGCTGGTCGCAGGGTCGAGAGTCTCTTCAAGATACTTGCTTTTCGCATAGCCGCACTTGCAGTCGTCGCGGCTGTCGTATTTGTAAGGATCTTTTGCAAGACTGCAGATAGATTTGGTATCTTTGCATACTTCTTGATTTTTGCATTTGTCCGATTTGCATGCCTCGGTCCCGCCTTTTTCGTCGATGAGCTTGAAACATGCCGCTTCTTCGGAGCTTACTTCGCCGAGTTTGCAGAAACGGTATTCCTGGCATTCAGGATCCTTGCAGTCGGCGTAACCGTCGCCGTCGTTGTCCTTGCCGTCTTTGCATGCAGCAACGGTTCCTTCGCCTGAAGCTCCGCCGAAATCGCAGAATACGAATTCCTGGCATTCCTTTACGGAGCAGTCCATCTTGACGCCGTTCAGAGTCGATTTGTTTTTGCACGCTTTTTCAATTTCAGCCTTCCCAAGATTGCTTCCGGAATCACCGCTGTCGCCGGAGTCGCCGCTGTCGCCTGAATCGGTTGAGCTGTCGCCTGAATCGTCGGAACTGTCACCTGAATCAGCCGAGCTGTCACCTGAATCGGCTGAGCTGTCACCTGAATCAGCCGAGCTGTCACCTGAATCGGTAACATCGTCATCAGATTCTGAGTCGGTGCTGTCATTGTCCGTTGCTGAATCAATGTCATCAAACGATTCGTCCGAATCCGGCTGTTCGTCATTTTTTGAACCGCCGCCGCAGCTCACAATCAGAAACAGTGAACATAACGCAATGCATAGAAAGAATTTTTTCATAACTTTCTCCTCAAAAAAATGATAAAACATCACAAAAAACAAAAAATTATAAAATTTCATGGAATAAATGCAATTTAAACCAGTATTCCGGCAATATTTGCGGTTAGAAGACATGCGAATGTACCGGCGATAAGCGCTTTTATGCCAAGCGATGCGATTTCGCTCCGTCTTTCGGGAACCATTGCCCCGATGCCGCCGAGAAGGATCGCGATAGAGCCGAAATTAGAAAATCCGCAAAGCGCGTAAATTGAAATTATCGTGCTTCTTTCCGAAAGCATCGTCGCCGTGTCGGCGTTCATTTTTGCAAGTGAACTGTATGCTATGAACTCGTTGAGAACGGTTTTCTGCCCGAGAAGGGTCCCGACCTGCGATGTCTCTTCCCACGGAACACCCATGAGAAACGCGAGAGGCTTGAAAATCAGCCCGAGGACATCTTCGATCGAAGTGCCGAAAAGGGAAAAAATGTAGTTGAACATCGCGACGAATGCGATGAAAGCGATGAGCATGGCCGCAACGTTTATCGCAAGGAAAATGCCTTCGCTCGCTCCTCTTGCCGCGGCGTCAAGAGCATTTCTGTCTGTTACTTCGATCTTGATCCCGCTCTGCGTGGCAGTCTGAGGCGTTCCTGTTTCAGGCACCATGATTTTTGCCATGACTATGGCTGCCGGCGCGCTCATGACGCTTGCCGCGATCAGGTGCCCGGCATCGATCCCCATTTGGATATAAGCCGCGAGAACTCCGCCCGCGACAGTTGCAAGACCGCCTGTCATAAGGCACATGAGTTCGCTTCTCGTCATAGTTTTGATGTAAGGTTTGACGATAAGCGGGGCTTCAGTCTGCCCGATGAAGATGTTTGCCGCAGCCGAAAGGCTTTCCGCACCGCTTGTTTTAAGAAGTTTCATAAAAACCCACGCGAAGATCCTGACGAAAAACTGGAGGATCCCGAAGTAGTAGAGAACTGCGAAAAACGACGAGAAAAAAATGATCGTCGGCAACACTGAAAGGGCAAACGAGAATTTGTCGAGAAGCCCGCCGAATACGAACTGCGAGCCTTCAGTCGTGAAGCTCGTGATCTTCGTGAAACATTTGTTGAGGAAATCGAAAATGGTTTTTCCGGGCGAGGTTTTGAGGACGAAAAAGGCGAAAACGAACTGGATCAGCAGACCGTAAACGACGAGCCTGAAGTTGATTTTTTTCCTGTTTTCGCTGAGCAGCCACGCCACGAGGACGAAAACTCCTATTCCGAGAAAACTGATTAAACGGTACATTTTTTTCTCCTAATCAAAAAGCAGTTCGACCGCGCCGATCGCACCTGAATCAGTGTGGAGCGCGGCGGGAACTATTTTCACGTTTTTTGCCGCTATTGAAAAAGCTTTGGCCGCAACTTTTTCCCGGATCGGGTCAAGGATCAGGTCTCCGAGCTGAGAGACTCCGCCGCCGACAACGATTATCTGCGGGTTTAGAAGGGTCGCGACATTCGCTAAAAATGTTCCGATCCCGTCGGTTAAATATTCGACGGCTTTTTTTGCCCCAGGATCATTTTTTTCAACAAGTTCAGTGAGTTGTGTTGTCGGAAGTCCAAAAAGCCTTTCTATCGCCGGGCCTGCGAATTTCTGTTCCAGGATCGATCCGTCGAGCAGTTTCATCTGCCCGAATTCGCCAGCCGCGCCGTCCGCTCCATGGTAAATTTTTCCGTCGATGATTATTGCCGATCCGATCCCTGTGCTTACCGTGATGTAAAAAACATGACGGAAACCTTTTGCCGCTCCAAGCCTTGTCTCTGCAAGCCCGGCGACACGGGCGTCGTTTTCGACAAAAACGGGAACATCAAGGCGTTCGCTTATGATTTTTCTCACTTCGATATTTTTCCATCCGGCAAGGTTCGGGCAGTCATAAACAAGACCTTTTTCGTAGTTGACCGGCCCCGGAACGCCGATCCCGATCCCGGAAAGAGATCCAGGTGTGATCCCGCATTCTTTGCATGAAATATCCAATGATTTAAAAATGTTGTCTAAAACTGCATCGACTCCGCGCGTAGCCTCTGTCGGAATTTTTGTCTTAGCCAAGACCTTTTTTTCAGAATCGGTCACGACCGTCAGAATTTTCGTTCCGCCGAGATCAACTCCGGCGAAAAAACCTTTTTTTATTGGATCACTCATCTCTCACCCCACAAAAAATACGATGAAATTTAAGACTTATTTTATTTCTTTTCAATAAAAAACGCGGGAATTTCGCGGTTTATGAGAGCTTGGATTTTCGCGGCATCTTCGGATGCCAGTTTCTTTGAGAAAATAACGAGATTTGCTTCAAGTTTTCCGGTCGAAAAGACAATTTCCAGTTCGTAACTGCTGCTTTTTGAAACTATCGCAGCTTTTTGCTGCAACTCATGAGAAAATAAAGAGATCTTGTATATTCCGTAGTCGTTTTCCCTGTCGCCGGAATACTCGAATTTAGGGAATTTCACCCCTTTCAAGCCGGTTCCCTTGATTTTCAGAACACCGTGATTTTCAGTCAAAAGTTCAGACGAAGCCGCTTTAAGCTCAAGCTGCCCTAAAAGTTCTTTTTGCGAAAAAGACAAGTATTTTTCAGATATTAAATTAATTTCAAAAGCACCGTCACCCTTTATGGAAAAGTCGAAAAGTTCGCGCAGAGGCAGAACTTTCTCCCAGTTTCCGTTTGAGTAAACAAATTCGGGATAAACCGCTTTGCCGGAAGCATCCAGATACAGACCGAACTCGTTTTTTTTAAGAATTTCTCCGTTTATGCCGCTCATTTCCTCAAATTTTGCAGTCGAATCATAAAAAAGGAGCGTTTCAGGCGTTTCGATGTGCTTCCAGTTTTCGGGAAGAGTCACCGGAATATGCCTGTTTTCAACAGCAAAAACTTTTTTTGAAGGAAAGAACTGGACCGAGCGAGAACAAAGTTTGTTGTTCTTGAAGAAGAACTCAATTCCTTCAAACGGTTTTGTGCAGTCAAGCCCCTCGACGATCGCAACATCTTTTTCAACAAGAAGATTCTGCCCTTCATTTGAAATACAACTTCCGAATTTTGCTAAATATTTTTGTTTTAAGGAATCATCTTCCGGAGAGAGGGATATTGAATTATAAAAATCTTCTTCCAAATCCATTGACCGGCAAACAGGATTTTCTGCTGAAACTGCGAGAAATAACGCGAATAAAAGCGAGAACACTACCAAACGTTTTTCGGTTTGATTCTAGCTGCGTTGCCTTTACGAAGTCTCTGATAGTAAAGTTTGCTTCTGCGGACGAGACCTCTGTTTACAAGTTCTATCTTTTCAATCATCGGGGAGTGAAGCGGGAAAATCTTCTCAACGCCGTAACCGCCCGAGAATTTTCTGACTGTTATTGTCGTTCTGTTGTTGTCTCTGCCGTTTTTGATTGCGATGACATCGCCTTTGAAAATCTGGATACGAACTTTTTCACCTTCGATGATACGGGTGTGAACTTCGATTTTATCTCCCGGTTTTACATAGTAATGATCAATTCTTCTCTGCTGATTTTCAAGTTTTTGAATAATGTTGGTCGTCATTTTTATCTCCTCCAAAAAAACGCGGCGGTATATTAGTCACTTAAAGACAATCTGTCAATAAAAATCGACACCGCACTTCTCACACTAAGGTGGTTATAGCCTGTTTTTATGTCTATTGGTTCCAATAAAAAATCCAATGAATTCAAAAAGTTATCTTCCATTCCTCCAGCCGTGCCGAAGAGTATCAGGACTGGTTTATTTTTTTCTTTTTTCAGCTGCTTTATCGTTATGAAATTTTCTTTTTTCCTTGCAGTCGTTCCGACAGTCACCGGTTTTTCGCCGCAGCGCTCTTCGATTTCCTTTTTCGCTTCGTCCAGACTTGAAACGATCTTCAGGACCTGCAGGGCTTTGAAGCGGTCGGGATTGTATTCCTTCCCTTCTCCCTGAGTCCAGTGGGAAGCAAGCTGAGTCGCGATCGCGCGCATTTTTTCGTCGGGATGGATCACGAAATATCCGCCAAGGCCGTAAGTTGCGCATACTCTCGCAATGTCGTGAAGGTCAAGGTTGGTTATTGATGAAGTAATTGCCGCGCCGTTACGCAAAACGGGGCTGTGGATAAGTCCGATATAAAAATTTTTCATTTCATTTCTTCCCAGAATTCAGGTGGAATTTGTGAAAGGAGTTCAGGCCTGTTTTCGGCAGTTTTCGCCAAAGCGTTGCGAAGCCGCCACGCCTCGATCTTCGCGTGGTTGCCGCCCAAAAGCACTTTCGGGATCGCCAAACCCCTGAAAACACGGGGCATTGTGTACTGGTCGTGTTCAAGCAGAGGCAAAGAAAAAGACTCGTTTTTGAACGATTCCTCGTTGCCAAGCACTCCAGGAATAAGCCTTGTCACCGCATCGATCACCGAAAGAGCGGCAGTTTCTCCGCCGGTGAGGACATAATCGCCGACAGAAAGTTCGACTGCACCCGAAATTTCGATGAAACGCTGGTCGATCCCTTCGTAATGGCCGCATACAATAATCAAATGTTCCGCGGTTTCGGCAAATTCGACAGCCTTTTTCTGGTTGAACAGTTTTCCTCGCGGCGACATCACGATCGTCTGTGTTTTTTCGGTTTTCGGAAGCGCTTCCCATGCCGCGGTTATGACTTCAGGCTTCATCACAAGCCCTGCTCCGCCGCCGTAGGGCGAATCGTCGACCTGACGCCTGTTGCCGAGTCCGAACTCGCGGATCTGGTGCAGGTTGAGTTCGATTATGTTGTTGTCGACAGCCCTTTTCATCATGCTGACCGAAAAAGGCGACTCGAAAAATTCTGGAAAAAGTGTCAGGACATCAATTTTCAGGTGCGTCATTTTCAGACCCGTTTTTATTTCCTTCTTTGAGTTTTTCTTCCGCTTTGCGCTTCAGTTCCTCTTCTATCGCCGCAGGTGTCATGAAAGGCTCGTTGTTGCGTGCGATAAGGATCTCGCTTCTGCCGGTCATGCGCTGTTTTTCGTCGAATTTTACCGGTTTTCCGGAAAGAACCGATGTATACTGCGTTGATTTAAGAGTTTCTACAAAGTTGCCGATGTCGCTTTGCTGCGATGCTGCCAGCGCCGAAAGCACAGTGTCGGCAACTTCGGCCGCGATCGTTTCGGCAAAATAGAGTGAACGGTTGTTCGCAGCCTTGAAGGCCGAATTCAGTTTAGTGTATTTTTCATTTTTTTCGGAAGTGTCAGGGGTCGGCGCGAAAACGACCATTCCGTCGACAAGTTTACCTAACTGCTCGACATTCTTAGGACTATTCACGATTTCTGAAGGTCCCAGGACCAGAATCTGCTGGATTTCCCAGTCAAAGCCCTCTTTCCGGAGTTCCTGTTTTTTTACCGCGACTGCCCTGTTCATATATTTCTGATAGTATGCGAATTCGACATTGAGATACGGGAATGACGGCAGCAGCATCGCTGTCTGCGCAGGCGGAGTGAGGACGACAAGCGTGTCAAAAGCGCATTTTCCCGGAATTGTTTTGATGAACCTTTCGACCGCACGCCTTATCATTGTTTCGTTGTTCGCGAATTTTTCCTTGCTGCGCCAGCGGAAAGTGCGGATCGCCTCGTCGTAGTTTTCCTGCTTTCCGACAACTTTCTCCACATCGTCCATATAAGCGTTGTCGGCAGGCGAAATATCAATAATATCAGTTACTTCACCACCAAGTTTTTCGATCGTTTTCCAGTATATGTCGCGCAGGACTCTGCCGTTGAAATCGTCGATATACGCTATCGCGAATTTTTTTCTTTCCCTTTCAGAAACAGCATATTTCACAAGGTTTTCAGCTTCCAGATCTTTTGTCGGCATGATGTTGAAGAAAAGCGATTCTGCATCCGTAACGAAAGGAATGTATGAGATTACCGGAACCGAATATTCGGACGATTTTGAAATAAGGCTTTCGGCGAATTCCGGTGCAAAAAACGGCCCCACAACAGCGAAACATTTGATTTCTTTGGCTTTTTTCATCACATCGTCGGCAGAACTTTCGCTGTCGTATTCCAGAAATTCGGCCTTTATTCCGTTTTTGTCGAATTTCGCCAGATGCCAGCCGAGATATGTTTTTATAGTTTCGTTGTATTTGCTCCACTTGTCGTTTGACGAAAGTGCGACACAGAGTTTTTTCCAGTCAGGTACATAGCTTCCGTCAAATTCGAAAACCGCAGCAACAGGCGCGTTTTCCTCAACTACTGCCTCAGGGTTTTCCTGCTTTTCCGCCTCCTCTGCCGCCTTCTCTCCCTCTTCAGCTTCTTTCCTTATTTTTTCAAGATTTTCAAGCTGTTCCTCTGCATCGGGCGAATCACCGGCTCCCTGAAGGGCATATTTGAAATTCCGCTTGTTTTCCTCGCTTTCATTAAGCCAGTTGTCAAGCTCAGGCTGAAGATTGGCCTTTTTTTCATCGTCAAGAGCGTTGTACCACTTCACAGCAGTGTCAAATCTTTTCGAGTAAATATAAGCCAGAAAAACGGTTTTCGATGCCGGGATCTTCTCTTCAGGCTGAAGCTTCGTATAAACCGAAAGCACCCATTTGAGCGCGTCGTCATACTTTTTTTCAGCGAGGGCGGCTTCTCCGGCCATGAGATGCGTCCTGTTGACGAACGGCTTTGCGTAGCTGATTTTCTCAAAGATTTCAAGAGATTCAGCATTTTTACCCTGTCTAAAAAGAGCGGATGCCCGCATAAAATTTATATGGTTTTTCTGCCAATCCGCCCACTCAAAAGCTTCAAGTTCCACGGAATAAGCCTCTATTCCGGCAAAATTTCCCTCAGACTCCATAGATTTGTAGCGCGCTTCCACCGTCTCCCAGTCGGGATTCGCCGGCGGCTCCTTCGATTCGAGGGAGGAACAGCTTGTCTGAAAAACCGAAACAACGATCAAAATGAATATAAAAAACCTGATCTTCATAAGTCACCCCACATTAAAACGCGGTATTTTACGAAAAAACGGCAAATAATCAAGTCAGATCCTTTAACGGAAACAGCTTATCCAGGGAATCTAAAAAATTGAAGTGTTTTTTTGTTTATTTCTTATATTTTATTATAATCAGCTGCTTTTTTGGACAGGGAGCAGCTGATGAAAAATCTGAAAGGTAAAAAAGCTCTGATTACCGGAGCGTCAAGCGGGTTCGGCGTTGATTTTGCTCATATTCTTGCAGGGAAAGGAATGGATCTGATCGTTACCGCCCGCCGTACGGACAAATTAAACGCCTTAAAAACCGTGATCGAAGAAAAATATGGTGTCAATGTCCGTACAGTTGCCATGGATTTAAGCGGTTTCGATGCGGCAGAAAAGCTTTATGCGGAAGTAAAGGACGAAAACATAGACATGCTGATAAATAACGCCGGTTACGGAATGTACGGCTGGTTTGAAAAACAGGATGCTGCGGAACTTAACAGGATGATCCAGCTGAATGCCGTAGCCGCATGCGCTCTGGCGAACTTTTTCGTCAAGGATTTTGCGGCAAAAAATTCCGGCTGGATTCTGAACACCGCCTCTTTCGCCGGTTTCAATCCGACGCCGTTTTACGCTGTTTACGGCGCCACGAAAGCGTTTCTGATGAATTTTTCAGTTGCACTGCGAACAGAACTCTTGAAAAACGGGAAAAATGTCGCCGTCACCGCATTCTGCCCAGGTTTTACCGCCACGGAATTCGTCCAGACAGCAGGGCAGAAACGCTCATGGTTTCTGGAAAAAACCATTGGAAAAAGCTATCCTGCCGCAGTTGAGGCGATAGAGGCGCTTCTAAAAAACAAACCGGTCGTAATGCCTCGTTTTATGAACCGTTTCGGTGCGTTCTGCCTCCGTTTCATGCCGAGAAGCATGGCTGCGGACGCGGCTTTTATGTCAATTTCGGAAAAATGAGTCTGTTTATGATATTAAGGAATGTTAATTTTGACTGATTTTGGAGTGAAAAATGAAAAAAACTTACTTTGTTTGTTCTGATCCCGGCAGTCGCACTGCTTGTATCGTGCAGCAATTCCAACGGCAGACAGACATTCGACGAATCCGAAACGGATTCCGGCACTGAGCAGCTTGACGACAACGGTGAACAGGATGATTACAGCGGAGATCCGTGTGATCCCAATCCTTGTCCAGGCATAAAACACTCGACCGGAAGATGCACGCCCGAGGAAAAAGGCCGCTTCAGAAGCAGATTCGGCGACAAATTTTCTCTCTGGTCTTCTTCCGAAGTGGAAAACGTGGAAGAAGCAGATGTCGCATGGTACGTCAATTTTTACAATGCAAGCATTAATTACGCATCAGTAAGCAAAGCGGATTCACAGGTGTTCACAAGGTGCGTTAGAGAGAAAACAGAATAAACCGACATCCAAAAAACTGTCACACAAAAACCTTTCAGCAGTTATATTTTAGAAATTTCCGCAACAGCATTTCAAGCATTCTACGATATTGTGATAAATTTTTTCCTAATATTTTTACATATTTTCTAATAAACATTAATAAAAATATTTGACTTTTATCAAAAATTAATTATCTAGATAGATGTTTTTATTGTTTTATTAAAAATTTACCAGATTTGTTTTTAAGTTTTGAGTTAATAAAATTTTTCATAAGTTTTAATGTCATGCTTGAAGCCGAAATGCACATCACGCGGGAGGCAGGCACTTTTCACTACAGCTGGTTCTGCAACCTCGCGGTCGATTTCAACCGTTCTAAGGAAACAAACAAGGCGTTTTTTGTGCCGGAATTCAGCAACGCGATCCTTTCGGCGAGAGAGATCGGGGAAATAAGAAACCAGATAAATTATATGCTTGATGCGGAGGACGATGCCGATGAAGAATTTTTTGAGGACTATCAGGATCTTTTCGATGAGGATTTTGAAGATTACGCCGAAACTTACTGCGAAGATCCGTTTGCTGACGATTGTGACGATCCTTTTGCCGCCACTGACATGTAATTTCACGCTTTACGCCGAATCTTCGCCGCTTGAAGCCCTTGCTGCGTTTTTTAAAGGCGAAGGGATCTCGACCGAAAATCTGGAAAAGGAATACAGCTGCATAACTCTTGACGAAATGATTTCAAAAGCCCTTAGCAATACGGCCGATCTTGAAAAGGCGCTCGTGTCGGCACGAAAAAATACCCGTGTAGCAGGCCTTCTTCCTGAAATCAGCTTCTGGGGAAAATACAAAAGCGACGAAAAACTTTATCTTTATCAGAGAAACAACATTTCTGTCGGCAAAGATTACATCACTGTCGGACCTGACGACAACAACACGACTTACGGCGACCTCAAATCCTATGAAGTCGGCGGAAAGATCAGTTTTGACCTGAAGAAACTGCTTTACAACCCTGACACAATAAAGTTCGGCGAGCAGGAACACAAACTTTATCTTGCAAAAATAGAGCTCATCGACCGCCTTAGCAGTATTTACTATTTTTCCTCGATGCTTTTCGCGGCAGAAAAACTCGGGCTGAATATTCCGCCGGAAAAAATGATCGTTTTCAAAATCATTGACCGGAAAAACAACGGATGGCTTAAATCTTATGTCGGATTTGACCTCTACAACTGCGGGAAAAAACAATGAAAAGAGTTTGTTTTGCGATGATTTTTGCGGTTTTATGCGTTTCCTGCGGCATTGACGAACCGGAAGAAAACGCTTACGAGCCTTTTGTCTGCACTGGTTTTCCGGAAGAAAGGGTCTATTACCCGGAAGAAACCATTGTCTTCAAGTTCAACATGCCGGTAAATCCGAACTCGCTGAACGGTTTTTCAGTCTCTTCAGAAAACGCCGGAAAGCTTGATTCCGTCGAGGTTTCAGGCGATTCGGTAAAAATTCTGCCGCCGCTTCCCGCTGAAGACAATCTGTTCGTCACGCTCACTTCGGCCCTTAAATCACTGGATAATAAACCTTTGATGACAGGCGAGCGTTTTTCCGAAAACAAGGAAGTGCGGGAATTGGTCTACGAAACCGGCAAAAAACTGCCGGAAGTCGCCGAAATCATCCCTGATGATTCGAAAAGCGCTACCATCGCCATAAAATTCGACAGCGATGTCGAAATCAGAATAAAAGACATCGAACCTAAACCTTACGATATGATGGAACTTGACGGATGGCATGTTTTTGCCTTCGACGAACCTCTGAATTCTTTTAAGATTTCAAAAGCGAGGTCGCTGGAACGTGATTATGAACTTAATAATGTCGAGGTTAATCTTCCTGACAATCCGCCAGAGGAATCTGAAATAACTTTTGAACAGGATTCGACCGACACGCGTTTCACCCTTTCTGTCAAAGGCAGCTCTGTAGTAGCGCTCGCACTTGAAAGCAGCTATTTCATCTGTCACGAAGGATGCACCGCCGTCCTTGACGGGCTCGAACCCGGAAAAAACTACAAAGTCAAAGCTGAAATCTGGACAAAAAAAGGAAAAATCAACCGGACTTTCACCGTAAAAACTGACGAGGCGTCACCCCACATCATGATTTCGGAAATCATGCATACTCCGACACTTGAACCCCAGAAAAGTTGGGAATTTGTCGAAATTTACAACTACAGCGCCATGGATTTCGATCTTTCAGGGTGCTTCATCGACGACAAGAACGACGGAAAAGGCGTCGATCCGCTGAGCGCGAAAACCGAAGGAAGCGAACTTATACTCCATCCTGGCAAAACCGCAGTGATAACAGGAAACGAAGCCGCATTCGGAGACATTCTGCCTAAAGATGCTCTCTGGCTCATTGTCGATGACACCACGATCGCCGATGCAGGGCTCACCGGCAACGAAAGCGTTCAGATTTTGTGCGATCATGATGGGACACGGATGCTTGACGCCGAGGCAGACCCTTCCGGCTTCAAAACAGACAAAGGATTTTCGTTCACGACCGATATCAGCGGAAGAAAATGTCAGTCGGAAGTCGAAAACGGAACCCCGGGAGTATATGCGGAGTGCAGATGAAATTTTTTCAAAAAACAGTGAAAAAATACTTTTTTATATTGAAATTTCATAAATTTATGCTACTATCAACTGTTCTGTCAAGTAGGGGGACCTTAATCGGATTTTTCCGGTTTCGGCCTTTTGGTGCATTTTGTTTTTCCCCGACAGCGTTTTTTTGACGCTTCTTTTGGTTCTTTTTTCAATAAAAATATCTTAAATAATATTAAAATGCGTCCCCCTAATCCTCTTTTTGCTGTAAATGGCGGATTTGTGTCCGTATTTCTTAATTTTCGGAAATTTCTTTGAATTTAGCCGCCATAGTCGGATTGTTTTTTGTCAGTTTTCTGACAGTCAGTTCCTCGGCTTTGTTGTTGGCGATACGGAGATTGTTCTCGGAACCGAGAAGATTGTCTTTGATTTTCTGCAGAAGAGCTATGGTTTTGTCTATTTCGTCAATTGCGTTTTTGAATTTTTCGCTCGCAAGGCGGTAGTTTTTGCCGAAAGAGTCCTTGAACTTGCTGAGATCGCTTTCAAAATTTGTGATGTCGATGTTCTGGCTCCTCACTTCGGCAAGCTGTTTGCGGTAGTTTTGCGATTCAAGCGCAGCATTGCGCAGAAGTGAGATCAGCGGAAGGAAAAACTGCGGTCTGATGATGTACATTTTCGGATATTTGTAGCTTTCGACGATCCCGCTGTTGTAAAATTCGCTTTCCTGCTCGAGCATCGAGACAAGAACGGCATATTCGCAGTTCTTTTTTCTTCTGTTTTTGTCGAGCGTATCGAGAAAATCATCATTTTTGTGCTTTGTGGCGGTCGTGTCGGATTCGTTTTTCATTTCGAACATGATCGAGATGAATTCCACACCGTCTTCAGAGCTTTCGCGAAAGATAAAATCTCCTTTTGTTCCTTTGGTTTCGCCCTCTTCGCGGACTACCTCGTTGTCTTTTTCGAAGTAGGCGTTCCTGTATGCCGCGGCGCGCACTTTGTTGAATTCGTTCAGGCAGAACTGTTCAAGGTCTTCACCCACCATTTTTGTTGAAAATTTAGTTTTGAAATCTTTTATCCGGGCGATTTCCTCGTCTTTCATTTCAAGCTGCGTTTTGTACTGCTCACGCAGCGATTTCTCGCTGAGTTCATGCTCTTTTTTTGCAAGCTCGAGGCTGCTCTTCAAATCGGAGATCTTTTTTTCCTGTGCCTGCAGAGCGTTGAGTTTTGCCGCTTCAGCAAGATTTTTCTCGTTTTTTATCTCGTTTTTCAGATTCGTTATTTCAAGTTCCTTCGCGGCGACAGCAAGTTTTTTTTCGTTTTCGAAACTTTCAATTTTAGCCTGCAGTTCCGCTCTTTTTTTCTCGGCTTCAGCTTTGATGCGGAGAATTTCGTTCTCTTTTTCGGTAACGGTTTTCTGAAGATCCTTGTCAAATTCCATCTGCGCGATCTTTTTGTTCTGTTCGGCAGTGTTGCGCAGCTGTTCTTCGCGGTTTTTCAGTTCCTTTTCAAATTCCTTGTCTCGGATCTGTCTGATTATTGCGGCATAACCCGATTCGTCGACTTTAAAAACTGTTCCGCATTTTGGGCATTTTATCTCTTCCATGGCATACCTAGCCGAGTTCGATCATTTTGTCGATGCAGCGGCGAGCTTTCGTGATCGTGTCACTGTCGAGAGTGATTTCTTCGCCTCCTTCGCCCAAAACTGTGTGGTAAAGGTCGATAAGAGTAGTCGCCTTCATGTTCTGGCAGATAAGGTTCTGTGCAAGCGGGTAAAAGCGTTTTTCGGGACAGTCGTAAGACAGATGCTCTACGATGCTGATCTCCGTTCCAATTATAAATTCTCTATTTCCTGATTTTTTAGCAAAATCCATGATTCCGGAGGTCGAACCGATATAGTCGGCAAGTTCGGTGACTTCAGGTTTGCATTC
>DBYC01000075.1:17298-23714 GCA_002310035.1 bacterium UBP6_UBA1196
TTTGCGTGTGTCGGGCAGCCGCCGTTAAGAAGTTTGAAATTCTTTTCAGGAAGTTGTTTTGCGACAAAAGCACCGAGATTGCAGTCAGGGATGAAAAGAATGTTTTTGTTGTCCAGTTTTTTCACGATCTTCACTGCCGAAGAGGATGTTACGCAGACGTCGCATATCGTTTTGAGCGAAGTCGTTGTGTTGATGTAGGCTACAACAGTGTAATCGGGATAAGCTTTTTTTACTTCGGAAATTATCTCTTTATCCATCTGTTCCGCCATCGGACATCCTGCCGTCGGATTTGCGAGATAGACTGTTTTTTCGGGCGAAAGCAGTTTTACCGTTTCAGCCATGAAGCGCACTCCGCACATGATCACGGTTTTCTGCGGAGCGTCTTTGGCTTTTACGCTAAGCTGAAAAGAATCTCCTGTAAAATCGGCTACTTCTGTTATTTCTCTCGCCTGATAGCTGTGAGCTAAAACGCAGATATCTTTTTCTTTTTTAAGGCGCAGGATCTCCTGCTGTACTTGACTGATATTCATTTTTCACTCCTTTTTACGTTTCCGACATCGGTGACAATATGATAACCGGCGTTCGTGACGCGCATCTCCAGACAGCCGCGGCACTGCGCCGATTCTTCGCCCGTGCATATTTTGTTTTCGTATAAATCGTAAAGTTTTCTTACCGAAACAGGTGAAAGATTCGGCATGACGACGTTCGCTCCCGCTTTGAGCCCCATTTCACGCCCCTGCGGATGGATCGTTCCGAGCGCGGTAGTTGCCGGAAGAAGGGCATGCGGAAACATCAGGCGCAGAATCGAAACCATTCTGAGAACAAGCGTAAGTTCACCCTGCTTTTTATCGGCAAACGGAGTCTTTTCATGAGGAATAAAAGGGCCTATCCCGATCATGTCTGGGTCAAGCTGCTGCAAAAAACGGAGGTCTGCTACCAAATTTGCCGTAGTCTGGAAAGGGGAGCCGACCATAAATCCGGAACCTACCTGATAGCCGATCTCCTTGAGGTCAAAAAGGCATTTTTTGCGGTTTTCAGGCGACAGTTCAGCCGGATGAAGTTTATGATAATGAGTGTTGTCGGCAGTCTCGTGACGCAGAAGATAGCGGTTTGCCCCGGCGTCAAAGAGTTTCTGATAGCTTTCACGCGATTTTTCTCCGAGTGAAAGTGTTATCGCGACATCTGGAAAATTTTTTCTGATATCGGAAACGATCTTGCACATCCTTTCATCGTTGAAATAGAGATCTTCGCCGCCCTGAAGGACGAAAGTCCTAAATCCGAGACCATAACCTTCGCGGCAGCACTCCATGATCTCCTCTTCAGTGAGTCTGTAGCGCGTCGCATCGGTGTTTCCCCGCCTTATGCCGCAGTAGTAGCAGTTGTTTTTGCAGTAATTCGTCATCTCGATAAGTCCACGGAGATAAACAGCGTCACCGTAAATTCTTCTCCTGACTTTGTCTGCAGCGGTTCCAAGAGGTTCAGTTGCATCTTCGCTTTCGATCAGGACGGAAAGCCCTTCGTCTGACAGGTTTCTCTCAAGCGCAAGTTTTTCAATAAGTTCCGCTATGTTTGGAAAAACGGTCATTTTTTTCTCCATGAGCCGAAAATCGCGGTTTTTTAACACAAGGGGGAAAAATCGTCAAGATATTGCATAAATACGACAGCTCATAAATTTGTTATTCACCTGATTTTTGCAAAATTGAGCCTGAGCGCGTTCATGCAGACAGTAAAACTGGACAAACTCATTGCCGCGGCTCCGAGCATCGGGTTCATTTCAAGGCCGAAAAGCCCAGCCGCCATCGGAATGCAGATCAGATTGTAGAAAAACGCCCAGAAAAGGTTTTCATGGATGTTACGCACTGTCGCCCTGCCGAGACGCACTGCCGCTGCAACATCGGAAAGCGAGCTGTTCACAAGCACGATGTCCGCCGAATCTATCGCGACATCTGTTCCCGCGCCGATCGCAATGCCTGTATCAGCCTTTGTCAATGCGGGTGAATCGTTGATACCGTCCCCCACCATCGCGACTTTTCCCTCTTTCTGAAGTTTTTCGATCACGGCCGCTTTTCCCTGAGGAAGAACATCCGAGACCCATTCGTTAATTCCACATGAAGCGGCTATCGCCTTTGCAGTCCTAGCGTTGTCGCCTGTCAGCATCACGACTTTCAAGCCTAAATCCCTGAGTTCTTTTATTGCCGCGGCGGAATCTTCCTTTATCGTGTCGGCGACCGCGATGATTCCGAGAAGCGAGCCGTTTTCCTCAAAAAAGAGCGGAGTTTTTCCGCAGTCCGCGGCATTTCCGGCAGCTTTTTCGATTTCAGCCGGAATTTTTGCGAAATTTTCAATATATTTTCTGCTTCCTGCGTGAAGCGTTTTTCCGTTTATTTCAGCGGAAAGTCCGTTGCCCGGAAACACCTGGAAATCCGAGGTTTCCAAGACTTCAAGGTTTGAATCCCGCCCCTTTTTCACGACTGCTTTTGCAAGAGGATGCTCGCTTTTTTCTTCAAGCGAAAACGCCTTTTCAAGCAGCTCTTTTTCAGAAATTCCGCTAGCCGGAACGATGTCGGTAACTTCCGGTTCGCCTTTTGTCACGGTTCCCGTTTTGTCGAGGGCTATAGTTCTGATTTTTCCTATAGTTTCAAGGGCTTCGCTTGTTTTGAAAAGGATCCCGTTTTTCGCGCCGAGCCCGCTTCCCACCATGATCGCGACAGGTGTCGCCAGTCCTAAAGCGCACGGACACGAAATGACGAGGACGCAGATCCCTCTCGCAAGTGCGAAACCAAGCGTTTCCCCGGCCAGCAGCCAGCCGGCGACGACAATCAGAGCGATGAGAATGACAGCCGGAACGAAAACGCCCGAAACCTTGTCGGCGATCCTTGCGATCGGGGCTTTTGTCGCCGCAGCGTCGGAAACCATGCGGATTATCTGCGACAAGGTCGTGTCGCTGCCGATCCTTTCAGCCCTGCACCTGATAAAACCTGACATATTGATCGTAGCCGCACTGACGCGGTCGCCTTCTGTCTTGTCGACTGGAACAGATTCGCCTGTCAGAGCCGATTCGTCGAGAGCCGCGCTCCCTTCGATGACGGTCCCGTCGGCGGGAACGCTCTGCCCCGGTCTGACGATGAATGTGTCGCCTATTTTCACTTCAGAAACCGGAACTTCGACTTCGTTTCCGTCACGCACAATAACGGCGGTTTTCGGAGCAAGTTTCATCAGGCTTTTGAGTGCGCTTGTCGTCTTTCCCTTCGAAACAGCTTCGAGAAGTTTCCCGACCGTGATCAGAGCAGGGATCATCGCCGCCGATTCGAAGTAAAGCCTGTTGTGGTAAAGTTCCGCGCAGCCGTCGACATTCCTGAAAATCAGGCAGAGGACATAAAAACTCCATCCGAAAGAGACGGCGGAACCCATCGCGACAAGGGTGTCCATATTCGGAGCGGCATGGAGAAGGGCGCGGAAACCGCTTGTGAAAAATTTGTTGTTTATCGCCATCACTATAACCGCAAGAACCATCTGGATCAAAGCCAGATATTTGTGCGAAAGCCCCTCCGGAAGCGGCAGAGAGAGCATGTGCGCTCCCATCGTGATATACATGAGAAGGCACAGGAAAACGAGCGAAAGAAGAAGCCGTTTTTTGAGTTTCGGCGTTTCGGTATCGGCCAGAGCGTCATCGTTTCCGGCAGGATTTTTCTCTTTTTTTAGTTTCGCGCCGTAGCCTGCCGCCTTTACTGCCTTTATGATCTCTTCCGGCGCAGCTGTTCCCTCGACACCCATCGAATTTGTGAGCAGACTCACCGAAACCGAGGAAACTCCCGGTACTTTCGCGACTGCCTTTTCAACCCGCGCCTGACACGCGGCGCAGCTCATTCCCGTAACACGATACTGTTTCATTGATTATTCCTCTCTTTATTCATATTTTCTATAAATTCGTTGCTTTTTGCGGTTACTTCGACCCAGCCTGGAATGAATCCGCTGCGGATCGCGGTTTTGACCGAACCTAAATTTGACCACGCGGCGCAGTAAAAAGGCACTTTACCCGCTTCAAAAGCGGCTCTTGCCAGTTGATTCGTGAGCGCGGAACCGATCCCGCGGTTTCTGTACTCAGGCAGGACATCGATCCCTATCTGCCACATAGTGTCGCAGTCGGCTGAACATCCGGCCAAACTGATAAGTTCGCCGCCGTCGTAAGCTCCGACAGCGAGAACATCAAGGTGTTTCCGGTCTTTGCAGAGTGCATTACTCCACTGAGGAAGATAAAGTTCTGAAAAATCCTCTTTGTGCAAAATCCGTGTTTCAAACTGACATGTTAGTTCCGCTGCAAAAATCTTCTCGATATCGGGAAGAAAATATTCAGCCATAAAGCAGACTTTCGCGTCAAAAGGCTCAAGAATGCTGTTCAGCGCATAAACCGCAGGAGTCTCGAAACAGGCAAAGAGAGGCGTAGTGTTGACGAAATTTTCAAGATCGTGCATCAACTCTTTTTTGCAGGAAACGACCGCGTTCGAGCCATAAGAAACAATGTCGCAGATATGCGGCAGCTTCAGATAGCGGCGTGCCGCCCCGGCAGGAAAAGACTCCACCACGACATTTTTATCACTCAAAAAATCAACTGCTCTGCATGAACAGTCGATCGCCGATTGCTGCATCGCTATTTTCAGAATATCTGACTGGTTCATTTTTTTCATCCAACGCTCCGTTTTTCGTCCGATTTTGCTGTATTTCAGACAAAAATCCAATATTTCTGGAACACAACCATTTAGTTTAAAGATACGCTAGAAAATATTTGATAAAATTTTCTTGATATATTATTATTGGCTTGTAAAAGTTTGTTTATTGTAACAAAAATATGAAAAATGAAATTATAATTCACAGCGAAAATGATTTGAAGTCAAAAATCTACACGATTCGCGGAATTCAGGTGATGCTGGATTTTGACTTGGCCGAAATTTATGGGTACACGACCAAACGTTTTAACGAACAAGTCAAGAATAATATTGATAAATTTGATGAAGATTTCAGATTCCAGCTGACTTGGGAGGAAATGGAAATAATATTATCATTACGTTCAAGGTCGAAAATTTCGACCTTGAACACAGGGCGCGGCAGCAATGTTAAATACCTTCCTTACGCCTTTACCGAACAGGGAATTTATATGCTGATGACGGTTCTTCGCGGTGATCTGGCAATAAGACAGAGCAAAATTCTGATCCGGCTTTTCAAAACGATGAAGGATTTCATCATCGAACGTGAAGATCTTATCGGTTATAACGATGTTGCAAAACTTGCGATCCAGACTTCGCAAAACACCAAAGACATTGCCTTAATTAAAGAAAACATGGCAACAAAAACTGATGTTGTCAAAATCATTGAAGATTTCAGCAGCAGCGAAATAAAAAAGGATTTTCTCTTTTTGAACGGAAAATCTGTTGAAGCTGACCTCGCTTACCAGCAGATCTATGCCGAGGCGAAAGAAACAATTTTTGTGATTGACAACTATATCAGCTTAAAAACGCTTGTTCTGCTCAAATCGGTGCGGGAAAATGTAAAAATAACGATATTTTCAGACAATATCCGTCATGGTTTACACAAACAGGAACTCGATGATTTTATTAAGGAATATCCTAATATCGAGCTCTCTTTCAAAATATCCGACGGTATTTTTCACGACCGCTATGTTATTCTCGATTTCGGCACGGAAAACGAAAAGATCTATCACTGCGGAGCTTCGTCAAAAGATGCAGGGAAAAAAGTCTGTGCAATTTCGACAATCACAGACAGTGCCGTTTATAAACCGCTGATTAAAAAATTAGTGAAAAATAGGGCTCTCGTTTTTGATTAAGCCGCTGTCGCGTTGGCGGTTCAGATAGTCAATATTCAACATTGTCTGTTCTACATATCGACATACAAAATCCGCCTAAGATTTTGGATTTATTGATGTTTTGTGTCTGGAATACTCGATAAGTTCCAAAATCTTACGTTTAAACTCTGCATCCATATTTTTTCTCCCTATTTCATTTTCTAAAACCACCGTTTTTCGTCCAATTTTGCCGATTTTTGGACGAAAATCAACCGTTTTGGACGAAAAAACTGTTTTAACTGCCTCAAAAGTCAAGCAAATAAATTTGTTTTTCAGGAAATAATATCGTCAAATTTCAGGAATTTTGTGAGAAATCGACAGAAAATAGCCGGAATTTTGTGAAAAATTGCTGAAAAAATACTGGAATTTTGTGAAAATTATGCTAAAAATGGCAGGAATTTTGTGATGAGAGGTCAAAAATGCAAAAGCCGCTTTACAGAAAAATCGATGATTTTCTTATTGAATGGAAAAAAAATCCTGACAGACTTCCCCTTATTGTCAAAGGTGCCAGGCAAGTCGGAAAAACTTTCTCAATCAGGAATTTTGCCAAATCCTACAG
>DBYC01000063.1 GCA_002310035.1 bacterium UBP6_UBA1196
TTTTTAGAGAAAAGGCGCAGCATAACGCCGACACCGATGAGCGGCAGAGAGAACGCCGAAACATTAAGCGTTACGATCCAGCCCGTGACCGTGGTTCCGATACTGGCTCCGAGGCCGACTCCGATCGCCTGCTGCACAGTCATAAGACCTGCATTGACAAATCCGATCGTCATAACGGTCGTAGCGCCGCTCGACTGAATGATAGCCGTAATCAAAAAACCGACAAAAGCCCCGACAAAACGGTTGGATGTCAGGACCTTGAGAATTTTCCTGAGTTTGTCGCCGGCCGCTTTCTGGACGCTTTCGCTCATGACTTTCATACCCATGAAGAAAAGTCCCAATCCGCCCAGCGTGTGGAAAATGATGTAACTCCAATTCATAAAGAGTTTCTCCGAAAATATCAAAAAACGTCCGGATTTAACTTGATAAAAGAGATAAGGTCAAGGTTTTTTAATGATTTGTTTGAAAACGGTTGAATATCTGATTCCTCTCCATTGTGGCGAGGGGATGTAGAGACGCCATTTGAGACGCCATGGTATGATGTCTCTACGGGTTTAGTGTGTGATCTTTTTTTTTCTTCTGAAGAGAACGTTCAGCAGGATCACCGTGAAAAGCATATAATCGACATAAACGGTCTTGATTCCGAGGATTTCGGCCGTGAAAATATATCCTCTCGACGAAAATTTTGCGTAAAGAATCAAAAAATAAACCGAAACTAAAAATCCTGAAAGAATTCCTGCAATTGCCAGGATTTTTGTGAAAAGCGACTTATTCAGAATGTATGCGATCAGAATAAGCGAATACAAGTTGCCGTAAATGTAACATACCGGAATGTTTGCGAAAACAGGGATCCTGAAAGGATTTTCGTGATACAGGGCTACCATTATGAAAGAAAAAACAAGTCCGATCGCTGCAAGAAGTCTGACTGATGTGCGGTATGGCCTTTCTTCGCCGCTTTTCATTGCAGGAAACTCCATTTTTCAATCACAAAATACCAGAACGGCAGCGTTATTAAAGCAAAAATCGTGGAAAAAGTCACGATTCCGCTCACGACTTCCTTATCCGAATCGACAAAGTCGGCAAAGAAGGGCGATGTCGCGGCACTCGGCATGAGGGATTCCATGAGAATCACTTTTTTTGTGGTAATATCGACGTTCTTGAAGCAGAAAGAGACTATCGACAAAACCGCGATGCCGATGATTATCCCGAAAACGGTGCGGAAAAACGTCCCTAAAACAACCGGTCGGACAGTCCCTTTTTTGAGCATGATTGAAAGCGAGAGACCTACTGTGAAAAGTATAGCCGGAATCGTGATATTTGCTATTGAACCTATGCTTTTTGCAAGCCATTCGGGAAGTTTTATTCCGTAAAAATTCATCGCCATAGCCAGAAACGCGGAAAGGACAGGCGGGATCGCATTTGACGTAAGTGCGTGAATTATTTTGTCTTTTGAGGCATTTCCTGAAGATTCCTTCGACAGAAACCAGATGATCGAAAAACCGACCGAAAGGACGACCGGCCAGAAAAACATCGAGAAGAAGACACCGCGCGTAAAACCGGTTTCGCCGTAAAAGTAGGAGAGGACGCCCCAGCCGAGATAGCTGTAGTTGCCGACGAAACTGCCAAGGCAGAAACTGTTGGAGATTTTTTTGTCGGACGATGAAAGATTTCTTATCGAAACGACCATGATTCCAGAAAAAACAAGTATCAGGCAGAGCGAAACGATCATCGGGAGCATCTGACTGAATTCTTTCGTATCGGCGTTGTAAAGATTTCTGAAAATAAGAAAGGGAACGGTCGCTTTTATGACGAATTTCCGGAGAACGGCTGATTCGTTGCCTGGAAAAAGTTTCAGCTGTTTGAAAATCCAGCCTAAAAATATCGGAAAATTTATAGTCAGAACAATTTCGACCAGGTTCAAAGCAGCCTCGTTCCAAAAAAACGCTATATTTTAGAGAAAAAAGGAAAAAAGGCAAAAAAGAGATAAAAAATTGACGGCAAAAACGGATAGTCAGAAAAACGCCTTGAAAGTTTTTAATTTGATTTAGAAAAATCTTGTGGCATAATTATATGTTTTTTTGAGCGAGGCTGTTTTGCTGAACAAATTTATTCCGGTTGACAAGAGTTCCGCGGTCAGGGCTTTTCTCTTTTCGCTTCTGACAGAAAGTGAAATGAAAATCGTTTGTAGCGGCGAGTTGCCTGAAGATGCTGTTTCTGCGCTTAACTGTTTAAAATTATTTGGTAAAACCGTTGTGAAAACTAATAACGGCTTTATTGTATCCGGCAAAACCCTCAAGCCAGGAAGCGCTGTATTTTGCGGAAACTCGGCCACAATGATGCATATTCTGATGGGAATAGGGATTTATCTCGGGTTTTCGATTGAATTGACGGGCGACAAGTCGCTGATGTCGCGCAACCACAGCGATTTTTACGAGGCGGCAGACCTTTATCATAAAGGAGAATTTGTCGAAACTTCTCTTGCAAAAGAAAGCGCTCAGCTCAAGTCTTTTCATATCATTTCGATGCTTAAAACAGGAGGAACGATCCATTTTAAAGCCAGAACGCGTAGAAATACTGAAGATTTTCTGTCAAACATGGGTGCAAAAATCATTGAAACGACAGAAAAAATAGAAGTTGCTCCGTCAGAATCACTTCACGGCTGCCGCCTGAATCTGCACAAAGATCCGTCTGCCGCTTTCATTGCTGCGTGCACAGCATTTATTTTGGGAAAATCGTTTGTGATTTCCGATATTTACCTGGATGAATCGCGTATGACTCCTTTTGTTTTGCTCAAAAATGCAGGGTATCATGTAACATTCACGAAATCGGGTGGAGCATTTACTGTTTCAGGGCATCCTGATTTATCTAAAAATGAAAGAGCTTTAGAAATTTCTGGAACTCAAGTAGCTGAAGTCATTGATGAAATACCTTTCATGGCGTTTATGGCGGCACGAGCTGGAAAGTGTTTTTCCGTCAGAAACGCGGAATGGCTCAGAAACAAAGAAACTGACCGGATAACAGAGAGCCTGAAAAGACTTTCAGTTTTTTTTGAAACTGAAGAATTTGCGGACGGTTTTGCTGTCGGAGCCGGAAAACCGGATTATCAGGCAGCCGTTTTGCCGCACAGCCAGGATCACAGAATGGAAATGCTTTCTGCCCTTATGGCATCGGATTACGGCATTGACTTTGAAATGAACTGCTCATATAAAATCTCGTTTCCGCTTTTTTATGAACTTTTGGATTTTTTGAGGAAAAATGGATAATAAAATCAATGAATTGAGAGAAGAACTTGATGCCATTGACGACAAAATCGCCGGACTTGTCGAAAAAAGGGTAAGGATCGCCAGAAAAATTGTCGGAATAAAACAGAGATCCGGTTTTCTGAAAGACGACTTCGTGCGGGAAAATGCGATTTTAGAGCGCCTATCCAAGCTTCATCCTGAAATTTCTGAACTCTTGAAAAATCTTTACAACAGGATTTTCGATTGGGTAAAAAATCAATAATTTTCAACAAATACATCAGAAAAGCCGAATTTCTTGTTATTGTTGCGGCAGCTTTTGTCATTTATTTTTTTCTAAATGATGAAACAGACAACAAACCCGTTCAGACTGAAAACAAATACTCTGCCGAAATAAAAAAAGAACCTGAAAACAATTCGGAAACAATAGAAGCGGTTTCTGTTTATTTTGATGAAGAAATATTCGGAATCGTTACGGAAATGATAAAAAACGCCGAAAAGTCGGTATATGCGGCTACATACACTTATGCCGAAAACGAAATCACCGAACTTCTTGAAATCAAAAAAGAAAACGGCCTTAAAGTCAAAGTCGCGGCAGGCAGAAACAAAGACAAGTCGCAGCCGGCATACGATTTTACCGTCGTAAAAATGCCTGGCGGAATCTACCATCCTAAATTTTTTGTTTTCGACAGCCGCGATGTGATGATCCTTTCTGCAAATATTTCTTCGGAAACAACCGCTTTCAATAATGCAGTTCTTTTCCGCAATGCGCCTGAAGCCGCAAAAATTCTGGAAAGCGAAATCGACGACATTTTTGAAGGAAAAATATTAAAAAGATGCGAAAACGGATGTCTGACAGAAATAGGAAAGATTTTTTTCAATCCAGGGAAGGGGTGCGTGAATGTCAGAAACGAGTTCCTGACCGCAAAAAATTCGATAAAAGCGGGAATTTACACTGTCACAAACAAAAATCCTGTTGTCACAGGACTGAAGAAAGCAATAGGAAAAGGAGTTAAAACGTCAATAATTGTCGATAATTGGCGCGGAGACGACGGGAAGATCGTAAATAAGAAGGCTTTCAGTTATCTTGAAAGTCTGGGAGCCGATCTGAAGTACGATGAAAAAAGTACGGAAAACAGGCGTATTTTTCACCACAAATTTGCCGTAATAGACAGTATGACAGCGGTTTTCGGTTCGATGAACTGGACAAGTTCTGCATGTTACCGCAACCGGGAAATCGTAGTGATCAGCAAAAACCCTGAAATCACCGCCAGTTTCGCCGGATACATTGACAGTTTCCGATAGTTATGATTCTTTTTTGACTCTTTTCCGAATATTGCTATAAATAACGGTCTTAATTTTTTTGATAGAGGAGAGAAAAATGGCAAAACTGCTTGACACCGTTTTATTGCTTGCGCTTCCGGCTTCGGGAAAGTCAGAAGTCCGCAGATTTATGGAACATCTCACCAAAAAACAGTGCGAAAACGACATGCACATGGGAGAAACGCTTCAGCTTGACGATTATCCCTATGTTCATTTCATGCACAGGATCGACGACGAGCTCAGCAAACTCGGCTGGCACTATATTTTCTACAAAGGTGCGACCCGTCCTTTCAAAGATCCGATGGAATGGTCGACTCTGATCGAACTTCTCAACGAAGATTACGAAGACCTTGTAAACTCCAACATCATCAATGTTCCGTCTGCCGCTCAGTGGCTTTTTGACAGAATGGACAACATCCGCGAAAAACTCGATCTCGGCCGCGAATTCGGAAAGATCCCGTGGGATATCAGAATCGCTGCAGGTAAAGCGATCGAAGCGGAAGTTGCTGAATTCCTTAAAGAAAAGAACGCAACAGCTGCGGCTGACAAAAAGAATAAAACGATAGTCATCGAGCTTGCGCGCGGCGGAGCAAACGGCGCGAAAATGCCTCTCACACCTCCGCAGGGATACGCTGCTGCATTCGAAATGTTCTCTGAGCACATCCTCAACAGAGCTTCGATACTTTACGTCTGGGTAACGCCGGAAGAAAGCAGAAGAAAGAACTACGAACGCGCAAAACCGAACGGCGAAAGCTCGATCCTCAACCACGGCGTTCCGCTTGAAGTAATGCTTGGCGAATACGGCTGCGACGACATGGCTTACCTCATCGAGACAAGTGACAAACCCAACACGGTCAAAGTTGAGCGCACCGTTACGGTCAAAAAGAAAGGAAAAGAAGTTTTTGCAACCAAAACCTGGAATATTCCGGTCGCAAGATTCGACAACCGCGAAGATCTGACGACTTTCATCCGCAAAGACCGCAAGGATTGGGAAAAGGAAGAGTACAAAAAGATGTACAAAGGTCTTTCCGACGCAATGAAAACTCTTGCAGAACTTTCAAAATAGCTAGTGATCTTAAAAACTTATAATCTTTTAAAACCATGATTTTCTTTATCCTTACACTTCTCATTTTCGCTTCGCTTGAAGTAGTGTCGAAACCGCTCATGCCTTACATCGACCCGTTCGCCCTCACTTTCTGGCGGTTTTCAATGGGATTTGTTTTTTTTCTGTTTTATCCGGGAATGAAAAAACGCTTTGCCGAAATCGCCAAATTCTCGAAAAGCGACTGGTTTTTCCTGTTTCTGCTCGGTTTTCTGAACGCATTCCTTGCAATGAGCCTTCTTCAGTTCGCTGTCAGAGAGAGCACACCGGCAACTGCTGCTGCGATTTTCTGCTCGAACCCGCTTTTTGTCATGATAATATCTTCGATCGCAGGTTTTGAGAAAATAAGCGCGAGAAAAGTTATAGGACTTTTGATCGGTGTTTCGGCTATATTCGTGATCATGTGGGAAAAGGGCTTCAAACTGAATTACGGCGCGATCTATGCCGTTTCCGCTGCTGTAATTTTTGCCGGATTTACAGTCCTCAGCAAGAAAACAGTCTCGAAAATCAAGCCGTTTTCTGTAAATTTAGTGTCGTTTTTCTTCGGAATCGTGTCGCTTTCGGTTTTTATGGCGCTCACCGGAAAAAGTTTCGCGCTCGATCCGGTTTTTTTTAAAGATTACAGCAAATTGATCGCATTTATCTATCTCGGTTTCATCGTCACCGGCTTCGGTTATGTCACATTCCTCGCGACGATCAAAAAGTATTCGCCCGTCAGTTCGTCGCTTATTTTCATGCTGAAACCGGCTGTTGCAACTGTTTTTGCCGTCATATTCCTTCATGAAAAACTTTCAACCTATTTTATAGCCGGATTTGTCATGCTCCTTCTCGGAACCGGCGCGATAGTTTCGGAAAAATTGAAAATCGGCAAAAAACTTTTTTAGAGGTTTAAGTGAGATTCCCGCCGTTTTTCTTAGGTCTTTCAACAATTTTCTGGGGTTTCTGCACAGGCTGGGAGATATTTTCTGTAGTTGCGGCCATTGTTTTCGAAGCTTCCAACATCATAAAAACCCGTTTCGACCTGCAGAAGAAGGATTTTATCAGGATTTCCGATTTAAGTTCGCTCGTAATGCTGATCCTTCTTTTCTACGCCTATGTCGAGAACGAGCCGAGAATGATTTTCCTCAGTTTTATCACGACCTTGCCTATAATTTTCATGCCTCTTCTCTTTGCCCAGCTTTTCAGCACTTCAGACAAAGTCGTGATCGGCACAAAATGGGGCAAGAGGACCCATTCGCATGCCCCTGTCGATGTGAGGATGCTCTATATTCCGGCGATCGTTTTTTCAACTGCGGCGGCAAATATAAAAAGTGTTCTCTTTCTCATTCCGTTTCTTGTCATAATTTTTGTCTCTCTTTCAGGATATGTCAAAAATGCAAAAACTTTAAAAAGGTATCTTCTGTTTTCGATGATTGCCGTTTTTATAACACTTCTTATCGGAGCGACTGTTGTCAGCGGTCACTTTCTGATAAGCAGAAAAATGATGCAGTGGTATAACGACTGGCAGGCGTCGCTTTCGAATGATCCGTTTATGACATCGACAGCGATGGGTGAAGTCGGCAGAATGAAACTTTCCGGGGAGATCGTTTTCAGGGTCTATCCTGGAGAAACGCCTGTTCTGCCTCTTTATATGAGGCAGTCTGACTACAATGCGATCGTAAGAAACACATGGTATTCAAGGCCCAAGGAAACAGTTCCTGTTTTTCCGGCAAACGATATGGAATGGCAGTTTTTCGGTGAAGGAGCCGGCAGAAAAAAAATAAGAATATCGATCTGGATGAACAAAAACAAAGGGGAGGGCGTTCTGCCGCTTCCTAACGGGGCAAAAAGGGCTCTGGAACTTGATGTCGCCGGAATCGAAAAAAGCGCTTTGGGAGCTGTTTATGTCGAGGAAGGTCCTGAACTTCTTGAATGGACAATAACTTATGATGACGGAGAGCGTTTCGAACCGCTGCCAGAAAAAATAGATCTGTTCATTCCCGAACAAGAAAGGAGCGTGATCAGCGATGTTATGCTGAAAAACGGACTTTTAGGAAAAACACAGGAAGAGACTTTGCATAATATCGAGCGTTTTTTCTCGACTTTCAAATACTCTGTCGACCTGAAAAACAGCTCCGGGTATTCTATTATGTCCGATTTTCTGAACAACACGCATGAAGGGCACTGCGAATATTTCGCTACTGCGACAGTCCTTATGCTCCGGAATGCCGGAATCGCGGCAAGATACCGCACAGGTTTTATGCTTGACGAATATGATTCGTTCGAAAACGCGCTTCTTGCAAGAAAACGCGATGCCCACGCATGGGTTATTGCCTATATCGGCGGAAAATGGATCGATATAGACACGACTCCGCCGCAGTGGAAAGAATTCGATGCAGAGGGAAAATCGTTTTTCGAGTCAGTGAGTGATCTGATGTCGTGGCTAAAAATGAAATATGAGAATTTCAGAAAGAAAAAAAGCGGTGATTTTAATAAGATATTGATTTCATTGGCTGTCATTCTTACCGTTTTTCTTATGATCCGTGTCTATCTGCGAAAAAAACGAGTAAAAAAAGGAGCAGAGACGGAAAATACACCTTTTGCAATTCCCGGCAGCGATTCTCCGTTTTACGAAATCATCAATTTTTATGAAAATGCCGGATTAAAAAGAGAAGAAAACGAAACTTTGCGCCGCTGGATTGAAAAAAACAGAGCTCAACTTACTGAAAACATTAACTTTTCAGAATTGGCCGAACTGCATGAAAAACTGCGTTTCGACACCGATGCTGACAAAGCGGCAGTTATGACTGAACTTGTTAAAAAATATGAAGAGTGGAAAAAATCAAAAGAAATGTGAAAAATCTTCACAAACAAAAGCAAGAGACTATACTCGCGCGTCATTTTTTGTGGTTTTTTATAAATTTTTTGGAGGTTTATTATGACTACAAGACTGGAAAACGCTCTTAACAATCATGTAAACGAGCTTAAAGCAAAGGGAACGGCTAAAGGCGACGAAATGGTCATCACCAAGATCCTTCCGCCCGAAGGCGAAAACGGCCCGCGTTATGTCGTTGAAGGTTATGAACAGAAGTTTATCAAAATGAATTCAAACAGTTACCTCGGCCTTTCGATGAGAAAGGAAGTTATCGAAGCTGAGGAAGAGGGAACGAAAAACTTCGGTGTCGGCCCCGGCGCTGTCCGCTTCATTTCCGGAACCCACAAGGCTCACGTCGACCTTGAAAAAAGACTCGCGAAGTTCCACGGCAGAGAATCGGCAATGCTTTTCTCGAGCGCTTACGTCACTTCGATGGGCGTTATTTTCCCGCTTATCACCAATGAAACGGTCATCATCAGCGACGAGCTCAACCACAACTGCATCATCAACGCGATGAAACTTTCCCGCCCGGCGCTCAAACTTATATACAAACACAACAGCATGGAAGACCTTGAAGCAAAACTTCAGGAAGCTATTGGCAAAGGCAAAAGATGCATCGTTGTAACAGACGGCGTTTTCTCTATGAGAGGCGATTTCTGCCCGTTCGACAAGTTCACCGCGATCTGCAAAAAATACAACGACAAATTCGAAGAAGGCGTAACGACTGTAGCTGACGATTCCCACGGTGTTGGTGCTTACGGCAAGACCGGAAGAGGAACCGAGGAAGTTACCGGTGCGAAAGTCGACATCCTTATCGGCACACTCGGAAAATCATACGGCGTAAACGGCGGATACGTTGTCGCATCAAAAGCGGTAACCGAATTTTTGAGACAGACCGCTCCGATGTACATCTACTCGAACCCGATCACGGTCGGCGAAGCTTACGCAGTTCTCAAAGTTCTCGACATCCTTGAAAGCGAAGAAGGCATCAAACGCCTTGCTCATCTTGCCGAAATCACTGCAAGATTCGAAAAAGGACTCGTTGACAACGGCTTTGAGACGATCGCAGGTCCGCACCCCGTAACTCCGCTCATGGTCAGAGACACCAAAAAGACAGCAGACATCGTTGCATGGCTCACAAAGAACGGCGTTCTCGCAACGGCTATGAACTACCCGGTAGTTCCGAAGGGCGATGAAGAGATCCGCTTCCAGATCAACGCAGACCACACCGCAGCTGATATCGACTACGTAATCAACGTTCTGAAATCGTTCAAATAAATCATTTTTTACCGGTGGAGACGTCATAATATGGCGTCTCTACAACGGATATTCCAGAAACATATCTACGAAAGATGCTGATTTTTTAATCTGTTTTCAGAATTAAATCGTTTCCAGAAAGGCTTCGATCCTTGTCGCGACTCTGGCGTCGATCTTGTTTGAAGGTTTGTCGAATTCCAAAGTGAGAAGCGGGATGTTGAGTCCATTGCTTTCAAGGAGCCTGCGGAGGATTATGTCCTCGAGCTGTCTGTGGCAGAAGGACTGGACATAGTGGATTATGCCGTCAACGTTGCGTTTCCGAATTTCGGCGATTGCCTTTTCGAAGCGGAACGAAGCGGAGTAGGGGTAGGTGTAGTTTGTGTACTGTTCTTCGATCGTCGGATATTCATCGAGCATTGCGAATTCGCGCTGGATCTCGTTGTAGACTATTGTCGCGTTTCTTTCTTCGAGAAATGCGTGGATGGGAACGATCGGTGGAACTCCGAGGTATGCTATTTTTTTGCGGTTCGGGTCTGCAAAACGCTTTTTATGTTCCAATTCTTTAATAAAATCATCAACTTTCGCTTCATATTCAATTGGGTCACCGCAGAAATCGGATGATGAAACGAGGAAAATGTGGTTTTCTTCGCCGGTAACGCTGCCGGGATAGAGATATGATGTTTCGTCAATGATCTTCAGTTTGCGTCTGAGAGATGAAAGTTCTTTCCAAGTGCGGACGCACGATGCGTAGTCAGTCCCCATAAATTCGGCAAAGCGGCTGATTTCACTGCGCATTTTGTCAATTTTACGGAAGTAGGGGAAGTTGAAGATAAAAGTTCTGATCCCTGTTTCGGCAGCCACTATCTGCTCCAAAACCTTTGCGTTCGAGCAGTCGCCTTCGGTCACGGCGATGAAAATGTCGATATCCTTGTTGTGTTCCGGAGAGACCAGGACTGAATAGAGCCCTTTGATCCAGGCACAGGAACTTCCCGCAAAACCTGAAAATTCAGCTTTTTCGACAAGCGATGACGGGTTCGTATCCGTTACAAAAATGTTGTTTAAATCTAACGGTCTGTATCCTGAAGCAAGAACGACCTCGACCGGGATCGTCGTTGTGAATGCTGCTATTTTATGCATTAAATGTTTAAATTAAAAAACTTATTAAAATTCTCTCTGACTTGTCTGGCCAGATCAATTTGTTTCATATTTAAAAGATTGGCCGCAAAGTTGTAAACATATCTGACTTTCCCCGGAGTGTTCGGTTTTCCGCGAAAGGGCACCGGAGCAAGAAAAGGCGAGTCAGTTTCAAAAAACATATTGTTTATATTTGTATGGTTGAGTATTTCAAGGACATCAGCAGATTTCTTAAAAGTCAGAATTCCCGAAAACGAGATCAGCCACCCTTTTTCGAGTATTTTCTGGGCAGTTTCAAGGTCGCCGGTATAGCAGTGAAAAAGCACCTTTTTATCATCGAAACCATACTCGTTGAGCATGTCGTAAATTTGGGCTTCCCCGCATCTTCCGTGAATTAAAATTGGTTTTTGAAGTTCTATAGATTGCTCAATCATGGTTCGAAGCATTTTTAACTGGATTTCTTTCGGAGAAAAATCGTAGAAAAAATCTAATCCAACTTCGCCGACAGCGATGATATTTTCCTTATTTTTTGCAATCCATGAAATATCTGAATCAATAAAATTCGACGATTCTTGAGGGTGGATTCCAGCGGCAGCGTAAAAATTTATGTTGTTTTTTGTAAACATTTCCTTGACTTTCTGATGATACTCAAGTTCAGGTTCGCTTCCGCAGATATCGACGACCGTATCGACCTGATTTTCATGCAGTTCAGAAATTATATCCTCCAGAGAGATTCCTCTTTCAGTAACTGTCATAAAAATATGTGCATGTGTATCTATAAACATTATGTTTACTATTCTTGATTGCCTCCCTGATTGTCCTTTCCGTCTTTTCTAGGCGGGAATTTTTTGAAATTTCTTCTGTTTCCGTGCCAGTTCTGATTTCTTTTAGCGTTGGGATTATTGGGATTGGATGAATCTTTCGGGGCAGGTTTCTTGTTGTTAGGATTCTGCTGCGGTCTTTCAGGTTTTTCCTGATTTTCAGGATTAGAAGATTCCCTCAGAAGTTCTTTTTCCTTGGCAACTATCGGGGTGATATTGTCAAGATCATGGTCGGCAGACTCGCTCTGAGGAAGGTTTATGAACCAGCCGTTATTGAATTCAAGAGCCGATCTCGGGAATATTTTTTCCTCGGCTTTCTCTTTTTTCTCAGCGTTTTCGGGAAAGAAAACCGTGATGTTCTGACCGATGGCATTCACTTTTTTAACATAGCCCTTGCGGTTTGAAGACCTGTCGAGAATAGCAGTTTCCTCCTGCGGATAATCCTTTCTCAGCTCTTCATAAGTCGCGTTTTCGTAACCAAGGCAGCAGAAAAGGCGGCCGCAGATGCCAGAAATTTTGTTAGGATTAAGGCTGAAATTCTGGTCTTTCGCCATTTTTATTGAAACAGGAATAAAGTTGTGCATGTGTTTGCGGCAGCAGAGAGTCCTTCCGCACGGCCCGAGACCGCCCATGATCTTCGTTGTGTCACGGACACCGATCTGACGCATTTCGATGCGGCGTTTCAGCTCGTAGGCAAGGCGTTTGATGAGCTCACGGAAATCGACTCTGCCGTTTGCCGAGAAGTAGAAGATCGCCTTTGTATCATCGAGAGTGTATTTCACTTTGATGATCTTCATTTTGATCCCGAGCTCTTTGTTGATGCGGAGAATGACTTCTTTTGCCGACTGCGCCTTGATCTCAAGCTGTTTTTCGCGTTCGAAATCGGCAGTTTCAGCCTTTCTGACAAAGCCGTTTTTGATGAAATTTATCTTGTTCTGCCGCTTGTAATCTTCCATGCTTTTGTTGAGAACTTCTGCAAGTTCCATACCTCGCTCGCTGTATGCGACGATTATGTCGCCCTGTTTGAGTTCGTTTCCGGGGTTTTTCTGCTCGGGATAAAAATACCAGTAAACCTTTCCGGCAGGCTGGAACTGGATCGCGATAACGTCTTCGAAAGCTGGATATTCGTCGGTATAGTCAAAATAGAGCGCGTCGCCGCCGCCAAGCGGTGCGATAGGACTTCCGGCTTTCTTGTATTTAGTGTTTTCCTCGTCCTTGAAACCGTCGTCGTTCCGTTCAAGTTCCTGTAAAGTCCTGAATTCTTCCTCGGAAACATCCATGTTGCGGTCAAGCTTTGTAAATTTTCTATTATTATCCATAAGTTTGTATCCTCCGGTTATTGATTACAACATAAAAAAGATCGAAGCATCCGGCGAAAAATACTGCTGGTTCGACAAAAATCCGGTTATTTTCCTAGTAATTTCAGGATTTTTTTCCCGAACAAAGAAAGCTACTATCGCCAACCTCATCCTGATCATCATTTTTTTCAAATAGTCCGCTTTTTCAGACGGAAAAGATGAAAAAAAAGTCTGATTCGCAGTATTGTCGGTAATTTCCTCATAAAGTCTGTTTATACAGGTAACACTTTTGAAATTGATTTCAGAACAAAAGTGCTCAAGTCTGTTTTTTTCCGCCGAAAATATTTCACCACCGAAATCGGATGCCAGATCGGCAAGAAAAGGAAAACAATCAAACAGCTCTGAAAAACCGGCCTCCGTATTTGCCGCAGGAACGAAAATTGAGACCGAACGCGATAGAATAGTCGGAAGAAGCGAATTTCGCTTGTTTACGGCCAAAAAGAAAAAAGTTCTCTCCGGCGGTTCTTCGATTTTTTTCAAAAGAGCATTCTGGGACTGCTCAGTCATTGCAGAGGCATCCTTAAAATAAACGATACGGTTTTCGGATTCGAACGGAGCATATTTCAAAGCATCTTCGACAAGATGAATATCGTCGACCTTGATCGAACCTGTCGAGCCTTTGACCACATTGATGAAGTCGGAGAACTGTCCGGCCGAACAAAGCGAGACGAACTTTTCGTCATCGATTTCGCGGCGCGGTTTCATAAGTTTCTTCGCAAACGAAAAAATCAGAGCATCGATATTGGAAATAGCGGGCGAGTGAAAAAGGATCGTCTGCGGCAGAGAATTTCTCTCAAAGCATCCGATCAATTTTTCAGAGATTGCCAAAATCTGCGCAGAAACCACCGCCTTTTTTACCCCATTTAGTTTACATAATATATGTTATGCGAAGTTGTTAATATAAAAAGAAAAATCATTTCAAGTAGTTACCTATTTTCTTTGTTGTGGTCAATTTCGCTGAATTATCTGAAGATTTTTCCATTCCCATTTGTCTGAGCAATGATTTTGTTTTGAGGAATTCCAATGTCATTCCGAAAGAAAATATAATTTTTTTGTATTTCGGAGAGCGGCTTCCGAAAATCGCGTCAGAGAGATTTTCACAGACAATTGGATTCAAGTATCGGTCGAGGTCCATTTTTCGTCCCTTAATGAAAAATACGCTGTCGAATCTTTTTTTCGCTTTTTCATTTTTTAAATGGACATCAATGACCACATTTTCCTTTTCGGCGTAATATGTCAGATTTTTGAAATCAGCCCACATTCCGCGAGCCGTCGTTCTTTTCGGCACCCACAGGATCCTGCCGGCCGGCTTTTCGGGAATTCCGCCTAAATCGATCACGAGCTTTTCCTCTTTTTCGACTTCTTCTTCGGTCTGGTCCATAAACTCAGCCGGAATATCGGCGCTACTTGTTGTTCTATAGACGAAACGGCCGTTCTCTTTTTCTTGATTATTGTTGAAGAAACAGGGAGCGGTCTTTTTCAGGTTTCCGAGCGCCTCTTTTTTGTATCCTGCTTCGGCAAAAAACAGTGAAAAAAAGCTCCTTTTGCATATCGCGCATCCCGCATGGGAAAAGAACACGACGGCTTTTGAACGCGCATTGTTGCAGAAATCGATGATGCACGAAGGTTTCGCTTTCTGAATGAATCTGACAAGCTCGAAAAACGAATATTCATCCTCGAATGTCGTTATTTTTCTCTCGTTCAAAGAGAACATTTTTACTTTATTCCGGTCGCAGTCAACAAGATAAACCTTTCCCTGCGGATTGAACGAGTCGCTTTCGCACCACTCCTTTATCTGTGCCGACAGATCTTCGTATTTATCTATTCTTACAAGTATGACCGTGCAGAACGGAACCAGCCTTTCACCGTTAAGTTTCATAGTTTTTTGCTTTTAATGTCAATAATATCCGCAACTTTGTTTATTATGCCGTTAACAAACGAACTAGATTCTTTGCTGCCGAATTTCTTAGCGATATCAATAGCTTCGTTTATCGTCGCTTTGAACGGAACACCGTTGTTCTCGTCGATAAGTTCAGCCACCGACATCCTCAGAATGTTGCGTTCGATGAGCGCGATACGCTCTATCCGCCAGTTTATAGCAGCCTCTTCGATAAGTCTTTCGATCTCGTTAATGTTGTTTTTCACCGTATTCAGAAGATATGTTATGAAAACACTTTCTTCTTCCGATGATGGCGCTTCATTGTTTACGGCTGTTTCATTTTTCTCGTTTTGCTTAAGCGACGAAATGTTAAAATATGTAACATAAGTTTTTACAGCTTCATCAACAGTCATGTCTTTGTTAAATTCAAGACTGTAAAGAATCTGCAAAGTTTTTTCTCTTGAACGTCTTCTTAATCCCATAACTTTTCCCGCTATTTCAGTTTATCCGACAAATTAAGCATTTCGATGGCTGCAAGCGCCGCGTCAAAGCCTTTGTTTCCTGCCTTGGTACCTGCTCTTTCTATGCCCTGCTCGATCGAATCGACCGTAAGGACGCCGAAAGACATGTAAACGCCTGTTTCAAGCGAAGCCTGGGCTATTCCCTTGCTTGTTTCCGCCGCGATGAAGTCAAAATGAGGAGTGCTGCCGCGGATGATGACGCCGAGACAAACTATCGCGTCATATTTTTTGGAAAGAGCCGCTTTTTTTGCCGCGAAAGGAATCTCAAATGCACCTGGAACCTTGATTACTTCAACGCTTTCAGCATAGTGACGCTCGAGGCAGTCGATCGCGCCTTTAAGAAGCGATTCCGAAAGAAGGCTGTTGAATCTCGAAACGATTACCGCAAATTTTTTTCCTTTTGCACTAAGATCGCCTGAAAAAGTTTTTACTTCCATTTCAATCTCCGTTGTTAATTCTTTTTATCTGACGTAAAAATTGTATGTCCCATCTTTTTTTGTTTGGTCTCTAGGTATCTTCTGTTCTCTTTCTGCACTCCGCAGACATTCGGAACATGCTCGGTTATTTCAAGACCGTATCCTGTCAAACCTTTGATTTTCTTTGGATTGTTCGTGAGAAGCCTGATTTTTTTGACTCCGATTTCAGACAGAATCTGAGCTCCGATGCCGTAATCCCTTAGGTCTGCCGGAAAACCGAGCGCGATATTTGC
>DBYC01000079.1 GCA_002310035.1 bacterium UBP6_UBA1196
CCGTGACGCCAGCAGATGCCGTTTTCGACCTGCTCGTTGGCAAGGACGGTGTTGCATTTCGGGCACCAGTTGACCTCGCTGTTTTTCTTGTAGACAAGGCCGCGGTTGAACATTTCGATGAAGAATTTCTGTTCCCAGCGGTAGTATTCCGGCCTGCATGTCGCAGTTTCGCGGCTCCAGTCGTAGCTGAAACCGAGCTGGTGGAAGCGTTCGCGCATGTTGTCGATGTTGGCGTAAGTCCATTTTGCCGGCGGGATCTTGTTTTCGATCGCGGCGTTCTCAGCGGGAAGACCGAAGGAGTCCCAGCCTATCGGATGAAGGACGTTGAACCCTTTTCTGAAGTAGTATCTAGCGACGACATCGCCTATCGAATAGTTTCTGACGTGTCCCATGTGAAGTCTGCCCGACGGATAGGGGAACATTTCGAGCATATAGTATTTCGGACGCGGATCAGCCGCACCTTTGTATTCAAAAATTCCCGATTCTCTCCACTTTTTCTGCCATTTCGGCTCTATTTTTTTGTGTTCGTAAAGCATGATTCCTCCAATCATCTTTCGTTAAAAGGAACTGAAAACTTGTAGTTTTTTATCAAAAATTTTCTCAAAGCACGCTGCTTCGATTCTTTGAGCTTTTCCGTTATGTCGGTGATGATCTCGACTTCGCGAGAGCCCATCGGGCGCTTTTTGTCGAGATTTTTCTGCAAATAAGACATGATTTTATTTTCCAGACCTTCGTTGACCATGATCTCGGCGCTGAGAAGGATCAGGTAATTGTGCATGATAAGCTCGCCGGGAGAGAGGAATTTCTCGTTTTCCAGAATGTAGTTGAGTCCGTTTTTCGCCTTCGTCAGATCGCCTTGGTAGTAGGTTATTTCAGACGCGAAAGCAAGTGCCGGAAGGTAGAAGCGGTTGCACTCGATCATTGCGTCGATCGTCGCAAATGTGCGCTGCTTGTCACCCTGACTGCGGTAGATTTCAGCTTTGAGATAGAGGAGGGCAGGCTCGCATCTCTGCAAAGTTCCCATGAGTTTGTCAGTCTCTTTCGAGACGATCTCAAGTTCGCCGGCTTCTTTCATTTTTATCTGCTCTCTGAGGGCGATCCAGAGCGGATCGTTGTTTTTGCCGAGTTCAAGATACGAATCGGCCTTGTCGAAAAGCATGTAACGGTTGTAGATTTCGTTGAGTTTAGCCCGAGCCTCTTTTGTATTCAGCTTTTCCAGAGTTTTAACTGCCTGATAAACCGCGCCGAACTTCAGGAATTCGTCGATAACCGTCATTTTGTTCTCGTCTTTTTCGAGTTTATAAATCTTTTCAAGCAGTTTTATCACTTCAGGAATATCGTTTTTGTGCGAAAGGACTTCGAAAAAGGAGTAGAGCATTTCAAGATTTTCGGGATTTTTCTCGACAAGCCCCTTGAGCTGGTTCATGTAAAGATCCTCGTTCGTAAGGCGGTATTTCATGCTCAGTATTTTCGCGGTAATGTTGTCATTACGTTCTTTTTCGTTTATCTGTTCGTAAGCTGCCACAGCCTCTTCGAAGTAGCCGTTTTTCTCGCTGCAAAGGGCTCCTGTTGCAAAAATTTCGCTGTTTACGCTATCGGGGAAAAACTGCTGGAGTTCGTGATATGCGAAGTAGCAGTTGCTGTAATCGTTGTTGGCAAGGCTTGCTTCGAGAACGAGCTTGATGTCCTCTCCGTCACGCGCAGTGTCCTTCTTTTCCTTCATGTAGAGTGCCATGCGGTATGCTTCGTTCGGATTTTTCTTAATAAATTCGCGTACAATGTCACGGCAGAAAGTGCGCCCCGGACAGACCGAATAAAATCCTTCGGTGATAATTTTGTCGTCTTTCATTGCCTGGCCTAAAAGAATTTTTGCCTCGCCGAAAAAGTATCTTTCCGGGCTCAGATTCTTCCAGTTGTCGAGAACTGCGAGGTGATGATCTGCATTTTCGAGTTCTTTCCCGCTGTCAGCCGCGGCTTTCGCTTCGATCATTATTTTTAGTTTCTGCGAAAGTTCATAGTGCGGGAAAGCCGCTAAAATCCTATTGTTAAGCTCGGAAGCATTCTGGAATTTATCCTGTCTGAACAGCATGAGAGCTGTGTAAAAAGCGTTTCGGAGATTGGATCTTTCGATTTTTTCAGGAATATCGAATTCAAGCGAAGCTATTTTCTCCTTTGTTGCCGGATACTCAAAATCAAGTTTGTGAAAATATTCGCTGTCGACCGGCGGAACGCGGTTTTCGATCGAATCGACAAGCTGAGTAAGCTCTTTTCCTTTGTCCGAAACAAGGGTAGAATAGATCCTGAACTGCGGAACATCGCTGTCCTCGAAGTCGGAAGTGATGTGAAAATCGAGGATTCCGAGCGCGTAAGTCCAGAGGATCGCCTTTTTTATGTTGTCGCCCATTCCTTCGCGGATGTCGGCGAGCTTGAGGTTGCGTACTGATGCCGAATAATCCTGAAAAGAGAGCGAAGTGAAGCTCGCAAGCGGTTCTTCAAGCATATCTTCATATTGTTTTGCCGGATTTTCCTTCAAAAGGAAGTAAAGCGCCGTGGTTATTCCTGCAATAAAAACAATAATAATGAAAAAATTGCGTAATTTCAGCCTGTTGTAATGTTCGTTCGTCTCGAGCGTCGGTTTTACGATGACGATGTCGCGGATTTTTTTCCCCTGCACTTCGTCCGCGGTTTTGGTTTCGTCGTCGTCGGCATACTTTTCAAGCTCTTTTTTGGCCGCGAAATGATTCGGATTTGCCGCGATAACGGCGCGCAGTTCTTTTACACCTTCCTTTTTTTTGCCTGTATTTATGAGGGCGATGCCACGGTAAAAATGAACTTCGGGTGTTTCCGAGCCGCTTCTTATCGAAGTGATCTGCAAGATTTTTTCCCACTGCTGCTCCCGCTTGCACTCTTCCAAAAGTTCAATGAGATTCGGCAGACTGGGGTTTGAATTATACTGCTCTTCCAAAAGATCAAGTTTTCTGCTCATAAACGCCTCCCGCACAAAGCTCAGTTTTTATACAAATAATTGCCGGAAAATCAAGGAATTGAGCTGTATCGAAGGTAATTTTTGGAATTACAGCAGCGAGATTATCGCCATGTAGTGCAGAATCGCGCCGAAAAGGACGAAAAAGTGCCAGATCCCGTGGAAGTATTTCCGTTTCGAAAGGTAGAAATAACTTCCCGCAGTGTAGATGACTCCGCCGAGAATCAGATAAAGCATGGTCATTTTCAGATCTTTTGACCAGAGAATGTAAAGCAGGAAGACTGAAAGCCAGCCCATGAGGACATACAGACCTGTCGAAAGACGCTTGAATTTGAGCGTGAGGCACGAAAAAACGACTCCGGTGAGCGCAAGATACCATATCATAACGAGAAAAATGATCGAATAGGGGATTTCAAGCACGAGCATGAGCATCGGTGTGTAGGTCCCTGCGATCAGGAGATAAATGGCGCTGTGGTCGATCCTGCGGAAGACTTTTTTCGCGGTTTCGTTCGTCATTGCGTGATAGCAGGTCGACGATTCAAACGAAATGAAAAGCATCGCGCTGTAAATCGCAGTCGTCGCGCTCTGCATCGCGGTCGTTGACTTAAATGCGAGCATGACCATCGCGTAGATCGCGAAGAGCGCTCCAAAAGCGTGGCTGAAAGCGTTGAGAAATTCTTCACCCTGAGTGTATTTTTTTTCTTCGGATTCCATTGCCGCCTCCTGAAAGATACGGATAACGGCTAAGGATTACAGCCAAAAAAATATAAGTCAAGAATCAGTTTGTAAGGATTTAAAAAGAGATATTCTGCTTTCTAGAAATCAATCGTGATTACACATTCACTCTCTGTAAAGCAGTAGCAGACAAATTCTACGACATCGGTGACCCAGTCAGGAATCTCCAAATAATCCTGAACATCTTCCGCGAGCTGTCTGCAGAAAGTTTTGGTGACGACAAGACGGCACTGATCTTCATACCACATATAATTGCCGAGCATGCCGCTTACACATCCGCAGGAATAAGTATCGCCTTCTTCAACGGTGCAGATACCGTCTGAATGTTCATCAGCCAGACACAGGTTAGGGTTGCACGGATCTGTTTCGGTAACTGTGTCTTCGTCGTTTTCTTCATCGCCTGTATCATCTACATCGCCGTCGTTTACCGTATCGCCGGAATCATCTGCGTCACCGTCGTTTGTCGTGTCGCCTGTATCGGCTGTGTCACCGTCGTTTGTCGTGTCGCCGGAGTCGGTAGTGTCGCCGTCATTTTCAGTGTCGCTGGAGTCAGCCGGATCACCGTCGTTTGTCGTGTCGCCGGAGTCGGTAGTGTCGCTGGAATCAGCTGAATCGGTTTTGTCGCTGTCAGCTTTATCGGAATCAGCTGCATCGGTGTCGTCAGCGGTGTCAACAGCATCTTCATCATTCAATTCGTTCGTCGTGGATTTGTTGTTTTTTTCGCAGGCAACTGTAAGAAAAAGTGCTGCGAAAATCACAAAAATAAAACATACTTTTTTCATTTTAAATCTCCCAAAAAATATTACAAAAAATCAGTTTTTAAAAAAAACCGCAATATTATAGTCTAAAAAAACGATAAATCAAGACATTTCCGGTTTTTTAGCGGAAATCGTTAAAAAAAACGGGAGCCGAAGCTCCCGCAAAAAATCAAATTTCAAAAAACTAGTCTTCTTTCGAGTAGTCGTAGTATTCGTTGCCGAGATGCGTGATAAGCTCTTCGCCCATCATGTATCTGAGGGTGTTTTTGAGTTTGGTGTGCTGGATGAAAACATCGTGTTCCGGATAGAGGCCTTCAGCAACCATCGGGGACTTGAAGTAGAAGCTCATCCATTCCTGGATTCCGTACATACCTGCTCTTCTTGCAAGGTCGATGAAGAGCAGCGTGTCGAGAACGACCGGAGCTGCAAGGATGGAGTCACGGCAGAGGAAGTTTACTTTGATCTGCATCGGCATGTTGAGCCATCCGAAAATGTCGATGTTGTCCCATGCTTCCTTGTCGTCTCCTCTCGGCGGATAGTAGTT
>DBYC01000055.1 GCA_002310035.1 bacterium UBP6_UBA1196
GCAATCAACCCCGGATCAACTTCCACGAAAGTGGCTGTTTATGAAGACACGAAAGAGATTTTGACTGTAAACATCAAACACGATGTAGAAGAACTGGCTGGTTTTACCTGTGTTTTCGATCAGTATGACTTCAGAAAAAATATCGTTCTCAAAAAACTTGAAGAAGAAGGAATCGATGTCGCATCATTAGACGTGATCGCCGGCAGAGGCGGTCTCCACAAACCTATTCTCGGCGGCGTTTACGAAATCAACCCGCTTATGATCGACGACATCAAGCACCCGAAAATCGGTGAGCACGTCTGCAACCTCGGAGCTCCTATCGCTTACGAAATCGCGAAAGAGGCGTCGAAACTCAGCGGAAAAAATGTAAAGGCCTACACTGTTGACACTTCGGTCGTTGATGAAATGGAGCCTCTGGCAAAATTCTCCGGAATGCCCGAAATCGAAAGACGCAGCATTTTCCACGCACTCAACCAGAAAGCGGTTGCAAGAAGATATGCCCGCGAAAGAGGCAAAAAATATGAGGATCTTAACTACATCGTAGCTCACATGGGCGGCGGAATCTCGATCGGCGCGCACAGGAACGGCAGAGTCATCGATGTCAACAACGCGCTTAACGGTGAAGGTCCCTTCACTCCCGAAAGAAGCGGCGGCGTTCCGGTTGGTCAGCTTGTAAACATGTGCTTCAGCGGCGAATACACGAAAGCTGAGATTATGAAAAAAATCAAAGGAAACGGCGGTCTTGTCGCTTACCTCGGCACGAACAGTGCGTATGAAGTTGAGCAGCGCGTAAAAGCGGGCGACAAGGAATGGGAACTTGTTTACAGAGCTATGGCTTATCAGGTCGCAAAAGGGATCGGCGCACTCGCTGCGGCTCTTGACGGCAAAGTTGATGTCATCATTCTCACCGGCGGAATCGCTTACGACAAAATGTTCGTCGGCTGGATCAAAGAGAAAGTTTCCTTCATCGCTGATGTAGAAGTTTTCCCGGGCGAAGACGAAATGAAAGCTCTCGCGGAAGGCTGCTACTACGGAATCAAAGGAGAAATTCCGGTTCACGTTTATGAATAAAATCCGGGACTTAGTCCGAAATTTCGAAAATCATGTTTCAAAAGTAAATTCCGAAAATCCGGAGTTCTTTCAAGCGGTTGAAGAAATTGCAAAAGCTTACGGTTATCCTCTTTCAAACGCTGTGGTATTCAACAGAAACCTGCTGAAGATCACAAATCTGAAATACATTCTAGTTGCCGACAACCCAGGAATGACCGAGCAGGAAGAAGAGTGCTATTTAGTCGGAAAAGCGGGAAAAACGGCACGGAATTTCTTCAAAAATAACGGGCTTGTCAGCGATTTCGACAAGGAAGTTGCAGTACTCAACAAAACTTTTATCCACACAAAAAGCACGCTTGACCTCAAAAAACTCAAAAATTTCAAGAGCTTGTTTGAAGATTCCGAAAAATTCATGGCAAATCTGGCAGTTGATATGCTCGAAGCGACGGAAGCCGAACTCTGGATAACCGGTTGCAGCGAACTCGGCGAAAAAAAGCTATTTGCCGAATATCTTAAAACTTTAAAAGAAAGATGTGCGCAAAATCCTGAATTAAAGGAAAAAATTTTCTTTTACCCCCACTTCTCTTTCGGAAATTTCAGCAGAAACCTGAATTCGGTTTTGGCTAAAAATCCCGGAATGAACGTGAAAGAGGCTTTGAAAGCGGCCAAGCTCGATGTTTGGCAAAATTAGTTGGCTATGGCACGCAAGATTCTGATTTTATTATTCTTTTTATTACAGTTTTTTAACTGCGGCGCAGATGAAAATACGGGATCTTCCGAAGAAATCAGTACAAAAGTCGAAGAAAAAGCGGAAAAAGAGAAAAACAAAATCGGAGTCATTGCGTTTCCGATCGTCTTCTATTCAAGCGATACAAGTTTTGGTTTCGGCGCATCGGCGGTTCTTCACAAGGAGCATTACAAAGACGACAGCGTGAGCAAATCGAATTCCCTCGCCGTTGTGTTTTTCTACACGCTGAGAAACCAGCTGCTCAATGCCAATGTCGGAAATCTTTACTGGAACCGTGCGAACTGGCACTGGAAGAGCAAGCTTGTGTTCAAAAAGTATCCGACCGATTTTTACGGCATCGGCAACGATACGCCGAAAGAAGACCACGAAATTTTCGAGCCTTTCACCTTTCAATTCGAGAACTCGGTCAACCGCAGGATCTGGAAATCGTTCTATGCTGGAATTTCGCTTTCGCAGGGCTATCATATGCTTGTCAAATCCCAGAAAGACGGGCTAGCGGAAAAATATTTCGACAACCACAAAAAAGAAGGGTTTATTTCCGGAATCGGCATCAGACTGAGCTATGACAGCACCGACGACTCGTTTTTCCCGACAACTGGAAGCTATGCCGAAGCCGTTTATCAGTATCATCCCTTCTGGCTAGGCAGCCAGTACAGTTTTTCGCGTATTTTTATCGACGGACGCACTTTCGTAAAAATTCCGATACCGAAATTTGAATCGGTTTTGGGATTTCAGCTAAATTTTGAAGGAGTCCGCGGCAACGCGCCTCTCTCCTTTCTGCCTACGATCGGCGACAAGGACATTATGCGCGGCTATGTCGGCGACAGATTCCGGGACAACTACATGATAGCGGTACAGACTGAATGGCGTTTTCCGATTTACTGGCGTTTCGGCGGAACACTCTTCTTCGGAACCGGCAAAGTACAGAAAAATTTCACCGATTTCATCTTTCAGGATCTCAAATACGGAGGCGGATTCGGGATAAGATTCAGACTTGCGAAAGAAAAAAAAATAAACCTGCGTTTCGACATGGGTTTCACGCCGGAAGGCTATAAATTTTACTTCAATCTGCTGGAAGCATTTTAACTTTTCGCTAAGATCAAAAAAAATTATCTTTTTTGTTGCATTCAAAATGAAAATGACTATACTGTTTGCGCTTTGCGGGCCTATAGCTCAGTTGGTAGAGCCCCCGGCTCATAACCGGATGGTCAGAGGTTCGAACCCTCTTGGGCCCACCACTTTTTTGTGGAGGCTGATTTGCTGTTTATTTACAAATCTCGTGATAAAATTCAAAAAGCACTTGTTTTCGCGACAAGTGCTTTTTTTTTGCTTTTTAACTAATGGAGGTTTCTTTGCTTGAAGAACTGAAAAAACTGGAAACCCTGCAGGATGTCGATTCCAAAATCTTCAACCTTGAAGAGGAGCTTGACACGCTGCCGGAAAACAACAAGGCTTTGGAAGAGCAGATTGTGGAAAAGGAAAACAAAATCGCCGAATTGAAAAGCGCGATCAGCATTCAGGTAAGCGAAAAGGAAAAAAGAGACGAAATCCTTAAAAAAGGCGAAGAAAAGCTGAAAACCATCACCGGAAAGCAGTCAGCTATCAGAAACAAAGAGGAATACAACGCTCTTTTGAGAGAAATCGACGCTATTAAAAGGCTTAACAGGGATTTAGGTGATGAAATTGCCGAAATAAACAAGGAAATCGAGACCAAAACAGAGGAACTCAATGCTACTGACGAGCAGTTTTCCAAGGAAATAGACGGCTTCAAAAAGCAGATCGCGCTCAATACCAAAAGGATGGAAGAGCTTGACAAAACGATCGACAAACTCTACGACGACAGAGAAAAGCTCACACAGAACATCAGACAAGTGGTTTATAGAAAATACCAGAGGATCCTTGAAACATCGCCGAACGGAAGAGCCATCGCCAAAGCGGAATACAGAAAAGAGAAAGACACCCCTGCTTACGGACTCTGCCTCGGCTGCAACATGAAGCTTCCTCCTGAGCTTTACAACATGGTTCTTCGTGCCACCAGGATCGAAGTCTGCCCGAACTGCCAGTGCATACTTATTCCGGGCGACAGCCACCACGACAATTCAAAAACGAATTCCGAAGAAGGAAAGTAGTTCTTTTACTTGTGAAAAAGCAGCACTTCCAGTCGCTGATTTATCAGAGGAAAGTCCGGACTCCTAAGGGCGGAGGGCTGGCTAACGGCCAGGAGCAGCAATGTTACGGAAAGTGCAGCAGAAAATAAACTACCCGGTTCATCCGGGAAAAGGTGAAAAGGCGGGGCAAGAGCCCACCGGGGTCACGGCGACGCGGCCCGCATGGCAAACCCCCCTCGGAGCAAGGTCTAATAGAAATGCCATCTGCCGCGGCAGATAAGGATCGCCCGTCCGACGCATTCGGGTTGACCGCTTGAGATTGCAGGCAACTGTAATTCCAGATGAATGACTGGTTAAAACAGAATCCGGCTTATGTGCTGCTTTTTCTCCACTTTTTTCAAAAAAGTTCTTTGATTATCAATAGTTACTTGTGAGGATCGAATGTCTTCAAGAGATCATTGGGGAAACAAACTCGGTTTTATTTTAGCGGCTGTAGGAAGCGCCGTCGGACTCGGAAACATCTGGAAATTTCCCTATGTCGTCGGCAAAAACGGCGGCGGCGCCTTCATACTGATTTATCTTGCATGCATAATTCTTGTGGGAATTCCGATACTTATCACCGAAATCTACATCGGGAAAAAGAGCCAGCTCAATCCAGTAGGCGCGTTCAGATTTTTCCAGAAAGGAAAAGTTCCGTTTTCGCCGATAGGATATGCCGGAGTTTTATGCGGGATCATAATTCTTTCGTATTATTCGGTAATTACAGGCTGGATCTGTCATTATCTCATGCTCAGTTTCCGCGGATTTTCCGGAACCGAGACCGAAATCAGCACTATTTTCGACAATCTGAACGCGACTCCGTGGCTCAATGTCGCATGGCACACTTTTGTCATGGTCACAGTCATGCTGATCCTTATGAAAGGCGTTATGAAAGGTATAGAAAAGGCGAGCAAGATCCTCATGCCGACTCTCGGAATACTTCTCATCATCCTTGTCTGCTACTCGCTGACTCTCGACGGAATGAAAGATGCATGGCACTTCCTCACCTACCCCGATTTTTCAAAAGTAACGGGCGGATCGCTGCTTGAAGCTCTCGGAACTTCGTTTTTCACTCTTTCGCTCGGAATGGGGGCAATGATAACCTACGGAAGTTACCTCAAAGGTGACGTCAACATAACGAAATCTGCTGTTCAGATCGCTTCGGTAGATACCCTTATCGCTTTTCTGGCAGGCCTTGTGATCTTCCCGATAGTCTTTTCCAACGGGCTTGAACCGAGCGCAGGACCGGGACTCATTTTCAAAACCCTCCCCGTCCTTTTCGCTAAGATGCCTGGCGGTCACATCGTTTCTATCGCCTTTTTCGCTCTTGTCCTTTTCGCCGCGATAACCAGCGCGATCTCTCTTCTTGAAGTCGCTGTTTCGTTTGTTGTAGATGAATACAAGTTCTCAAGAACAAAATCGATTCTACTAATGGGAACAGTGATCTGGGCGCTCGGGATCCTTTCCGCAGTCTCATCCTGGAATGTCGGCGGAGTTCCTTTTCTCGATATTTTCGACAAAATCTCCTCCTGCTATATGCTTCCGCTCGGCGGTCTCGGGACGGCTCTCGTTTTTGCCTGGGCGATATCGAATGAGCAGAAATATGCAGAAATCGGCGCTAAACCGGTCAATAAAATACTTCTTTTCGCCGCAAAATATGTGTCACCTGTTCTTCTGCTGATCGTTTTCCTTAAAGAAATAGGGCTATTCTAAACGTTCTTCTTCGATCTTTTCTTTCTTAAATCAGCGATCCATCTGATAATTACAGGAAAAAATACCAGGTTTACAAGAGTCACCATGACGATTCCTATCGAAGCCATGATTCCGATCGACTGCAGGCCTTTATGTTTGGCGAGCGCGACGCTGCCGAAGCCTACCAGAGTCGTGAGCGACGAATAGAAAACGGAACCGCCGGTGTTTTTGAGGTTTTCGATCATTTTATCGGGCGCGGAGCGGTAGCGGTAGTAGATGTGAATCGCCGAATCTATGCCCGTTCCGATGACGGTGGGAATGATTATCATATTGAAAACATTGAATTTTATGCCGCAGCAGACTGCCACGAGGATCATCCACAGAATACCGGCCGCAAGCGGAAGGAAAACGACGAAAGCGTTTACAAACGAGCGGTAAAGGAGGACAAGAACAATGAAAACCGAGCAGAAGGCGAAAACTATCGCGAGCGGAACATGGTATTCGATTACCTTTTTGATTTCCGAAAGGAGCATGTACGAGCCTAACAGTCGGTAACTATTAATGTTTCCACGAATTGTTCCGAACTCGTCTATTATTGTCATAACATCGTTGACATCTGATTTGTTTCCTCCGAGAGCAACCATTATGAACCTGTCGGAAGAGCCGTCTTTCAGTGAAAGTTTGTCTGTGATCCAGTCAGGCAGTTTCTCCTTTTCCATGACTGATGAAACTTCAAGGTAAGGTTTGAATTCCTTATTGTATTTATCAATTTCTTCTGTAGTAAAAAGATTTATTTTTCTTTCGATCAACTTCTTTATATCTTTAATGATTTTAATTTTTTCCTCCTGATATTCCGGAAGAAAAGTGTATATTGATATAAAATCCTTAAATTCAATGGAAGTCAGGTTTTCAGCCTTCATTTTCGCCAGAGCTCTTGTGGCATCCTCAGTTTCTTCGGCAGAATTTGTAACAATAAAAGACGGAAGTCCCGTTGAAATAGCATCGGTTTTTTCCCGTTTCTGGGCGGCAATATAACGGTTTGTGATGCTGTCCTCATACTTTCCCGGGAAAGTCAGGTTGTCGAAATCATACTCGATTTCGCCGAATCTCACGGAAATAACAGCTACAGCCGTGATAATAAGGAAAATGATAAAAACTTTTGACGGATCTTTCGAAAATTCAGTGTAGAGCGAGGCCAGAAAACCTGTTGTCCGCGCCTTTATCCGCAACGGTCTCATTCTGTCGAAGAAGAAGACGATCGACGGAAAGAAAAACATGATCGCAAGAAAAGATGTCGAAACACCGAGCGCGGCAGCCAGACCGAAATCGGAAAATCCTTTAAAATCGATCATTATCAGAGAGAAGAAAGCCGCCACGGTCGTTATCGCACCGCAGAAAATCGACGGCATTACGACCGGCATCGACTTCATGAGGGCTTCTTCTGTGTTTGCTGAAGTTTCTGCCTGTTCACTGAATCTTCCCAGAAGATGGATCGAAAAATCGATTCCCAGACCGTAGAGTATCGTGAACGAAAACGCAGAAATTATGTTGAACCCGCCGACAAAGAACTGCATTGCAGAAATCGCGCTCAGAACTCCCGACGAAAGCGGGAAAAAGACGATGAGAAGTGCGCGCAACGACCTGAAATAAAAAATTATCGTAAGCGAAAGGAGGATGATGCAGATTGCCAGAGTTGAAAAGACATCATTGTAAATCGCTGTCATTTCACGCAGTTTGTTGCGGAAATTCCCCCCTGCCTCGACTTCTACTCCGAGTTTTTCAGGCTGGACCTCGGCGATCGCCTTTTCAAGCAGATCGACTATTTTTTTACTGTCGGCGACATTGGTTTCACCGCCTGCAGGACGCACTTTCATCGCGACATAAGTTCCGTTTTCGACTTCATAGAACTTGTCCATTTTATATTTCGTGCGGTAGCTTTCCGCCCTTTCAAGAACTTCATCCATTTTTGAAGTCAAGTTGTCCGATTCTTTAGCGTTTTCAGAATTATTTTCAGAACTTGCATCTGATTCTCCGCTCAAAGAAAGTTCCCTTTTCACAGCTTCGGCAATTTGTCTCTGGACTTCTGTTTTTATCCTTTGAAGCTCATCCAGTGTCGCAAAAAGAAGGGCGTTTTTTTCCAGATATTCGACATCTCTGTCAAATTCGACAAACCTGACAAGCGGATTTCCGTCGATTTTTTCCTTGACGAGCCGCAGAGCTTCGATGTTTTTTTCACGGTTCGGAGAGTGAGCGACGACGAGAACTGTCGAATAACTGCCGACTATATCCTCCATTTTTTCAAGTTCCAGGACCATTTCGTTGTCGCCTTTGAAAAGGGCGCGGATATCAGTGTCGATTTTCAGGTTGTTTTTGATGTAAAACAGTTCCAGAGCCGTAACGATTGCAAGACATAGCATCATAAACCATGTGTGTCTTGCCGAAAAACTTATGAATTTTTTGTAGAAATTGTTCAAAAAAGAACCTCGCTTTTATTCTTTGCCGTAAAGTTCCGTCTCGGTTTTCGAACCGTTTTCACGAACCGCGCCGAGAAATTTTTTGACTTTTTTGAGGGCGATTCCCCTTTTGAGAGAACTGATCTTGTCAATGAAAAGAACGCCGTCGAGATGGTCGTTTTCATGCTGGATCGCGACAGCAGTAAGACCGGTTGCCTTGATTTCCTGAGGATTTCCGTCAATATCGAAATACTTGCAGACGATTTTTTCGGCACGCTCGACATCGGCATTGTATTTCGGCACGCTTAGGCACCCTTCTCCGTATACTATTTTTCCTTCTTTTTCGGTAATTTCGGGATTTATGAAAGCTACCGGACGGAATTCCGCGCTTTTCGGCTTTTCACCGTTCTCCTCGGCCTTTACAAAATCCAGGTATCCGAAATCTATGACAAAAATCCGCAGTGAAACGCCTACCTGAGGACCCGCGATGCCAAGACCATCGGCCGCGCGCATCGTATCAGCCATATTTTTCGCAAGTTCTTTGAGTTCTTCGTTGAATTTGGTGACTTCTTTCGCCTTTTCGCGCAAAACTTTGTCGCCGACAGTCGAAATATGCAGTAATGCCATTGTTTCTCCTAAACATTGAATCTGAAATTGATAATATCGCCGTCCTTAACGACATATTCCTTGCCCTCAAGCCGGTAAGCCGCAGCTTTTTTGCACTCAGCCTCGCTTCCGTATTTGATGAAATCGTCGAAGTGAACGACTTCGGCACGGATAAAGCCGCGCTGGATATCGGAGTGGATCTTTCCAGCCGCATATAACGCCGGAGTGCCGTTCTTGATCGGCCATGCGCGGACTTCGTCACTTCCCGCTGTGAGGAACGAAATCAGTCCGAGTGCCGAATAAGCGCTTTTTATAAAGCGGACCGAAGCACTTTCCGTCAGACCGTAATCTTTCAAAAATTCTGCTTGTTCTTCCGGAGAGAGTTCTGACAGTTCGACTTCAAGCGGCGCGCTGACACAGAAATATGAGATTCCGTCGGCGGAAAGCTGCTTTGCAAGCGCTTCGGGAACAGTCTGTTCGCCTTCGGGCTGGTTGAGAAGGACGATAATCTTTTTCAGCGAAAGAAAATTGTAGTTCGCGATAAGTTCCATCTCTTCAGGAGATACAGTGTCCGGAGCCGGAAATTCGCCGTTTTCAAAAAGATCGCGCAGCCTTTGCAGGATCTTAAGTTCAGGCGGATTTTTCTTTTCCTTCATCTCGCGCTCAAGCCGTTTCTCGATCACAACAAAATCGGTAAGTATCAGATCTTCCTTGATTTTTTGATATTCAGTTGCAGCATCCGTCGCATCCGAAGTCATCAAAGAGTCGAAATTTCTCAAAGTCACGATCAGAAGATCGGCTTTCTGGATCAGATTTTTTACTTTTGCAGGAATTGCCGTTTCTTTTGACGGGGGAACAGTGTAGTCGCTGAGAACGAATTCGCTGTAGGTTTTCTTTTTCGGATTATATATTTCCGCAAGTCTGTCGATTCTTTCGTCGGGAACTTTAATCGTGCCGACAGTTTCCTCTTTTTTGCCGCTCTCGATTCCTGTCAAAGCCTGAAAAACCGTGCTTTTGCCGGAAAACGGCAGTCCAATCAAAGCTGCTTTCATATTTTCACCTCTGAAAATTGTTGATCATTTGATTTTAAAATCGGGCATTATAGTCAAGACCCTTGAATCGAGTTTCGTCGGTACAAAACTGATTTTATTACCTTTTTTAAGCATAATAAGCGGAACGAAAGCCATGTTTTCCGCATCTAAAGGATCAATTATGCCGTCTTTTATCCTGTAAGTGTGTTCAATTCTGTATTTTCCGTTAAGCTTTGTAAACGCTCCGTTTTTCGCCCGCTGCTGAATTTTTATAGAAACAACGACCTTTTTATTAAGCTCGTCATAAAACGAATTTTCAACAATCGCTTCGATTACTTCCTCTTTCGGAACGGTGCTTTCGGAGCTTTTTTTAACAAAAATATCGGAATTTTCATAAGTATTCTGGCGTTTTGTGGTTATTTCCGAAACATCGATATCGATATTTTTCAACATTTCGAAAAGGCTGTCAGGGGTCGTCGTCGGGAAAAAAAGGTCTTTTCCCAGAATTTCGACATTGAGATCGCGGATTTTTGAATTCATCTCCTCCCTGAGCGCTTTCGGATTTATTCCGTCGGCAATTTTGACAAGAACACCGCCGTTTTTAGCGACCCATGACTGCGCGATCATCGGAAGCCACGAGCCGTCGACGCTTTTCAAAACAAAGGGCATGGCTTGAATATCGGAAAACAGCAGTATAAAAAGTGCAAGAAGCGTGAGTTTGCAGAATAAAAACTTATTTTTTCGATTTTGCTCTTTCATTTGCGGTCACCTTCTGTTCCAGCCTCGGCTGTTTTTTGTGAAAATGCCAAAGCATGAAAATTCCGAAAATTATAAACGGCATGCTGAGATACTGCCCCATCGTCAAACCTTCCTCAAGCACCTGATATTCCTTGATGAACTCGATGCAGAAGCGGAAAGAGAAATAAAGAATGAGAAACATCGCCGTGTAAAGCCCTGACTTTCTGTGGTCTTTGCGGACGAACGAAACGGTGAGCATGATCATCAGGATCACAAAAGCGCCGAATGCCTCGTAAAGCTGCGACGGATGGCGTACCGGCCAGTAATTTATCAGACATTCCATCTTTGAAATGTCGCAATGTCCGCTTGCCGCGTTTATCGCGAGTTTCATATCGTCGGGATTTCTCAAAAACTTGAAACCCCAGGGAACGGCCGTAATTCTGCCGACGATCTCGCTGTTGAAGAAGTTGCCGAGTCTGACAAACGTCGCTCCCATGATCCCCGGGAAAACGACACCGTCGGCAAGATCGGTGAATGAAAGTTTGTATTTTTTCGCGACGCAGAGGACTGCAACGATAAGCCCGATCGTCGCACCGTGGCTTGCAATGCCGCCTTTGTAGACTTTGAGAATTTCAAGCGGATGGCTGAAATAATATTCAGGCTCGTAAAAAATGCAGTGGACAAGGCGGGCACCTATGACTGTCGCGATGACGCCCCAGATCAGCAGATCGTCCGCGACTTTGTCGGGAAAGCCGTATTTTCTGTAAATTCTGCGGGCGAGATAAAAGCCGATAAAAATAGCCGTAGCGAACAGGATCCCGTAGTATCTGAGCTGCAACGGCCCGATATTGGCGATAATCGGATCAATATTCCAAACAATGTACTGCTCCATTTAAAGCTCCAAAAATATCAATAATTTTAACTATTTTCCCCTTCTTTAAGAAGAAAATCCTCCATAAATTCATCCAGGATCGGTTCGCCGTCAAGCACCGCATCGGCGTTTCCCGTCTCGAAATCGGTCCGATGATCCTTAACCATTTTGTATGGGTGGAGAACATAGCTTCTTATCTGGCTTCCGAAATCGATACCCTTCTTCTGTTTTTCGATTTCCGAAGACTCCTCGTGTTTCTTTTCAAGTTCGAATTCGTAAAGGCGAGACTTCAATATCTTCATCGCCGTCGCCTTGTTTTTGTGCTGACTTCTGTCGTTCTGGCACTGGACGACGATGCCTGTCGGAATATGGGTTATCCTTATCGCGGAATCTGTTTTGTTGACATGCTGACCGCCGGCGCCGCCTGAACGGTAAGTGTCTATCTTCAAATCCTTTTCATCGATCTCGATTTCGATCGAATCATCGATTTCAGGCGTTACGAAAACGCTTGCGAACGATGTATGCCGCCGCTTGTTGGCATCGAACGGACTTATCCTGACAAGCCTGTGGACACCGATTTCGGCTTTGAGATAGCCGTAAGCATAGTCGCCTTCCGCGATAAAAGTGATATTTTTTATCGCCGTAGCGTCATCTCCTGTAATTTTATCAATTATTTCAATCGAATACCCTTTGCGCTCACACCATCTCGCATACATTCTCGAAAGCATTACAGCCCAGTCCTGAGACTCTCTGCCGCCGGCGCCTGCGTTGATGCTGACGATCGCGTTCATAAGGTCTGTCTTTCCGCCGAGCATTTTCTGAAATTCGATCCTTCCGACAAGTTCGTCGGTCTGCCTGAGCATAAGCTCCGCCTCGCCTTCGATCGAAGGATCGTCGTCTATCAGCTCTTTTGCAACGCTCAGTTCCTCGATCTCCGATTCAAGTCTGGAAAAAAGTTCCAGATTGTTTTCCAGAACGCGTTTTTCCTTGTTGAGAGCCGCCATTTTCGCGGTATCAGACCAGATTTCAGGCAGATCGAGCTGTTTTTTAAGCTCTTCAAGACGCTCTCTTTTTGAATTTATGCTGAGCGATTCAAAGAAAATTTTCGATTTCTGGTCAAGTTCGGCAAGTTTTTGTTCCAAGTCCTTAGAAGTTAAAGGCATTTTTATTTCCACCAAAGATTTTCAACATTTATTTTCGCGCCGTATTCCGTCATCATCCTGTCGCGGTATTCATCCCATTTTTCAGTGCCGTATTTCGCGATCAGCTCCTCAACAATCAGCGGATACGCGAGATTGAAGGTCAGATGCCTTTTGTAGGCAAAACCGGCGATCTCGATTATTGTATAAAAGTTCTCGCTGTCAAGATATGGCCCCAGTATTTCACCGGGAAAACTCGCCAGGACATCGTCTTTCCACGATTCTCCCATCACATCAGGGCTGTAAAGCCCCCAGTCGCCGTTGTTGCGTGCCAAAATTTCATCATCGGAAAGGCTTGCCGAAAGGATCCTGATGTTTGCGCCGTTGCGAAGCTGCTGAGCGATGTCGTCGGCCTTCTTTTTGTTTGAAACTCTCACCGCATAAAGGCGGTAAAGCTTTTCGCGCAGAAATCTGTCCTTGTTTTCGATGTAATACTGCCGCACTGCCTCGTCGTCGATCGCGTAAACCTCGTGCTTTGTCCTGCGGCTCATGTATTCCACAATCGTTTTTCGTTTGAAGTCATCGATTTTATTGCGTATTTCAGGAATATCCTCTACTCCTTCGCTCTTTCCCATTTCGTAAAGGAATTTTTCGGAAAGTTCTCTGAAAAGATAGTTTTTCCTCATCTCCTCCGAGTCGGACATGTTGTTCTGCCGCAGCCACAGGTTGTATTTCAGCTTGAAATCTGAAACCGAGACAACATCGCCTTTGAAAACATAGACTATCGAATCATCATTCAGTTTTCCGCACGAAATCACAAAAACAACGGAAATCACTATAAAAAAGGCTCTAAAAAAACGATCCATAATTCCTTCGGAACAAAATCACCTCAAAAAACGCGAAATTTTAAAGAAAAGCTGGGAAAAGGCAAGAATTTATCGGACTACGGAGAGAAAAAATGAGATAAAAATGCAAGCTGCCAAAACCGGAATATATATTGCAAAAAAAATCGTTCGCGTTATAACAGCGGGTTTTTTCGAGCTGAGCTTTGCAAAAAGTTTCAGCCTTTAAATAAATGAGGTGCGATCATGCTTTTGGCACAAATACTTTCGGTAGTGATTTTTCTTGCGATGTTCATTCTCATGGTGACGGAAAAAATCGAACGCCATTTGGTTACGCTCGGCTGCGCGGTCCTGACCGCAATCCTTGTTTTCGGGCTCGGGATGCATAGTTTCGACGCGATCATGGAGACACTTAACATAAAAATAATTCTGACGAAAAGTTTCTGGTACAGCGCTGGCGACGTTCCCGAAAACTCTACCGGGATCAACTGGGCGACGATCTTCTTCATCGCCGGAATGATGGTCATGGTCGAGGGAATGGCAGCTTCGGGCTTCTTCCGCTGGCTCTGCATGAGGCTTGCGAAACTTGTCCACTACCGCGTCATCTACATTTTTGTGGCGTTCATGCTTATCTCCTTCGCCCTTTCGATGTTCATAGACAGCATCACGGTCATTCTTTTCCTTGCCGCGGTAACAGTCGAACTTTCGCGCCTTCTCAAATTCAATCCGGTGAGCATGATCCTTGCCGAAATTTTCTGCGCCAACCTCGGCGGTTCGGCGACGATGTGCGGTGATCCGCCCAATATCATAATCGGAACGAGCCTCGGTTATTCTTTCGGTGATTTTCTCTCGAATACCGGACATATCGCCTTTATCTGCCTTGCCTTCACGCTTGTTTACTTCATTCTGCTATGCCGCAAGGAATACAACAGCGCAGGAAAAGATATTGATATTTCAATGATTCCGACACCGAAATCGGCAATCGTCAGCAAAATCGGCTTCAGCAACAGCTGCATAATCTTCTCGATCGCGGTCGTTCTCCTTGTAACGCACGCCGAAACAGGTCTCACGGTTGCAACGATCGGCCTTGGGATCGCTCTTCTAACGCTTTTTGCAGCACCGAGGTACGCGACCAGGATCCTGAAACGCGTCGACTACAAGACACTTCTCTTTTTCATCGGACTTTTCTTTGTCGTCGGCGGTCTGGAGCAGACAGGGATCCTCAAACTCATCGCCGATTTCATCGGAAGAGTCTCGGCAGGAAACGCCTACATCATGATTGCGATAATCATCTGGGTATCGGCAGTCGCGAGCGCTTTCATCGACAACATCCCTTTTGCCGCAACGATGATCCCCGTCATCAAATCGCTTGCCGCATCAACCGGAGTTTCGCTTGAAACCATGGCGTGGGCACTTTCGATGGGAACCGACATTGGCGGCAGCGGAACACCGATAGGAGCAAGCGCAAATGTAGTCGGGACCTCGGTTTCGGCAAAATCAGGTCACCCCGTCGGCTGGGGCAGATACTGCAAGCTCAGCGCACCCGCCGCGATAATAGTTGTCGCGATCAGCACGCTCTATATTTTTGTGAAATATCTGTGATTCTTTAGATTAGAAGTTCATAGTGACGTTTACGATCACTTCACTACCTAATGTCTTTGCGACAGGACATGTGTCCGCAGCGCTTTTAAGCATTGCCTTCTGCTTGTCAGTGTACTCGTGATGCGGAAAATTGATAACTATGTCTATCTGTCCTATACGACGAGGGTCTGCAACCATAGTTTTTTGAATTTCGTATGTAGTGCCGTCAACATTAAAACCGTGCGCTTCAGCAGTAATTCCCATTATCGTCATCATGCAGGCACCCAGTGCTCCGCAAACAAGATCTGTGGGCGAAAAAGCTTCTCCCTTGCCGTGATTGTCTGTCGGGGCATCGGTCATAATCGTGTTGTTTGATTTAAGATGAGTTAATTCATTGCGCAGTCCGCCTTTGTACTCACCTTTGATTATCGGGTTGATGTTTGCCATTTTCATCTCCTTCTAATAAAATAAAACAATAAAACGCCTCATTGTAGCGAGCCACCTGGTTTTGGCAAGAATTCCACTGCAAATTTGTTTTTCGGAATATTTTTGCATGTTATTCTGAGCAAAGGGAAGAATCTCCGAGAAAACTCAGAAAAACGCCGTTTTCTGAAATTTCTTCCTAAAAATTGACGAGAAAACTCAAAAAATCGTTGATTTTTGAAATTTCTCTTAATTGCTACTGTTGAAAAATCTTTTACTTCCTTTCCAAAT
>DBYC01000024.1:0-3944 GCA_002310035.1 bacterium UBP6_UBA1196
TCTGCCTGCGGTGTCGACGATTTTTGTCTTACCGGTGTAGAACGGATGGCAGTGTGCGCAGATTTCAACGTTGTAGCCTTCTTTTTTTGTGGAACGGGTAACATATTCCGCTCCGCATGAGCACTTAACCGTTATGAGCTCAAGCTTCGGATGGATTTTGTCTTTCATTTCTAACTCCTTAAAAAATCATGGAACAAAAAAATCGCGGGTATGATAATCATTTAACCTAAAAAATCAAGATTTTTTTTCATTTTCGGGCTGGATCAGAGTCCTGACCGCGTAACTGGCGAGCATCAGCCCGGCAGCCTGCGGCACGAAGACGGTAGAGCCCTGCGTTTTGCGGATCCTGCCGGTTCCGTCGGTGTTTTCCTCTTCCGGTTCAACCGGATCGCACGGAATTTCGCGGCTGAAAACGACCGGAAAATGCTTTTTACAGCCTCGGTTTCTGAGCCTTTTTCTGACAAATTTGGCAAGCGAGCAGACATCGGTTTTCCAGATGTCGGCAAATTCGAGTTTTTCCGGGCAGATCCTGCCGCCGGTTCCCATTGATGAAATAAACTTTTCCCCTTTTTCAAGCAGTCCGATTATCAGATTCACTTTTGGGTTCAGGCTGTCGATCGCGTCAATGTGGAAATCGGCTTCGCGAACCATCATTCCGGCATCGCTTCCGTGCATAAAATCTGAATAAAGTTCAAGTTTGATATCAGGATTTATCTCTTTTGCCGCCGCCGCGAAAGCATCTGTTTTTTTCATTCCTACAGTTGAGTTGAAACCGAAGATCAGCCGGTTCAGGTTCGATCCGTTCACAGTGTCGAAATCTGTCGCAATTATTTTGCCGACACCGCTTCTCACAAGCGACATCGCCGCAGCTGCCCCAACTCCGCCTAGACCGTAGACCGCGACAGTAGAGTTTTTGAGTTTTTCAGCTCCGGTTTTTCCGAAAATGATCTCGTTTCTTTCCGAAAAAGACATTACTTATTGAACCATTTTTTGATTTTTTCGAGATAATCCTTCAAAGTCGGGCGTTCCTTGATCTCCTTTTCGAACTCTTTGAGTTTCATAATAGCCTCTTTGTGGGCATCGGAAAGGTTTTTCGGCACTTCGAGCTTGAAAATTACATAGAGAACGCCTTTGCCGCGGCCGTGGACATCGGGGAAACCTTTGTCTTTGAGCCGCATTTTAGTATTCGGCTGCGTTCCCGCAGGAAGAGTCATATCAACAGGCCCGTCCATCGTCGGGACTTCCAGTTTGTCGCCGAGTGCCGCCTGCGAATAAGTTATCGGAATCTCTACATAAATATCGTTTCCTTCACGAAGGAAAAGATCATCGTTCTTGACCCTGACTTCGACATAGACATCGCCTCTAGGCCCGCCGTTAAGGCCAGAATTGCCTTCTCCGGCGACACGAATCTGCATTCCGTCGGCGATACCGGCCGGGACTTTGACTTCGACTTTCTTGGTTTCTTTGAGGAAACCCGTTCCGCGGCAGTGGGTACACGGTTTTTCGATGATCGTCCCCTCGCCGTGGCAGGTCGGGCATGTCTGCGAAATCGAGAAAAATCCGTTTCCGCTTCTGACCTGACCGCTTCCTTTGCAGGTAGGACACGGTTTTCTCGAACTTCCCGCTTCCGCGCCTGTTCCGTTGCAGAACTGGCATGTTGAAGAGCGGTTGAACGAGATCTCTTTTGAAGTTCCTGTGTATGATTCCTTGAAAGTTACGATGATTTTCGTGATCAGATCGGTCCCCTGCTGAGGCATATTCCTTGCGTGGCCTCTGCCGCCGCCGAACATATTGTCGAAAATATCCCCCAGATTGCTGAAACCGCCGCCGCTGAAACCGGCGTTTTTGAACACTTCGGAAAAATCGAAACCGGCTCCGCCTTCGCCGCCCATTCCGCCTTTAAGCCCGTCTTCGCCGTACTGGTCGTAGATCTGACGCTTGTCCGGGTTGGAAAGGACTTCGTAGGCTTCGTTAACTTTTTTAAACTTTTCCTCTGCCTCTTTGTCACCGGGATTTCTGTCGGGATGATACTTCATCGCCATTTTTTTGTATGCTTTCTTTATTTCTTCGGGCGCTGCCGTTTTTGCCACACCGAGCAGCTCGTAATAATCCTGTTTGCCAGCCATAAACTATCTCCTCATCCCGTTATAAAAAGAGCCGGGCATGAAAGCCCGGCCTTAAAAAAAGCGACTCCCACGTTATTTCTTTTCGGTGAAGTCAGCGTCAACTACATCGTCGTCATTCTTGCCCGGATTGTATTCACCAGAATTAGGATCCTGCGCGCCGCCTTCGCCGCCCATTCCGCCGAAACCGTCCATCGGGTTCGTTCCGCCGTTTGCCGAAGCCGATTTGTAAACCGCTTCCGCAAGCTTGTATGCAGCCTGATTGAGGTCGTTGATCGCGCTTTCGATCTTCGTTATATCCTCAGTACCGTTAGCGTCACGGAGTTCCTGAAGTTTGTTCTCGATCGCAGCTTTGTCTTCAGCCGATACCTTGTCGCCGTATTCCTTGAGCGATTTTTCTGTCGTGTAGATCAGCTGCTCAGCGTTGTTCTTGGTTTCGATGAGTTTCTTTCTCTTCTCATCTTCCTCTTTGTTCTTCTCGGCTTCGTTGACCATTCTTTCGATCTCTTCGTCAGAAAGTCCGCTTCCCGCCTTAATGACGATCTTGTTCTCTTTGTTCGTGCCGAGGTCTTTCGCGCTGACGTTGAGGATACCGTTGGCATCGATATCGAAACTTACTTCGATTTTCGGAATACCTCTCGGAGCTGGCGGAATGTCCTTAAGCTCGAATTCGCCCAGAAGTTTGTTCTGGTTGGCTATCGTTCGTTCGCCCTGGAAAACCCTGATCTGAACACCCGGCTGGTTGTCGACAGCGGTCGAGAAGATCTCTGTTTTCTTGGTCGGGATAGTGGTGTTTCTCGGGATAAGTTTCGTGAAAACGCCGCCCAGAGTCTCGATACCGAGTGAAAGCGGGGTTACGTCGAGAAGAAGGATATCCTTTACATCGCCTTTCAGAACGCCGCCCTGGATCGCCGCACCGATCGCAACGACTTCATCGGGGTTGACACCTTTGTGAAGCTCTTTCTGGAAGAACTCTTTTACGAGTCTCTGGACTATCGGCATTCTTGTCATACCGCCGACCATGATGACTTCGTCGATGTCGTTGACTGTAAGTTTCGCATCCGCAAGAACCTTTCTGCACGGCTCGAGCGTCTTTCTCGCAAGGTCTTCGACAAGGCTTTCGAGTTTAGCTCTCGACATCGTGATGTTGAGGTGTTTCGGGCCTGTAGCGTCAGCCGTGATGAACGGAAGGTTGATGTTGGTTTCCATAGTCGAAGAAAGCTCGTGTTTTGCTTTTTCAGCCGCTTCTTTAAGTCTCTGAAGTGCCATCGGGTCGTTCGAAAGGTCGATTCCCTGATCTTTCTTGAACTCGTTTACAAGGAACTCAATGATCCTCTGGTCGAAGTCTTCGCCGCCCAGGAATGTATCGCCGTTTGTCGAAAGAACTTCGAAAACGCCGTCGCCGAGTTCAAGGATCGAAATATCGAATGTTCCGCCGCCGAGATCATAAACCGCGATCTTCATATCCTTTCCTTTGTTGTCGACACCGTATGCAAGCGCAGCCGCAGTAGGCTCGTTTATGATACGGAGAACGTTGAGTCCCGCGATCTTGCCGGCATCTTTCGTAGCTTGTCTCTGCGAGTCGTTGAAGTAAGCAGGAACCGTGATGACAGCGTCGGTTACTTTCTCGCCGAGGTATTCTTCAGCGGTCTCTTTCATTTTGCTGAGGACCATAGCCGAGATCTGCTGCGGGCTGTACTCTTTGTCCTCGATCTTTACCCACGCGTCGCCGTTTGCAGCTTTGATGATCTGGAACGGAACGACCGATTTCATCTTCATGACTTCGGCAGCCTCGTACTTTCTTCCGATAAGTCTTTTGAT
>DBYC01000024.1:4084-10239 GCA_002310035.1 bacterium UBP6_UBA1196
ATACCGATAACTTTTCCCATAATTTCCTCCAATTATAAATGTTAACAATTACCGTTTTCTTCTGTATTTTCCGGCTCTGTTGCAGTTTCTTCGACTGTTTCCGTCGGAGTTTCATCCGAATTTTCTTCAGTTTCTTCTTCAGCTTTTTCCTCAGGTTCGGCAGGTTTTGTAGCGGGCATACCGCTTGCAACGACTACCATCGCAGGCCTGATGACTCTGTCGTGCAGTTTGTAGCACTTTACATACTCTGCAACGATCTCGTTCGCCTCTTTTCCGTCGACGTTTATCATGCTCATCGCCTGGTGTATTGCCGGATCAAACTTCTCGCCGATGCTGCTGATGCATACCAGACCGTGTTTGCCACAGATGTTCTCGAACTTTGAAGCCAGGTGCCTGATCCCCTGAATGAAAGGATCTTTTTCGGCTTCCTCGCCTTTCGGAGCAAACTCCATCGCCTTGTCAAAATCATCCTTTACAGTTATGAAATCCTTGAAGAAATCCTCAACGGCAAATTTTATCTTCGAGCGAAACTCGTTCTCGATCCTCGTTTTCTGGTTTCTGTTCTCGGCAACCAGCGACTTGACGTTTCCCTCAAGCTCGGAGATTTTTTCATCTTTAAGTTTCAGCTGTTCCTCGACTTTAGCGACCTTTTCCTCGAGTTCTTTCACAAGTTTATGGTCTTTTTCCTTGCCGCCGAACTTGTTGAAGAAGTGTTTTTTCTTCGCCTTTTCGGTTTCACCGCCGAGCTGGTCGGCCAAAGCCTGAAGATCGTTTCCGCCGTCGGCAAGATTTTCGTCGATTTCGATCGCGCCTTCAGTGTCTCTCAATTCTTCGCCGTATCTTTTTTCTTCCTCAGTCATAACTCCTCCAAAAAGTCAACCGCCTGAAATCATTAAGACTTCAATCAAGCAACATCCGAAACGCCCTTTTATATAAGAACGGTTTTCGCAAAGTCAACACTCAAAAATCAAAAAATTTTTTTATGAATATGCCGCTGCTGTGATTTCCGGCTTAGTAATAAATCCGGCCTTTTTTGCCGTATATGACTTTCGAACCGTCAGCTCCAGGGAGATAGACGGCATTGGCAAGTTCGTGTTCTGAAGTCAGCACGGCGCCGTTACCGGCAATCAGGTTGGGCCCGAGAACCATCTTGCTGCTGTTTTCTATTTCGCAACCGTTACCGATAACTATCGGCGGCTCCTGTTTGATGGGCGGAAAATTCAGTTTTTTACCGAGCGCGACAAAAAAATCGCCGTTCTTGCCTTTCAGATACTCATATTTTGTGTGGTAATAGTCATTGAAAATATCAGTTTCGTCAAAAAATTTGAGGGGAAGCGTACGCAGAAGATCGAAAGAGCATTCAAGATAGCCGTCAGGCGTTCCCATATCCCACCAGTTTCCTTTAATGTAGAAAGCGTTGAGATTTCGTCTGGACTTGATAGCACGCTTGTAAACATAGCTTGTGATCGAAACGAAACAACCTTTCGGAATGAATTCAAGAAGCTGCGGATTTATGACATGGATCCCTGTGAAAAGAGCGTTTCCCTCCGGGATCTTATCGTAAATCGATTCGTTGAGCATTCTCACGATCTTGTTGCCGTCGACACGGATCACAGAGCGCGGATCGTCCTGAGGTGCAGGAAGGATTCCCAAAGTTGCCAATGAATCCGAATGGTTATGGCTTTCTATCATCTTGTCGAGGTCAAAATTGAAAATCGTGTCGGAGTTGACGACAATAAAAGGCTCTTTTTTTACAAAAGGCTCCATCGAAGCGATCGCGCCGCCTGTACCGAGAATTTCTTTTTCTGGCAGATATTCGATACTGACACCGTATTTGCTGCCGTTGCCGAGAGCTTTTGCAATTTTCTCGCCGTGCGAATGGAGGTTGATGTATATTTCTTTTATCCCGTAATGCTTCAGGAAATAAATGTTATATTCTATCGTCGGACGATTGAGGACAGGAATAAGCGGTTTCGGAATGTTGTCTGTAATCGGCGCCATTCTTGTGCCGAAACCGGCTGCTAAAATCAGGGCTTTCACTTTGTTCCCCCGTCGTCGAATTCAGGTATATAGGGCGCAAGCAGCTCGAGAACCCTCTCAAGTCCGAGCTTCAGAGCCGCATCCTTAACATAACCTAGTGTCGGCAGAATGTAGGGAACGAACCACTCCTTGCCCTTGACCTGATTAAGGTAGACGAATCTTCCGGCATCCTTCATCTTGCGCTGCAAGGTCTGAAGGTAGAATGCATGTTCGAACGATGCGTAATCGTTGAAGAAATACCTCACGACTTCGTTTGTGTCCCAGAAACGGCGGACAAGCGAATCAAGCTCCTCTGGAGAAAGGACGATATACGAATCGCGCAGCAGCGAGACAAGGTCATAAACCACGGGAGCCATCAGCGCGTCCTGGAAATCAATGAGATAGAGCGAGCCGTCCTTTTCCATGATATTTTTCGACTGAAAATCGCGGTGCGAGAAAAAATAAGGGAGATTTGCAAGTTCCCTTGAAATTTTCAAACAGTATTTTTCGAGTTTAGGCCACAGATTCTTGTAAGGAATGTGATATATTCTTTTTGCGATCATATATTCGTAGAAATGGTAGAATTCATCCATGAAAAGTTTGGTCGAAAATTTTCTTCTGTCAGCCGGAGTATCGAACTTAGTGCGGTTGTAAAGCCGTTTCTGCATGTCAGTAAGCAGATCTTCCGCATCCTGAATATATCTGAACTTGTTCTTCCTGTCGTTTTCGATGAGTTTGAAAAGCGTCGTGTCACCGAGATCCTCCAGGAGCATCGCATTCTGTTCCGGAATAACGGCTAGGATCTCCGGAACTTTCACGCCGAAACCGTTCAGAAAATTCCTTATTGCCATAAAATCGTTGAAAGAATCGCCCCTGCCGAATTCACCTGGCTTGATGTTCGCAACTTTCATCATTATGACAGTCGTCCCCTCGAAACGGATCCTGGTGTATGATCTGCCTGAAGCATCTCCGAAAAGCGGTTCAGCAAAAAAATCGAGAACTTTTCTTCCCTTGTAAATATTGAGAAGCTGATATGCCAGAAAATCGGTCTCGTAATTCATCATTTTGTCTCCAACTTGTCATAAAATTCATAAATTACCATGAAAAAATAAGGAGTTATCAAACCTCCGGCAATAAATCCCAGCGGCATAAAGATCTGCGCCAGAAAAAGGGCGAAAGCCGCAGCGGCATAAAAAATGAACGAAAAAAGGAAAAGTGTAAGCCGGCTGCCGTTACCTTTGCGCAGACTTTCGACCATCGCGTCAATGGCAAACTTCCTGTCCCGCGCCACTATGAAAAATGTAAACATGAAAACACTGAAAACGATTATTGAAGGGATCACAGCAGCGGCCGCACCGATTAGAAGAAGCGGGAAAAGGAGAATCGAAACCAGAAAACCGTTTTTCGCATAGTTCAGCAGGAGATTCGGGGAAGAGAAAACATCGTTCTTAAGCCCCCGCGAGGAACATATAACCGAATTCGCAAGCAGGATCAGCAGAAGACCCTCGAGCACGAAAGTCAGGACTACGCCGGCAGTTATGCTGAAATGGAAGAAAACCGGCGGCACAGCAGTTGCCGCGCCCCATCCCGCTATTTTTGAAAAATTCGATTTATACTGGATCCAACCGTGTTCAAAAGCACCGACAAAATCGAGCTTTCCAGCTCCTTGCATCTTTTCCTCCGCAAAAATGCCGCACAGAATCGGCAAACAAACGAACTATTCTATTGATTTTTTTCAATAAAGAAAGTTTAGTTTCGAAAAACGCGCCGAGGCAGATTCCGTCATGAATCAGTATCCGTATTTTTTCCGTTTTGCAGCATAGAATGAAACTGTTACAAGAGCCGCCACAAATTCGGCCGCCACAAGCGAGAACCACACTCCGTTTATACCGAAAAAGAGCGGCAGAACAAGGACTGAAACCGTTTCAAAAACGACTGTCCTGAGAAACGAGATCGCAGCCGACACAAAACCGTCGTTGAGCGCTGTGAAAAATGAGGAACCGTAGATCGGTATCCCGGCAAGAAGAAAACTGAACGAAAAGATCCTGAATCCGCTGACGGTGAGTTCGGTGAGTCCGGCATCGTAACCGACAAAAACTGCGGCAAGCGGTCTTGCGAAGATCTCACTCGCACAAAACATCACAAGAGCAACAAGAGCAAGTATTTTCAAGCTCTTATGAAAAACATTTTTTAACTCTGCGACATTTTTCGCGCCGAAATTGAAACTTACAATCGGGGCAGTTCCCACAGAATAGCCGATAAATACGGCAAGAAAGAGGAAGTTGACATACATCAGCACGCCGTAAGCCGCGACGCCGTCTTCCCCGCTGTATTTCAAAAGCTGCATGTTATAGAGCATGCTGACGAGCGACATCGAAACACCCGAAACAAATTCCGAAGATCCGTTCGTGCAGGTTTTAAGCAGCGCTTTAACGTCAAATTCTGCTTTGCCGAGTTTGAGAAGGCTTGAATTTTTATGTGCAAAATAGATGAGCGGAATGATCCCGCCTGCAATCTGGCTCGCAACGGTCGCCAAGGCTGCGCCGACAATGCCGAAAGGAAAAACTGCGACTAAAAGAAAGTCGAAGATCATGTTCGTGAAACCGGCTGCAAGGGTCACATAAAACCCGAGTTTAGGTTTCTCCGCCGTAACAAAAAGCGAATGGAATTCAAACTGAAGCATGACGACAGGAAGCCCGAGCATAACAAGGTTCCCGTAAAGAACACACTCTTCAAGCATCTGCCCTTCGGCACCGAGAAAAACTGCAACGCTGCGCATCGAAGCGATTCCAATAAGAGCTATCACGATTCCTAGAGCAAGCGTTACATAAACGATAAGCGAAAAAACGGAATTTGCCTTTTCAGAGCGGCCCTCGCCCAGCAGTTTACCGATGAGCGCACTTCCGCCCGTTCCGAAAATAAAGCCGAAAACACCGAGAATCATAAGAAACGGATAGATCAGGTTTATCGCGGCAAACGGCGTCTTTCCGACATAGTTCGAGACAAAAAATCCGTCAACCATGCCATAAAACGAGGTGAAAATTATCATCATTATCGTCGGAAGAGAAAACTTGAGCAGCCGCTCGTATGTGAAGTGGTCAGAAAGCTGTATGGGCATGAAACACCTCGAAAAGCCGCAATTCCGGCAGCACGCCTATTCTGCAACCGCTCCGATATTTTTCAAATTTGATTTTACAAGATTGATTTCTTTTTCCGAAAGACCTGATGTCATCTCTTTGAAAAAAGATTCGCCGGCTTTTTTATATGCGTTGATTTTTCTTTCTATGTCTTCTGGGGCAGTGTCGTTTTTCTTCAGAAGTTCGATTCTTTTCTGCATCGTTTCCTCGCTGATTTCGCCGAAAGCAAGGTAACATTTTAAAATTTTTTTCGATTTTTTCATAAAAATTTCGGGGTTGAGTCCTTTGCTTTCAAGATACTGGTTGATTTCCGTCTTGCCTTCATCGATCAGTTTGTATGCCGTATCTGGCTGTGCCTCGGCGATTTTTTTGTCGAATTTGGCCGTTATGCCGTCAATCGTTTTTTTGTGTTCGATGAGAAGCATTATGTCCGACTGGGTTATCGTAAGATCGGGCGCCGACTGAACTTCTTCCTTTTTTGAACACGATACTGTCAGGAAAACGCATAGAATCGCGGCGAAAACGACTTTACCGAAACAGAAAAAAACTTTTTTCATCTTACCTCCGAAAAAAAAGCGCTGAATTTTATACAAAAACGACATGAAAAACAATTTTTTGAATTTTTATACAAAAAAGGCCGGTGTTACCCGGCCTTGAAAAATCGTGACTTGGCAGGAATTATTTTTTTGCCATGAGAACTCTTTCCATTCTCTTCAAACCTTCTTTGACGTCAGCTTCGGTGATGTCAAGGAACGGTCTGAATCTGATGGAGTTGTCGCCGCATGCAAGAACGATCATGTTTTCTTTGTTCATGCAGTCGTCGATGAATTTGTTTCTAGCTTCGCCGTCTTTCATATCGAATGCGCAGAGAAGGCCTTTGCCGCGGACATTGAAGATTTTGCCTTTCGTCTTCTTGGAAAGTGCTTCAAGTCCTTCGAGAAGGATTTTTCCCATTTTCGCTGCGTTCTCGACGAGCTTTTCTTCCTTTATGATCTTGAG
>DBYC01000024.1:10290-10505 GCA_002310035.1 bacterium UBP6_UBA1196
TTAAGTCTGCTCGATTCAACGAAAACGTTGTTCTTAACCGAAAGAACTCTGTCGTTTGCAAGTATACCGCAAACCTGGAATTTCTTTCCGAAGCAGATGATGTCGGGTTTTACGCCGTAGTGTTCGTGTGTCCACCATTTGCCGCTGAGACCGCCGCCTGCCTGAACTTCGTCGAAGATAAGGAGGAAATCGTATTTGTCAGCGAACTTTCTGAG
>DBYC01000051.1 GCA_002310035.1 bacterium UBP6_UBA1196
ATCGAAGTAACCCTTATCCAGCCCATTGCGATGGACGAGCAGCTTCGTTTCGCGATCAGAGAGGGCGGAAGAACGGTTGGTTCAGGTGTCGTTTCTAAGATAATCGAATAGTAAAATAGAGGTGTTGAAGTGAGTGACAAAATCAGAATAAAGTTAAAGGCATTCGATCACAAGATTCTTGATCAGTCCGTAAGCGAGATCATTGATACAGTATCTCACAGCGGTGCCAAGATTGCTGGTCCTATACCACTTCCAACTAAGATTCACAAATATTGCGTACTTCGTTCTCCCCACGTAGATAAGAAGTCGCGTGAACAGTTTGAAATGAGGATTCACAGAAGGATCCTCGACATACTTAACCCGACAGGGCAGACAATGGATGAACTTATGAAGACAGACTTGTCCGCCGGAGTAGAGATAGAGATTAAAACTTACTAAATTCGTTAATTTTTTTATATAAAGCAGAGAGGAAAACTATGGCTGCTGGACTTATTGGAAGAAAAATCGGTATGACACAGATCTTCAGAGAGGACGGTGTTGTTTTGCCCGTAACCGTCATTGAAGCTGGTCCATGCTACGTAATTCAGAAAAAACAAATAGAAAAAGATGGCTACACTGCCATTCAGGTTGGCTTCGAGAAGAAGGAAAAGAACATCAAAAGACCGGCTGCAGGCCACTTCAAGGCTGCAGGTCAGGGCGTCTTCGGAAAGCTTAAGGAATTCAGAGTCTCCGAAACTGAGCTCGGCTCATTCGAACTCGGCTCAGAGCTTAACGTCACGATGTTCAAGGCTGGCGAAAAGATCAGAGTAACAGGATTCTCGAAAGGCAGAGGCTATGCGGGCGTTGTAAAGAGATGGGGTTTCGGCGGCGGTCGTGTGACACACGGTTCAAAGTTCCACAGAAGGACCGGTTCTGTCGGTCAGAACGTCAACCCGGGCAAGATCTGGAAGGGCAAACACATGCCCGGCCGTTACGGCAACGAGCAGGTTACCGTAAAGAATCTTGAGGTCGTAAGGGTTATTCCGTCGGATAACACAATTGTTGTCAAGGGTGCTGTTCCCGGTTCGATCGGCGGCATCGTTTACATTAAAAAGTAGGGGAGGCGAAGATGCCTATTGTTGAATTATTTGACAAAACGAAAAACAAAGTCGGTCAGATCGAGCTCAGCGATCGCGTTTTCGGCGTAACAGCCGATGCGAAAAAGGAGCAGCTCGTATCCGAGGTCGTAAAGATGCAGGCAGCTGCAGTGAGACAAGGCACTCACTCCACGAAAACATATGCAACAATTTCGGGTGGAAACTCAAAGCCTTGGAAACAAAAAGGAACAGGCAGAGCAAGAAGAGGAACGATGAGAGCCTCCACGCTCAGAGGCGGAGCACCGGCATTCGGTCCGCAGCCCAGAAGCTATGCTTACACCCTTCCGCTCAGAAAGAGAGCCGTTGCTTTGACAGCAGTTCTTTCGGAAAGACTTCAGTCGGGCAACCTTTTTGTCATCAAAGATTTCAACTTCGACAGAATCAAAACCAAGGATGCAGTCGCTGTTCTCAAGAAGACCTGGGAGCTTCCGGAGGCGATCATCGTTGCCAATTCCGAGAGCGAAGGCAATTTCCTTTTCAGCATGAGCAACCTTCAGGAGTTTGCATTCCTCGATCAGAGCCTCATCAACGTTTACGACATCGTCGCTTACAAAAACATACTCTTCACCGAAGAGGCTGCAAAGTATGTCGACGACGTAATCCAGGAGAGACTTATGTCGAAGAAGAAAAGAAGAATTTTAGAGAAGAAGGATGGAGAGTAGGATAATGAAAAGAGAAAAACATTTTGACATTATCAAACGTCCGCTTTTGACAGAAAAATCCTCCGCGTTGACATCCGGCAATGCAGACGAGGGATATGCTTTCGAAGTAAAGCTCGATGCGACTAAGGGCGAGATCAAAGACGCCGTAGAGTCGATTTTCGGAGTTAAGGTCGTTAGCGTAAACACAGTTGTTGTCAGCGGAAAAGTTAAGAGAGTCGGCCGCATCCTCGGCAGAAGAAGCACTTGGAAAAAGGCTTACATCAAGCTCAAGGAAGGCGACAAAATCAGCCTTGTTGAAGGTGTTTAGTAATTTTTTATAGTTTCGGAGAACAATTATGGGTATGAAAATTTTTAAACCGACTTCCAACGGTCGCAGGGACATGACCGGCAGCGACTTCGTTGAGATCACAAAGTCGAAGCCCGAGAAATCTCTGATTGAGCCAATCAGAAGGTCTGGTGGAAGAAACAACACCGGCAGGATCACATCCCGTTTCAGAGGCGGCGGCAACAAGAACATGTACCGCGTTATCGACTTCAAAAGAAACAAATTTGATGTTCCGGGCCGCGTAGCTTCCATCGAATACGACCCGAACAGAAATGCCAGAATCGCTCTGGTAAACTACGCTGACGGCGAAAAGAGATACATCATAGCTCCCGACAAGCTCGAAGTGAACGATGTTATTATTTCGGCAAGCGTAAAAGAGGCTGATATCAAGCCCGGAAACTCGATGAAGATTCGTTTTATCCCGGTAGGTACCTTCATTCACAACGTTGAACTGAAGATCGGAAAAGGCGGTCAGATCGCAAGAGCGGCTGCAAGCGGCGTTCAGGTCCTCGGTAAAGAGGGAGACCACGCTACAGTCAGAATGCCCTCAGGCGAAATCAGGATCATTCACCTTGAATGCAGAGCAACCGTCGGAACCGTCGGCAACCAGGAAATTTCGAACATAAAGCTCGGAAAGGCCGGTAAGAGCAGATGGGTAGGCAAACGTCCTCACAACCGCGGTGTCGTCATGAACCCGGTAGATCACCCGCACGGTGGCGGAGAAGGTAAGACATCTGGCGGTCGTCATCCTGTTACACCTTGGGGCAAGCCGACAAAAGGCTTCCGTACTCGCAGTAACAAGAGGACTGAGAAGTTCAGAATCAGGAGAAGAGGAAAATAACAGAGTAGATGGAGGATGTAAGTGGCTCGTTCAGTTAAAAAAGGTCCATTTGTTGACGCTCATGTATGGAGCAAGGTAGTTAAGGCTATTGACAGCGGCGATAAAAAACCGCTTAAAACTTGGTCCAGAAGATCTACGATAGTTCCGGAAATGGTAGGGCTTACCTTTTCAGTTTATAACGGACAAAAATTTATCCCTGTTTTTATAACTGAGGATATGGTCGGTTTTAAACTCGGCGAGTTCTCTCCAACAAGGACTTTCAGAGCACATGGCGGTGGTGGCAAGAAATAATTTCTTGCTTTTTGTTAGACTGTGAGTATACTCGCGGTCGCTAAATTTTTTAAGTAGTTTTTTGGAGATGCGATATGGAGACGAAAGTCGTCAGAGCAAAGCTTAAAAATTTCAGGATGTCCCCTCAGAAGGTCAGGGAGCTTGCCGATGTAGTAAGAGGCAAACGCGTTGACATCGCGAAGAACATTCTTGAATTTACACCGAGAAAATCGGCGGTAGCTTTAAAAAAGTTGCTTGATTCAGCAATTGCAAACGCTGAGAACAATTCTCAGATGGATTCGGACAACCTTTTTGTCAAGGCAATCATGGTAGATGAGGCACCTGTTATGAAAAGATTCGTTCCGAGAGCTCAGGGAAGAGCTGCGAAGATTCTGAAAAGGTCCAGCCACGTTACAATTGAACTTGCTGAAAACACAAAGGAAAACTAGGAGGTGAACTTTGGGACAAAAGGTTAATCCTATAGGACTGAGACTCGGGGTAACCCGTACTTGGGAATCCGTTTGGTACAGCCACAAAAATTACTGCAAGTGGCTTCATGAAGATCTCAAGATCAGAAAGATTATAAAGAAGGAATTCTATGCGGCTGCTATTGCCAGAATCGACATCGAAAGATCCGGTGAGAGAGTAAAGGTCGTTATCCACACGGCTAAACCCGGTGTCGTTGTAGGAAAGAAGGGCAGCGGTATCGAGAAAATCAAGGGCATGGTTCTTAAGGTCGCGAAGGACGCTTCCGATGTCTATGTTACTGCGGAAGAGGTCAGAAAGCCCGAAATCAATGCTCAGCTTGTAAGCGAAAGCATCGCCGAGCAGCTTGAAAAGAGAGCTCACTTCAGAAAGGCAATGAAGCGTGCTATAGGTCAGGCTATGAAGGGCGGCGCAGAAGGAATAAAGGTTCAGACTTCAGGAAGACTCGGCGGCGCAGAAATTGCAAGGACCGAGAGGTATCAGGAGGGCAGAACGCCTCTTCATACTCTGAGAGCAAACATCGATTACGGTTTTGCAACGGCACACACCAGCTACGGCGTTATCGGAGTAAAGGTTTGGCTCTCCAAAGGTGATATCACCGAAAAGAAGTCCGACTTTAGAAAGAAACAACCAAGAAATAGTAAATAGCAGGTAATTTGCCATGTTAATGCCGAACAAAGTTAAACACAGAAAGACGATGAAGGGCAAGCGTACAGGCTTGGCTACTTCATGCAATAGTATCGATTACGGTGAGTATGCTCTTAAGGCGACCGAATGTGGTTGGATTAACAGCAGACAAATCGAAGCTGCCCGTGTTGCGATCATGAGGGCGGTAAAGAGAGGCGGTCGTATGTGGATCCGTATTTTCCCGGATAAACCGATCACGAAGAAGCCTCTTGAGGTCAGAATGGGTAAGGGAAAAGGAAACCCCGAGGAGTGGGTTTGCGTCATTAAACCGGGCAGAATTCTTTTCGAACTCGGCGACGTTGAAGGTGAGGTTGCAGACGAGGCTTTCCGCCTTGCTTCCCACAAACTTCCTATCAAAACAAAAATTATCGGAAAGGGGGATGAACTGAGATGAAAATTTCTGAATTGAGAGCAAAGACAGTGGCTGAACTTGAAGAGCAGCTTATCAATGCCAAAGAGGAGCAGTTCAACCTTAGAATGCAGAGATCGATGGGTCAGCTTGAGAATCCTTCACGTATCCGTACGGTCAGAAGAGATATCGCAAAGATCAAGACCCTTATAACCGAAAAGAAGAATGCGGTTGAGGTGAAGTAATGGCATTTAAATCAAAAAGAACACTTGTCGGAACAGTTGTTTCCGATGCCATGGATAAAACGGTTTCCGTACAGGTAACGAGACGTTTTAAACATGCTTTGTACAAAAAGATGGTCACAGCGCGCAAAAAATATCTGGCTCATGATGAGAAGAACGAATACAAACAGGGCGATATCGTCAGGATCCAGGAGTGTGCTCCGATCAGCAAAAGAAAAAATTGGTTTGTAAAAGAAAAAATTGGCGAGAGCAGGAGTTAAACCATGATACAGGAGATGACAAGATTGGCTGTTGCCGATAATTCGGGAGCAAAAGAGGTTCAGTGTGTCAAGGTTTACGGCGGTTCCAAAATCAGATACGCCGGTGTAGGCGATGTTATCGTAGTCGCAGTCAAAATGGCTGAACCCAAGGGAAAAATCAAAAAGGGCGATGTCAAGAAGGCTGTTATCGTTCGTCAGAGCAAGGAAGTCAGAAGAAGCGACGGTTCCTATATCCGTTTTGACGACAATGCAGTCGTTATGATTGACGACAGCTACGAGCCTGTTGGAACACGTGTTTTCGGGCCTGTTGCAAGAGAGCTTCGCGCAAAGGGCTTCATGAAGATCGTTTCTCTTGCTACTGAAGTTTTATAAGAGGTGCTTTTATGGCAAACATTAAAAAGAATGATATGGTAAAAGTTATTGCCGGAAAGGATAAGGGCAAGACCGGAAAGGTCCTTGAAGTTCTTGTCGCAGAAAACAAGGTCGTTGTTGAGGGTGTGAATGTCTACAAGAAACACCAGAAACAGACTCAGACAAAAGAGGCCGGAATCGTTGACAAGAGTATGCCGATTCATATTTCGAACGTCGTTGCGCTTGATCCCAAAACGAACGAGCCGACCAGATTTGTTATGAAGACGCTTGAAGACGGCAAAAGAGTCAGAGTCAGCAAGAAGACCGGCGAAACTATCGACTAATGGGGAGAGGAATGAAAGAAGAGAAATACAAAAGCAGGCTCAGAACGGTTTATGAGAACGAAATTAAGCCGGCTTTGAAAGAGGAATTGAACGTCGGTGTTATGGCAGTTCCGAAAATCGAGAAGATCGTTGTCAACATGGGTGTCGGCGAAGCTATCTCAAACAAAAAGGTTCTTGAGGATGCTCACAAAGAGCTTATGGCTATCACCGGTCAGAAGCCGGTTATCAACAAGGCAAGAAAGTCAATCGCTACCTTCAAGCTCAGAGAGGGAATGGCAATCGGAACATCAGTTACCCTTCGTAAGGATATGATGTACGATTTCCTTGATCACCTCATCAACATCGCGCTGCCGCGTGTTAAGGACTTCAAGGGCGTTTCCGGCAAAGGCTTCGACGGAAGAGGAAACTACACACTCGGAATCAAAGAGTTCTTCATTTTCCCGGAAATCGATTTCAACAAGGTCGAGAAACCGAAGGGCTTCAACATCACGATAGTTACAACAGCAAAGAACGATAAGGATGCAAAGCTTCTTCTCAAGAAGTTCAACATGCCTTTTAACAGTTAGTAAAGTGGGAGGAATTCTTGGCTAAGAAAAGTATTCGTTTAAAAGCAGAAAGAAAACCGAAATTCAAGGTTAGGGCCTACACGAGATGCCCTCTTTGCGGTAGACCGAAAGCTGTTTTTAAAAAGTTCAATATGTGTAGGTTATGTTTCAGAAAACTTGCGAACGAGGGTCTGATTCCCGGCGTTACGAAGTCAAGTTGGTAAAAGAGGTGTGTCATGTCAATGAATGATTTAGTTTCCAACTATCTTACGAGAGTCAGAAATGCCATTCTTGCAGGCAAAGAGAGTGTTTCGAACATTCCTTCGTCGAAGATTGTCGAAGAGATCTCAAGAGTGTTGAAAGAGGAAGGATATATCAGAGACTTCATGGTTTCGGATCACGACGGCAAGAAGTCGATCTCCGTTGACCTTAAGTATTATCGCAACAAAAACGTTATTTCCAACATCGAGAGAGTCAGCTCGGCCGGCAGAAGAGTCTATTCGCAGGCTAACGAAATCCCGTTTGTCCGTGAAGGTCTCGGAATTTTGATCGTAACAACCTCAAAGGGCGTTATGACCGATGCAAAGGCAAGAGAGCTCAACGTCGGCGGCGAGATTATCTGTAGAGTTTGGTAACGAGGAGGATTGAAGTGTCAAGAATAGGAAAAATGCCTATCACATTGGGCGACAAAGTGAAGGTTACAGTAAAGGACAACCTGATCACAGTTCAGGGTCCCAAGGGAACATTGGAGAGAACCATTCACCCTGCAGTCAGTGTCGAGATCGACGGTTCGGTCCTGCACGTTACCAGAAAGAATGACGAAGCTGAATCGAAGGCGCTGCACGGTCTTTACAGAGTTCTTATCAACAATATGGTCACCGGCGTTACCACAGGCTTCTCAAAGACGCTTGAAGTCAAAGGTACAGGCTACAAATTTGATATGAAGGGTGACAAAATTGAATTTTCTTTAGGTTTTTCTCATCCGGTAGTGATGGCATTACCTAAGGGGATTTCGGCAGAAGTTAGTAAAACCGGTCTTGAAATTACGATCACGTCGGCAGACAAGGAGCTTCTCGGCGATTTCGCTGCGAAGGTCAAGGCTCTTCGTCCGGTCGAACCCTACAAAGGAAAAGGTGTTTTCTATAAGGGTCAGACCATCAGAAGAAAAGCTGGTAAGGCTGCAGGCAAGTAACGGAGGATAACATGAGACCAGATATTAAGAGAAAAAGAAGAATCAGAAGAAAAGCTGCTATCAGAAAAAGAATCTTTGGGAATCCCGAAGCTCCGAGACTTTCTGTTTTCAAAAGCAACAAACACATCTATGCACAGGTAATCGACGATGTAGCAAGGATCACACTGGTTTCTGCATCATCCGACGAGAAGGGTTTTGTAAAGCCCGAGGGTGATAAGAAAGCTGTTGCGAAGAAGGTCGGTGAACTTGTTGCTGTAAGATGCAAGGAGAAGGGAGTAGAGGCCGTTGTTTTTGACAGAAACGGTTATCCTTTCCACGGCAGAGTTAAGGCACTTGCCGAGGCTGCAAGAGAAAATGGATTAAATTTCTAAGGTTTGGGAGTCATTATGAAAGATACAAATAAGCCGTTGAATTTGGAAACAAATGAATTAAGCGAAAAGCTGGTTTACGTCAACAGAGTTGCAAAGGTCGTAAAAGGCGGTAAAAATTTCAGCTTTGCTGCACTTATGGTTGTCGGCGACGGCAACGGTGCGGTCGGCATCGGACTTGGAAAGGCGAGAGAGGTTCCCGAGGCAATCAGAAAGGGTGTTGCCAGAGCGAAGAAAAATATCAGACAGATCAACCTTCTTCGCGGAACGGTTCCGCACGAGATTACCGGTGAATACGGTGCAGGAAAGGTTATCCTTCGTCCGGCATCGGTAGGTACCGGAGTTATCGCAGGATCTGCAGTCAGAGCAGTTTTAGAGGCTGCGGGCGTAACCGACATTCTCTCGAAGAGTATTGGTTCCAACAATCCTCACAACATGGCAAAGGCAACCTTGAACGCTCTTCTCAACGTCGAGGGTCTTGAAAGTGTTGAGGCTAAGAGAAACGTTGGTGTTAAAGATTATCAGTTGAAGGAAAAGGAGTAGCTATAATGCAATTACACGAACTTAAAAAGCCTGAAGGTCTTAAAGCAAGAAAGAGACTTGGCCGCGGTAATGCAAGCGGTACCGGAAGTACTTCGGGTAAAGGTCACAAGGGTCAGAAGGCTCGCTCCGGCGGCGGCGTAAGAAGAGGCTTTGAGGGCGGTACGATGCCTTACAACAGACGTGTCCCGAAAAGAGGATTTTACAACAAATGGGCAAAGGATACCTGCGAAATCAATGTCAGATATCTTGAGCAGTTTGATGCCGACAAAGTTGTAGATCTTGATGTTCTTGCAGGTTGCGGTCTCTGCTCGAAGGGCGAGACTGTAAGAATTATCGGCAAGTTCGATCTTACAAAAGCACTTACTGTTAAGGCTCACAAATTTACAGCCGGAGCAAAGGAATCCATCGAAAAATGCGGCGGCAAAATAGAGGAGATAGGATTTGATAAGTAAGGTATTAAAAAATATTTTTAAGATTCCTGATTTAAGAGACAAGGTTATCTTCACGCTTTTGATGCTCGGTGTTTACCGTCTCGGCATATTTGTTACGACTCCCGGTGTCAACCGTTCAGTTATGGAACAGATCATGTCGACGAAGTTTGACGGAACCCTGCTCGGACTTTTCAATATGTTCGGCGGCGGTGCGCTTGAAAACCTTTCGATTTTTGCACTCGGAATCATGCCTTACATCAGCTCGTCGATTGTCATTTCGCTTCTTGCGGTCATTGTCCCGCAGATCGGCGAATGGCAGAAAGAGGGCGAACAGGGCTACAAAAAGATTACGCAGTGGACAAGATACGGAACGGTCATCCTCTGCATTGTGCAGGGATTTATGATGGCAAGATTCCTCGAGAGTCTTACCGGAAACGGCGGTGAAGTTGTCGTCAACAATCCTGGCTGGTTTTTCCGTGTCCTTACCGTTATCTGCCTGACTGCCGGCACACTCTTCCTGATGTGGCTCGGCGAACAAATCACCGACAGAGGTATCGGAAACGGCGTGTCGCTTATCATCTTTGCTTCGATCGTTGCACGTTTCCCGAGAATGTTCTTCGACATGGGCAAATACCTTAAAGAGGGTATGATGCAGCCGCATGATCTTGTTGTTTTTATCATCATCATGGTCGTGACGTTTGCTGCAATTGTCTATGTTGAAAGTTCGCAAAGACGTATCCCGATCCAGTATGCGCGCAGATCCGTCAACGGAGGCGCGAAGCAGATTCAGAATTCGCACCTTCCTTTGAAAATCAACACATCGGGAGTTATTCCGCCGATTTTTGCAAGTGCATTGATCGTTTTCCCGGCAACGATTTCCAATTTCTTCGGAGTCGGAATGGGTTCGCTTCAGGCACTTCTGGCTCCCGGCGGATGGCTTTATAACCTCCTCTATTTGGCGCTTATTATATTCTTCGCATTCTTCTACACATTCATTCAGTTCAAGACTGAAGATGTTGCGGACAATATCAACAAGCAAGGCGGTTATATCCCTGGAATCAGACCCGGAAAAGAGACTGTTGACTACATCAATCTCGTGCTTTCGAGAATTACTTTCGGTGGCGCGCTTTATCTGTCGGCAGTATGTATGCTTCCGGATCTCTTCAGACACAGAATGAGCCTTCCGTTCTATATGGGCGGAACCTCCATTCTCATTGTGGTCGGCGTTGCAATGGATATGGCATCGCAGATCGAGAGCTACCTCATCAACAACAACTATGAAGGCTTCTCTATCGGCAGCAAAGGCTCTCTCGTAAAGAGCAGAAGAGTCTGAACGGTAAACTCAGGTGGATGAATGAGCAAGGAAGACGGAATAGTAGTTGAGGGAGTTATCGTCGATACGCTTCCGAACGCAATGTTCAGGGTTGAACTTGAAAACGGTCACAACGTATTGGCGCATATCTCCGGTAAGATGAGAAAGTGTTTTATAAGAATATTGCCGGGCGACAAGGTCCAGATCGAGCTTTCGCCTTATGATCTTTCGCGCGGCAGAATCATTCATAGAATGAAAAGTAACGCAGGCAATTAAAAAGGAGTGAACAATGAAAGTAAGAGCATCTGTAAAAAAGATATGTTCTAAGTGCAAGATCGTAAAGAGAAAAGGGATTCTCAGAGTTATCTGCGAAAATCCGAAGCATAAACAGAAACAGGGCTAGTTTTTATATTTAGGAGGTAAGAGTTGGTTCGTATTGCAGGAATTGATCTTCCAAGGAAGAAGAGAATGGAAATTGCCTTGACGTACGTTTACGGCATAGGCAGAACCAGTGCTCAGAAAATACTTGATGAAGCAGGAATTGACAGGAACATCAAAAGTGATGATGTTGACGATGCAATGGCTATCAAAATCAGAGCCATCATCGACCAGAAGTACAAAGTTGAGGGTGACCTTAGAAAGGAAACTATCATGAACATCAAGAGATTGATGGATCTCGGAAGCTACAGAGGCCGCAGACACAGAAGAGGCTTGCCGTGCAGAGGTCAGCGTACACGCACGAACGCAAGAACCAGAAAGGGTCCGAGACGCAATCTTATGAAGAAGAAAAAATAGTGAGGAGATAGACAATGGCACCTGAAAAGAAGAAAAGAGTTAAAAAGAGCATTCAGACCGGTCTCGCATATGTTCTTTGCAGCTTCAACAACACGATCGTAACGATCACAGATGTAAGCGGCAATGTTCTTTCATGGTCGAGCGCTGGTTTGAAGGGATTCCGCGGCAGCAAAAAGAGCACTCCGTATGCAGCTCAGATGGCAGCCGAGGATGCAGGTAAAAAGGCTCAGGAATACGGTCTGAAGACTCTCAGCGTATTCGTAAAGGGTCCGGGCAACGGCAGAGAGGCAGCGATCAGAGGATTCGCGAGCGTAGGTTACAATGTAACGCTCCTCAGAGACATCACTCCGATACCTCACAACGGATGTCGCCCGAAAAAGAAAAGAAGAGTCTAGTTTCAGTATTGGTGTAAACTTTTAATCCAAAAGGAGGAAGCTTTGGCTAAGTACAAAGAGGCAAAATGCAAAATTTGCAGAAGAGAAGGAGTTAAACTTTTTCTCAAAGGCGAGCGTTGTCACACAGATAAATGCTCATTCGACAGAAAACCCTACGGTCCGGGACTTCACGGCCGCGACAAGAAAAGAGTAACTGAGTACAAAATTCAGCTTCGTGAAAAACAGAAAACGAGAGCTATGTACGGTATGCTCGAAAAACAGTTCAGTATTTTCTACAAAAGATCTGACCTTCAGAAAGGCGCAACAGGCGAAAACCTTCTCAGAATGCTTGAATGCAGACTTGACAGCGTTGTTTGTCACCTCGGCTTCGCAACGAGCAAGGCTCAGGCCAGACAGCTGATCAACCACAAACACTTCTCTGTCAACGGGATCGCTACGGATATTCCTTCTTTCGTTGTCAAACAGGGAGATGTCATTGCGGTTAGAGAAAACAGCAAGTCGTTAAAGTTCTTCAGAGATATTATAGAAGATGCTGGTTCCAGAGTCGGCGTTCCGACCTGGTTGGAATTGAACAAAGAGGCAATGAAGGGAACAGTTACTCGTCTTCCCGAAAGAGAAGACTTGCCGGCAGATGTCAAGGAGAATCTCATAGTTGAGCTTTACTCTAAGTAACGGAGGGATTTTTATGGATCAAGCCAATTGGAAAACATTGATCATGCCCAAAGAGGTAAGAATCGGCGAGCAGGATAAAAACTACACTCGTTTTATTTGCGAGCCGCTTATGAAGGGGTATGGGACAACGTTGGGTAACGCACTTCGCAGAATTCTTATTTCGAGTCTGCGCGGAGCGGCGGTAGTCGGCGTAAAAATCAAGGGCGTTGAGCACGAGTTTGCGACGATCCCGGGCATTAAAGAGGATGTCGTCGATATTATTTTGAACATCAAGCAGATCCGTTTCATTGCACACGAAGATGCCAACCAGACCCTTTTCCTCAAGAGAAACACAAAGGGACAGGTTTTTGCAGGCGATATCGAGGAAAATTCTGGAATTTCCATTCTCAACAAGGATCTTTACCTCTTCACAATGGATGATGGCGTAGATTTTGAGATGGAGCTTCTTGTCACGATCGGCAGAGGCTATGTTCCGTCAGAGTCGCATGATCCCGATTTGTTCGGTGAGGGCTTTATTCCCGTTGATTCGTTCTTCTCTCCGGTCGTAAGGGCAAACTATCAGATCTCCAACGCAAGAGTTAAGAACAGCTTTGACTACGATAAACTTACATTTGATCTGGAAACGGACGGCTCTTTGTCTCCGCGTGAGGCTCTTGCCTATGCAGCTATGATTCTCAGAGAGCATACAAAATTCCTCATCAACTTTACCGGTTGCGAAGATGAACTTGAAGATATCCATCAGGAGGAGCCGGAGGTTATCAGCGACGTTGATATGAATCTCTACCGTCCGATCAGCGAGTTTGTCAATCTCAGTATCAGATCCAAAAACTGCCTGAGAGAGGCGAATATCGTCTATATCGGCGAATTGGCATCCAGGACAGAGGCAGAGATGCTCAAAACAAAGAATTTCGGCAGAACGTCTCTCAAGGAACTGAAGACGTTGTTGAACAGTCTGGGTCTCGATTTCGGCATGGAAATCCCGGGGTTCCCGGACAGCAGAATAATTGAACAGATTGAAAAAGGTACAGGGAGCAAGTAATGAGACATAGAAAAGCTGGAAGAAAATTAGGCAGAAAAAGTTCGCATCGCGAGGCGTTGCTTTGCAACCTGCTTAATGCACTTGTAAAGAACGAGCGTATCGAGACCACACTCGGGCGTGCGAAAGAGCTTAAGAGAGTTGCTGACAAGGCTATCACTCTTGCAAAGAAGAACACTCAGGCTTCGATCACACAGCTTTCAAGGGTTGTAAAATCCGAAAGAGAGATCGTTATCGCGAAGCTGCTCAGTGATCTCGCACCGAGATATGCTCAGAGAGAGGGCGGATATACAAGAATAATCAAACTCGGATTCCGCAGAGGTGACGCGGCACCTACAGCTGTTGTTGAATACCTTAAGGCAGATGAACAGCCGAAGGCAAAAGCAAAGAAGAAAGCAGAGACCGCTCCTGCAGAAAAAGCCGAGTAATATTCGGAAATCAAAAGAGTTCTCCATCAAAAACCGCCTTCGGGCGGTTTTTTTTAAAGTGAGTGCATATTTATTGTTTCTTTACATTGCAAAGTGTTGAATTTTCTACTAAACGAGGAAACGTGTTTTAATAACAAGAAACTTTTTAGGAGCATTAGGATGAACAATTTATTGAAAAAAGTCCTCTTTTTATCGATATTCTTTTTTGTTTCGTCATGTTTGATGGCAGAAGATTATCATTTCGAGCTCTATTCAATGAGCGGAAAGCTGCTTTCTACCAGGGAAATAATGAAGAGTTCAAATGCAAAATATCTTATAGTTGATTTCTTCTCGCTTATCTGTGAGCCGTGTAAGAAATCGTTGCCCAAATGGGATAAATTTTACGCGGAGAATAAGGGTAAGGGGTTTGAATTTCTTCTTGTTTCGTTACCGGCACAAGGAGACAGAAGGAAAGTGGAAAAAGATTTAAAAAAGTATTTCAGAAATCAACAGTTCGGTTTTTATAATGCATTTGATAAGTATTCTGTTGTAGGGAAAAATTTTGGAGCTGTCGAGAAATCGGGTGAAGTTAAACTTCCTATGATATTCGTTTTAAATAAATCTGGAGAGATTCTTTTTAGAGCCGAATCCTACGATGAGGCAATGTCTCAAATTAAGAACTTATAAGTTACTCGACTTGTTCAATAATTTCCTGAACCGCTTTTGATATTGCTATTCCTCGGGCATCTTTTGCGCTATATGCTGCACCCTTGCTTTCAATGTTCCAACGTTCTATTGTTTCTTTAGTTAGAAGGTTGAAAAGCTCTGCCTTGAGCTGGACAACAGAATAGAATTCACCGTTGTATTCCTCAGCTTTTGTCTCTGTTATTTCTATTGACAGAAAAAAAGCTTTGTGAGACTCCATTGCAACTCTGGCAATATCCTGAGTGTCTTCGAAATCTATTTTTTCGTTAAGCTTGATCCCCTTTTTGTTAAAAACAGGGAAGAGAGCTCTGATTTTGTCGGCACTTTCCGGAAGTTCAGAATTTAAAGCCCATAGACCAAAACCGTCAACTTCGATTTGAATTCTTGCAAGTTCTGTCTTTGGAATCGAAACAAGAACAAAGCCGTTGTATCCCCTGCCGTGTCTTTCGATATATTTGTCCTTAATGTGGTAGTTTTTTACCTCAATCTGTTTGCCTGTTACAGAGCTTTTTACACCGATTGCGTATGAATATTCGCCGTTATTCTCGACTTGATGTGAATCGAATTCGCTTTTTACTGCGACACCGAAGGAGTTGCTGACCTTTGAAAAAGCGTTCTGCAAAGCAAGTGTAGCAGCGTCTTCTTCGGAACTTGAATCGCTTGAGTCGCCTACAAACAGGACAACATCGGATTTCTCTATTTTTTCCGCGACATTTGTCCAGGCAGGACGGTCGGCGGATGTTGCAGGAGTGCTGTTGTGCTGCGGAGTATCTGCGGTTCCGCATGCTACAAAGCAAAGTGCCGATAACAAAACAACAATTAATCTGATTTTCATAAAAATCTCCTAAATAAATAGTATCCCCGGAACATTTTGTTTAGCTGAAGCTGATGTTCTGGGGATTTTTTCATCTTATGGGAAGTAATGGTGAGACTATTTTTTCTGAGCTTCAATTTCCTGAGCAAGCTCGTCGAAAGCCTTTTCAGCTCTTTCAACAACAGCTTTTCTGATACCTTCACTAAGCTGGCCCATGCTGTTGACTGCATTGGAGAATTTTTGTACATCCATGCAAACAAGAGCCCAGAACTGTCCGTTGTTTGAAATCCATGAATCTCTCTGTTCTGTGCCGGAAAGAGTTGTGTTTACAATCTGTTTGGAAACGTTTTCAGCATGCTGCTCATCGTTTGCTGCTCTACCATACTCTTCTCCGCCTGTGGTGGTTGCTTCGTAAGTTTTAACCATGTTCATTACTTTAACACCAAGCATCCTTGCAAGCTCATCTCTTGCACGGGAGACAGCTCCGGTCCTTGCCATTGAAGGATTTCTGGTTCCGCCTAAAGAACCGGCACCGCAGATCTCCTGAGAATTTCCGCTACCGCCCATCATAACCCATTTCGGAGCGCCATCAAATTCGCTAGCCATAGCATTCTTCGGGGTGTTTTCTTTTTTGTCAGCGCTTCCGCATGCAGACATCATTAATGCAATAACGAAGACCAAAAGTACTGAAATAACTGATTTTTTCATTTTGTTACCTCCATAAAAAAATAATAAACAGAAACATACTCCCTGCATGTTTCTGAAGCCAGTTCAAATATTTACTCAAATTCCTTGTCCAACTCGTCAAAAGAGTCTTTTGCCTTCTTTTTGGATTCCTGATACTCTTTCTTCTCTACTTCTTTCTTTTTGCTCTCAGCCTGAGTTTTAACTTTTGCCTCTTTTTCAACATCTTTTAAGGTTAAATCATCAGCCTTGTCAAGCTGTTCATCTGCTTTTTGGGCTTCTTCAGCTGCTTTTTTCTGTTCTTTTGATATCTTTTTCCCCTGGACAGCTTTCTGGTGGCTGCTATCTCCTACTTTTTTGAGCTTTTTTGCAATTTGTTCGGGTGTCTCCTCCGGTTCTTCATCAATTTCTTCCGGAGAGTTGTTTTCTTTTCTGGCTTCTATGTTTTCAGCAGTATTTTCTTTTGCCTGATTTGTCTCAATTTCTTTCAGAGCGGTCTGTTCCTTTTTTTCGATCATTTTTATAGATGCATCGATTTTTTGAGCCTCACCCTGTTTGAGACTCTTTTGAGCATCAGGAGCAGGAGAATCATCTCCGCAAGCAGTAAAAAGCAAAGAAAGAACAAAAAACAGAATGGTTAAGGTATTAATTTTATTCATTAGTCCCTCTTTATAAAATTAAAAAACTGTTCCAATATTCAAAAAGAAATATGAGCTGTGCCATCCGCTTCCGGCATCACCTCCGAAACCTAAATCTAATATAAACCTGTTTCGGAATATCATGTCAAAGCCAAGCTCCCAAGCGAAAGCACCTTCGTGTTCTGTGCCTTCATCCCAAATAAATATGCTCTCGCTCCCGCCCAATGAAAACCAAAAACCGACATAGCGGAGGGTATATGTGCTTACACGGAAGTCGTAGCCGATATTTGCCAAAACAGGTATAGTCATGTAAAAAATTTCACTATACTCTATAGGCAGATAGAATTGGAAGTCGAATCCAAAACCGACATAGAGATTTCCGGCACCGCCGCCATATGGTTTTCTGAAAACATTGAAGTTGAAATCCAAACCGGTTGAAAGACCAAGTTTTTCTGCACTGTCAAAGTTTGCCAGTATGCCGAATTTGTATCTGCCTGTAAATAATTTATCCATGCGTTCGTCTGCATTGGAATAAACTTGCGCCAGCTTCTCTTTTGCTTCTGTCTCGTCTTCAATGTTTTTGCTTTTTGCGACTTCATTAGACTTTGCCACTTGTGTTTCGGCTTTCTCCTCTTTGACTTCCTTTTCTTCATTTTCTGAATAATCCTTCCTCGAACTTTCAGAATTATAGATCGATTCGTAAGCCGCGATAACTTTTTCTGCGATGTTGTCGAGAGCTGTGCTCAGGGAGTTTTCGGTTCCGTCATATTTTTCTCTTGCTCCGACAACGGTAGCCTCCTTCGCAAGGTCGATAAGCTCCGATGCGATAACGAATGTTTGACCGAGACGCGTTATTGTAGTTCTAAGAATTGTGTCTGCTGAAAGTGCCTGCCCGAGCTGGATCTGACAGTTCTTGTCGTTGCACTCTTTGTAGGATTCTTTTTTCATATCCTTTATCATTGCCTGATTCTGCCGCTCAGTAGCGATGACTGTGTATTTGTTTGCGCTGATCAGCGCTCCTCTAAGGTATTCTGTTGCATCTGAAAGTACCTGTTTTGACAGCGTTCCGCTACGATCTTCAAATTCCATAACCGCAAGTCTGAGCTTGTCGTCGTCTTCGGCAAACAATTTGAAAAATACACATAAAACAAGAAAAACAAAACAGCAGATTTTTTTCATTTCAATTTCCTAATATGCATTACAAGACTTTTCATAACCAAGTTCACACGATTTTTTATAAAGCTCAATTGCCTTAGATTTGCTTTTTTTGACACTTTTTGTGCCGCCGTCATACATCACACCGAGCATATAGCACGATTCTCCGCCTTTTGCTTCACAGGAGTCTTCAAGAATATCGAGCGATTTTTTTATATCTTTTTCTGCAGACATCTGTCCTTGAAAGAGAATCATTGCTGTAGCAAAACATGCGTTTTTGTTGCCCAAATAACACGATTTTTCGGCAAAAAGAGCAGCAAGACCGCCTTTTTTATCGTTTTTTGCATCGGTGTAAAGATCGAAACAGGCTTTTTCTACTTTTCTTTCGCAGGCATATTTTTTCAGGCTTGTAGAATCTCCGTCAGCTTTCATCGAAAGAATGTAGCATTTTGCGGGATTGCCCTGACGGCATGAATCCTGCCACGATGCAGCTTTTGCCGGATGCGAAAAGACGGCCTCTTTTACATCTGCACGTTTTTCCTTGTCCTTGATCCCGGCCAGTATCTCTTCAACATTTGCACTGCCGGCGAAGGCTCCGTACCTGTCAATGTATTCAGCCAGGTTTTTGACAAAAATTTTCTGGTTGAAGGAGGAGGAAGCGGCTGTTTTTTTTAGAGCTTCGAACTCTTTCTTTTCATCTGCAGATAGTTCAGAAATCACACTTTCCATCTTTTTGTAGAAAGCTGTTCTATTTTTTGCAAGGTCTCGAAAGGGGTTGTCGCCGCTGTATTCTTCAATGTTTTCCCATAAAGCAGCGGCTTTTTCGCTGTTGAGTCTCCCTTTTCTTTCAGCATTGACTGCTTTGGAGTAGAGTTCACGCAAATCAGCCGGAACATTTTTGAAAACAGATGTATTGTTTGTGTCTGGATATTCCGGGAAATCCATTATAGGGGCGTAAATCTGAAGGGAATTAAAGAGATCCGATTTGATTATTTCAATGGAATCTCCCTTCGAATAGGCCGATGTTATGAGCATTTTTTCGACCAGATCATAGCGTTCTACCGAGAAAATCACATTTCTCCCGTTACATTTAGCTGCGGCTTGAGCAAAATAGGCCGTTTTAGGCAGATTTCTCGAAAAATCGGGACCGTTTTCTTCTTGACCGAGTTTCCAGCCGAGGCGTGTCGCAGCCTCTTTAAAAAGCATCTCAAGTTCTTCTGCTTGATCTCCTCCGCATTTCGATGTCGAGAAATTCCATGCCGTGATCCCTGTCGCCTTAATTCCCATGAGTTGCAAATCTTCGCTGGAAACGGCTATTTTGACAGCCGATTCGTAGAATGTATCAACTCCGGCTATAAATTTCTCGCTGTATGATTCCTTGAGATAATTTCTCACCGTTATTTGAGCTCCGCGCTCACTCAAGACATCGCGGACAAGGCTTTCGCTTTCATCCCCGAAAGCGGCCTCATAACTTTTTGAAAGCGACCGGACATCTGCTTTGACGTATTTGCTGACAAGAGAGAGAGCGTTTGCCAAAGCGCGGGAAATGCTCTCTTCAAGTTTCAACTGCTTACTTGACCTGCCGACAAAATAGTGAGTGTTTCCTTCAACGAAATGAGTCTGTTCAACCCATTTCGGTGCCCTCTCCGAAAAAAGAGAGTGCCTCTGTTGCGAAAACAGAGTGAAACAAATCAAAAAAATAAGGGAAGCAGCGAGAAATCTTTTCATCTTTATCTCTTTTCCTCTTTTAAATTCAAAAGACCCTGTATAGTAGAATGAGAGAATTAAATGTCAAGAATGATTTCAGAAGCTGAAGCCGAGTTGTGCAAAGGCACCGCCTTTTGTCGGAGCGATGGAAAGGCTGTTGAGGTAGATTTTTGCTTTCTTTTCTCTCACAGCTCCGATCGGCGCCATGATTACGCCTGTCGTAATTACGCCAGAACCCAGACCGAACAATGTAAGACTGCCAACAATCAATCCGTCATCTCCTTCATCATAGTCTTCGCCATCTATGCATCCCAAAAGGATTCCGGCAATTACAAACATTCCGGCACCTACACCTACAAGCGAAGCACCGACTATTTTTAATTTCCTTCCAGATTCGAGGTTTTCCCTGGCCTCCGCCAATGTCAGTTTATCATTTTTGACTGGAGCCTGATAGTTGTTGACCGGCTGGTAGTTATTGTTAGATGAATAGCTGTTTGAATTCGAGTAGTTGTTTGTATTTGAGTAGTTGTTGTTCTCTTCACGCTCATAATTATCGCGTCTCGAATTATCTGATGAATTATAAATCGATTCATAAGCCGCGATAACTTTTTCTGCAATATTGTCAAGAGCCTCACTCATTGAGTTTTCAGTGCCGTCATATTTTTCTCTTGCTCCGACAACGGTAGCCTCTTTTGCAAGGTCGATAAGCTCTGAGGCTATAACGAAAGTTTTGCCGAGACGTGTAACTGTCGTTCTAAGAATAGTGTCTGCTGAAAGAGCCTGACCGAGCTGGATCTGACAGTTCTTGTCGTTGCACTCTTTGTAGGATTCTTTCTTCATATCCTTTATCATTGCCTGATTCTGCCGCTCAGTAGCGATGACTGTGTATTTGTTTGCACTGATCAGTGCTCCTCTAAGGTATTCTGTTGCATCTGAAAGTACCTGTTTCGACAGTGTCCCGCTGCGGTCTTCAAATTCCATAACCGCAAGTCTGAGCTTGTCGTCGTCATCGGCAAACAATTTGGAAAAAACACAGAAAACAACAAAAACAATACAACAGATTTTTTTCATTTTACTCCTCCTTGAAAACAAAGTGGTTGAATTTATTAAAAATTTTGTTCGAGCGATGTTCATTTAACAACAATACGATCTTTTAAAAAACAAAAACGGCAAATGGTAGGTAAAAGTGATAGAAAGGCAAGATTTTTTTACTTGAGGTGGAGCGTCATTCTTTAGGTTGTTCTACAGCTTTATTATTTCTGCGCCGGAATTTCGGAATTGCGGCATACATTCGCCAACAGAAGCACCGATATAGGTCGGGTCTGAGACTACATACTTTTTTCCGTCCAGATCAAAGTAGCTTCCATAAACATCTTCGTCCCCAAAATTGACTGCTGTCGCCAGATGTTGCGGATAGTGGAGCATCACGACATCGAGACCTAGAAGTTCTCTGACCAGAATCGAAAACAGAATCGAGCGGTCTTCACAGTCAGAGTAAGGATAATAGAAAATCTCGTCTCCGAAAAGCGGTCTTTCATAGCCGAACTGTTCCTGATCGGTCATGTATTCAAAGGCTGTCTGCACGAAATTCAGCAGAATATTTGCTGCTTCGAGCTTGGTTTTGCCGTGAATCTGTGCTCTGAGTGCCGGATATAGAGTGTTTTTTATTCCTTCGCTCAAAGAAGCGCGGCTGTAGTCACCCCAGTTGCTGCTCTGAGGATAGTCGTTGTAGAAGTCAATCAGATTTTTGTTGGTTATGACTTTTGCCATAGCATCCTGATACCTTCTTGACTGGAAAATCCTGTCTGTTCCTCTCTCTTGGCCTAACTTCGGTGTCCCTGGCATTTTCAGCGATGCAGTTCTCTCGCGCGGGAAACTTTCTTCAAAAACATGATAGGGACGGCTTTGGTTGCGAGCATCCTTGTCGAGGATGTAATATTTTTTTCCGTCTCCTAAAATGAAGTAAGGGTAAGAATAGAGATCTGTTCGGAACGGTACAAGCAGAATCAGTTTGTCGCCTGTTCTGGCAACCCTGACTTTGTATCCGGACTGGGCCAGAACATACATCTGCAACAGAACAGCTTCGTTGCTGCCTGTGCCTAGAAAATGTTCGCTCATAACACGTAGAATGTCGATGTAACCCCAGTCTCCAAGCCGCAGGTCCTCCTTCAGATCGAAGCAGTCTGAAAGCAGGGGATCAAAATCTTCTTCGGATAATTTCTTCCAGATCTCAGAAACGGAAGCTTCCGAAACGTCTGGTAGCGAAAAACGCATCGAATTAAAAAAATGGGCTTTGCAGGTTGTTCCGTGATAAACGAAGAAATAGGGACTATAACCTTCCTCTACTGTTCCGGAACCAATTATCGGGTTACTTCCGGCATTCTGATAGCCTTCTGCTGTTCCGGAAGCCATTATCGGATCACCGCCAGCGTTTTTCATCATTATCGGATCTCCACCGGCATTCTGATGGCCTTCTGCTGTTCCTGAAGCCATTATTGGATCTCCGCCGGCATTAAATCTGGCGACAGGTGCGATCGGTTCAGGATCATCGAAGCTTTCTGTATTTACAATTTTTGCAAAATTCAATTTGACAGCAGGAGCTTTTTTTTCATCCTTTTTCACGAAGGGCTTGGGGGGTTCTTTACTTTTAGGGATAGGAACTGCGGCATTTTTTGTGCGTTTTGTCCACTGTTTTTTCATCATTTCAGCGAACTGTTTGTTCATTGAACGCCTGTAGGCATCATATTCCTGTTGCATTTTCGTCTTGTTCTTTTCGAATTGCTGCAACTGTTTTTCCATAGAATTCTTTATGTTTTGAGATTGCTCTTTTTGAAAATTCTCAAGATCCTTTGCCTGTTGGGCCTGATATTCCTGAAAACTTTCGGAATAGAGCTGACCGATCAGAAAGCAGATACAAATTGCGAACAAAAAATTTTTCTTCATTGGTTGTCTCCTTTTCTTAAGGAACTTGTCTGAACACATTTCCCATTCATGTCTCGTGGAAAGATGATGATAAATCCTGAGCTTTCTATGAAGGCAAGAATTTTTACGGCTTAGCTGAACGTTGCAGGTTACTTTTTCTCGTCCCTGATGCAGCGGACGGAAAGAGAGAGTTCCTTAGCTGCTGTCGATACACCTTCAGATGAATAGAAGGCCCATTTGTGCTGACCCCAGGTCATAGGAACGCCGCTGGAAGTCCAAAGCACATCGGAATCGCCGAGACCGCTGTGGGCACCCGCCTTGCATACGCATTTGTCGGCTGACCATGAAAAAACGGAGCGCCAGCTCTTTTTTATCGGGCATTCTCCTTTGGGTTCAATTTTCGGGCAATTGATGGCGATTTCGCGGTAATCGCTTATGTTCGGCAGTCTCCAGTCGTCGTGACCGTCTTCCACCAGATTTTTGCAGTATTTTTCCGCTGCTTTGTGCGTCATTTTTTCCGGAGCTTTTTTTGACCAGTTGCTTGGTTTGTTTTTCATATTTTTTATATTTGTTTTTGCCTCGTCAATGCAGATTCCTTTGGTCGGGAAGCTGTCGAGATACTCTTCCCAAGATTCGATTGTTGAATCGATTCTTGCCTGAGCGCATGCCTGATTGTCCTGGAATTTATCGTAATCTTTTGCAGCTCCTGCTGTTTTTACTTTGTCGCCAGGGGTAGTGATATCGCCAAACATCTGTGAAAGAAGGTCGTAGACCGCGCCTGCGACCTCTGTCTTCAACTTGCTGTTGTCCCTGCTCATAACTTTTGTTGCAGCTGCCATTGTGCAGCTTTTCTCTGCTGACGAGAGTTTCAAACTCAAAGTGTTTTTCTGTTTCGTTATTTTCAGGATCGAATTCGCACTGATCTCTTTGCCGAGTTCGCACCTCGAATTGTCGTCGTATTTGAGTTTGTGACTCTCCTTTTTGAGATTCATCAACTGTTCGCGGTCGCCTTCATCTGCAACGACTTCGATTTTGGAGTTTGTGATCAACGCTTCTTCGACCATCGGAAGGAGATCTTCACTATCTTCATCGGCATCGAGAGCGACTCTCGGAATGGTTTTGAAATATTTTTTTATCGCTTTTTTTACATCTTTTACATGGCCTAGTTTGACAAGCGGTTCGTTGTTGTGCCAGCTGTAGAGGAAAGCCTGCGGGAAGTCCTGGACACCCCATATTTCGGCTATTTCCTGCTCGTTGTCGCATATCATTTTGTCGGGGTGCCAGCCTTTGACACTGCAGCTTCCGTCGTCGCGCTGCGGTGCTACAACGATAAGTTTGAGAGCGTCACCGTATTCTTCTTTCAGTTGCTTCCATACCGGAATTGCTGCATCGCATGGTTCGCAGCCAGTCATGTAAAAGTCTATTGCAACGAGTTTTACACCAGGTTTTCTGAGCTCGCCTTTAATTGTGGCTTCATTGAATTCGCTTCTCGCGAAAAGTGTTCCGAAAAGCAGCAAAAGAGTCGAAAGGACAAGAGCTTTTTTCATTTTTTTCCTCCTAAAAGTTGACAGAATATTGTGCAAAATATGCAATTGCTGAATTCCATTGAGGATTTTTTATAAAAATGATCTTTGAACAGGTTGGCTTGCCAAACATTTTGCAAATAACATAAGCACTCTGAAAAAACGGTAGCATTATTGGTAGCTTGAGACGAAAGGCAAGTTTTTTGATATTTCTGGTTGCTGAGTTTATCAAAGCAACGACCTCACACAACGAACATTAAAGCTGTTGCTCTTACGGCTGTTGCCCACAAACCCACTGTAGAAAAGCACGCCCCACACGTGCTTCGTATTGCCGGCGAGGGTAGATGAAGACCATAGCACGACATCGTAGTCATCACCAAGTTTGCTGTAATAACCGCCGTTATATGCTCTGTCATCACAACAACACGAACTGTCCGGTTGCCCATCTTCATATGATAAACGCCCGTTTTTCTCACTGACTTTGCACTCTCCACCTGCTCTTGTTTTAGGACAGTGTTTGATAGTTGTTCTGAGTTCGTCAATATTCGGCAGTCTCCAGTCAGTAAAACCGCCTTCAGAAAGGTTCGCACAATATTGTTTCGCCGAGTCCCAATTCATCTTGTTTGATGAGCGGCCTGACCATATCAAGTTGCCGATTTTTCGGCCTTTTTTGATATTTTCAGCCTCTTTAGTAGCAACAGCCTGCCGTTCTTTTTTTTCCTTTTTTATTTTTTTGATCTGCTGCTTTGCCTCGAATGAGCACTTCCTCCATTCCGCTTTCGGAAATTATCTTCATTTCGTGCTCGATCTGCTCCATGTCGAGTTTCATGCGGCGGATGTCGTTGTAGCAGTTGAAACCGCAGTAAACGCAGTAATTTTCGCAGTAATTCGCGATATATAGCGGCGTGAAAAAGTAAACCGTGTTGCCGAAGTGGTTCTGCGTTTCGATCGAGGCAAGATGAGCAGCCTCGTCAAGAAATCTGTCAGCCGCGGGAGAAAGAAGAGCCTTCAAGTCCTCGACAGTCCGGTTCGTGTGGTCGAGAGCGCGTCTTACATCTGCCGCCGTGTATGAATCGGGGTCATAAGAATCGACTTCAGCAAGAACTTTCGCGGAAATGTCGGAATCGATCTTTTCCATTCCCGGAAGATATTCCATTATATCGGCACGTGTTGCCGGATTTGTCTCAAGCTCGTGCTTTTTCGCAAGAGCCTCTTTTGAAAGTTTTTTTGAATCTACAAAATAGTTGTTATCCATTTCAGCCTTCTAATCGTGCAAAAATCAACTTTATCGAACAGCGCGGCACTGCCGCAACAAAACTCGCAGTTATCACTCTTTTTTTTTCATTTATCAATAAATTTGGAGGGGAAATATCGTAGAGACATCATACCATGGCGTCTACAGAGGAGTCTGAGCAAAATGCGACCAACGGACCAAACTCCTACCTAACAACAACGGACCTCGGTTAAAAATTAAGTTTTTTAATTTGTCTCAAAAGAAATTGACTGGTTATTTCGTCAGACGAGTCTAATGTTGCGGTAATATCATCTGAGATTTCTTCATTTTTTATATCTATTACGAGAAATCTTACCACACACTCTTTTTTATTTTTATCAAACAGAGAAAGCAAAACATATTGAAATGGTTGATCAGATGCTTTCTCAGACCAGCATTTAGGATTGCTGCCACACTTACCGAAAGCTTTTAAGTCAGCTTTTGACAAAGACTTGTAACTTACCAAATTAAATTTTGGAGTATCTATAACCTCAATATCGGCAATAATTTTATCAGCTTTATATTCTTCAATATTTTTCATTACAGGCTTCATGAAAAGCATTAATTCTCTTCCTTTTGTTTTTTTCATCTCCATTGCTGTTTTCATATACTTGTCGAGTTTTTGAGAGAATTCAGTTCCGCCATTAACTATTGACTCGTCAAGAGCTTTGGCTGTTTTTATGCCGTTAAGCATAAGTGAGGAATTCTTTTCTTCAACACCTTTAATAATCTGTTCACGTGCACGATTTAATTCTAAAAGTTGTTTTGTTAATGCAAGAATCTTTTCGTCTTCTTCACACCCACATTCTGTCTCTCTGATTTTAACAATAGTTTTTATTGCATCATTAATTTGACCTTTAGAATACATTTCGAGAACACGTTCTCGAGCTTTTGTAAATTTTTCTTTTGTCAGCTTTCTAATTTTGTTTTTTGCTTCCAAAAGACATTCACCTTTTGGAAACGATTCAATATAATCCTGCCAAGCTTCAAGTGAATTTTCATTTCTCGCATACTCACAGGCCTTTAAATCCGGTGAATTTGTGTTTTGTGCAACAGGTATTTGTGTTTTTGCCGGTTTTGCACCTTCGTCAGGAGTCGAAATGTTTCCGAACATCTGCGAAAGCAGCTCGTAAACTGCCGCTGCAACTTCTGTTTTCAGTTTCTGTTTGTCTCCGCTAAGGCTTTTTGTTGCCGCCGCCATTGTGCAGCTTTTTTCAACAGACGAGAGACGCAGAACAAGGTCGCCGTCCTCTTTTGTAATTTTCAGAACCGAATTCGCGCTTATCTCCTTGCCGAGTTCGCATTTCAAATCTTCGTCATAGTTTAGCTGATGGCTTTGTTTTTTGAGAGCAAGAAGCTGTTTCTGCTCGGCTGCACTCGAAACAAGCTCGATTTTCGAATTCATTCTCAACGCCTCTTCAACCTTCGGAACCAGATTTCTGCTGGAACTATCGGCATCAAGGACAACTCGCGGAATTTCCTTGAAGTATGCCTTTATCGCTTTTTCGACATCCTTCACATGACCGAGCTGAACAAGCGGATCGTTGTTGTGCCAGCTGTAAAGGAACGCCTGAGGAAAGTCTTTGACTCCCCAGCTTCCGGCAATTTCCATATCCTCGTCGCATACCATTTTGTCAGGCCGCCAGTCTTTAACCATGCAGCTTCCGTTGTCCCGCATCGGAGCGACGACAATAAGTTTCAAAGCGTCGCCGTATTGCTTTTTAAGTTTTGTCCACTCAGGAATAGCAGCGTCACACGGTGCGCATCCCGTCATGTAGAAATCAATCGCAACCAGTTTTACACCTGGCTTTTTCAACTCCTCTTTGATTGTGCTTTCATTAAATTTGCTTCGCGCGGAAAGAATACCGAAAACAGCCAAAACCAAAAAGAAAACAATAATTTTTTTCATTTTTATCCTCAAAAAAACGATTCATCATAAAAAACGCGATATTCTAAGTGCTTTTAAGGTGATGGCAAGTTTCCGGTTGCTGGGCAAAAGCAGCGAATGACCTAAATTTTCGAGACGAATCTGTTGCCTTCGATGTATTTCCGCCAGGGTTTGTCTTTAAATTCGCCGGCATAATCGATGTTTATCCTCGGGGCAGAGACTATGTTGAAATCTGAGAGCCCTGGATTTTTTTCGAGAAAGAGCTCTTTTCCGCCCGCAAGGTCGCATCCGTTGAGGCTTTTGTCGATAAGGAGGGCCTTTGCCAGTTTCCCGGGGCCGTTTGTCAGATCGGTCTCTTTGAGAATGCCTTTACGGTTTTCCCGGACAAGTTCGAGCCCCTTAACCGGTTCGACGGCGCGGATAAGCACGGCCTGCGGGTCGTCTTTTGGTGCCGAAACGACATTCAGACAGAAGTTCATCCCGTAAATCATGTAGATGTAGGCGTGACCTCCCGGGAGGAACATCGTCTCTGTTCTTTCGGTCCTTCTGCCGCCGAAGGTGTGACAGCCTTTGTCGAGAATTCCGCAGTAGGCTTCGGTTTCAACGATTTTGGCTATGATTTTGCCTCTACCGGTCTCTCTGACGAGATAATGGCCGAGCAGATCCTCAGCGACGCTCAGGGCGTCCCGCATGAAAAAAGAGCGCGGAAAACGCATGGCAACTCCGTTAAAACAGCTCTCTGCCGCGTCAGAGTCTGATTATTTCAGCCCATTCGGCATTTGCAGCCTTCAGAAGGTCGTCAGGTTTCAAATTGATCTGGCAGCCGATCTTGCCTGCGCTGACATAGATGCTTTCCAGCGCCTGAGCCGATGAATCGATCCGGGTCGGATAGCTTTTTTTCATGCCGATCGATGTGCAGCCGCCGCGGAGATAGCCTGTGACATTCTGCAGATCCTTGACATGGATCATCTCGACGCTCTTTTCGCCGACGCTTTTTGCCGCCTTTTTAAGGTCAAGCTCTGCATCTATCGGGATAACGAAGACATAATAGCATCTCGGTGCACCCTGGCAGACAAGAGTTTTGTAGACCAGATCGTGCACCAGACCGAGTTTGTCGGCTGTTTCGCCGCCGTCCGAGAACTCTTTGCACTCGTAGCTCAGGGTTTCGTACTGAATACCGAGGCTTTCGAGGATACGCATAGCGTTCGTTTTGACTTCTTTTGATTTTGCCATGATCTAACTTGTTGAAATTATTTTTTGAAAATTAAAGATATGCCGTTCTATTCGTTGTCGCCGGTCTCCGGTTCGTCGGTGTCGGGTTCAACTGTATCGTCGGAATCAGGCTCAACTGTATCGTCGTTCTCGGGATCAGTCGGTTCGTCGGAATCAGGTTCAACGTTTTCGTCGTTCTCTGGTTCGTCCGTGCTGTCGCTGTCCGGCTGAGTGGGATCGTCGTCTGTTTCTGGCTCTTCTTCATCACCGTAGATCTTGCAGACATCGTAGCCTTCCGGTAGCTTTTCGTAAGCCAGAGGTGCGCCGAACGGATGGTCGCTGAAGAACTGGATCATCGTCGCCGTCGTCGGGCCAGCAACTGTATGCGAGCCGCCATGGTTGCAGAGGATGACGTCGTGGCCGAAGTCGTGCAGATACTTCGCAGCCTTGTTTGCCATGATGTTGAAGTCGATGCTGAAAATAGGCGGCATTCCCCATGTGTCGACGCCTGCCTCGCCGGAGACTAGGACCTGCGTGTATGCTGAGTGGTCAGCCTCCATCTCGGGCCACTGGATCAATGAACCTACAAGACCCATGCTGTCGTCGAGGGATGCAACGCTTTCCGGATCGGAGAAGTATGCGCCGGAGTAGGTGAACGCGCTGGCAACCTTTTCAGATCTGAGCTGAGCAATGCTGTTTGCGGTGATTGCGCCGGCGGAGAAGCCTGTAACGTGGATGTGTTTATCGTCAACAGTCCATTTTTTGCCGATGCAGGCGAGAACTTCGTCGAACATGTCCGCTTCAGCGCTTCCGTCTGTGATGTTGAGCATATCCCATTCAAGTCCCTGCATTGTCTGGAGGCCGAAACGGTTGCTGTCGGATTCCGGAACTACAAGGATGAAGGGCATGGTCTCGTTGTCGACAAGACCGGAGAGGAATGAATCGAAGTTGTCGGCCGTGTCGCCGTAGCCGTGCCATGCGAAGAGTACCGGGATTTTTTCCATCGACTCCGCATTCTCCGGCAGACGGAGTATGAAGTGTCTCGGATATTCGCTGACCATCAGGTTTTTGTTCATGCCGTCAGCAACATTTTCGCAGTCGAGCGGTTCGACCGGTTCAGGCTCGGCAGGGTCAGTGTCAGGCTTTACAACAGGTTCTTCGTCGTTTTCAGCGTCGGAATCGGACGGTTCCTCATCAGAAATCTGATCTGTGTCGTTTTCCGGTTCCTCCTTTGGGTCGTTTTTTTTGTTGTCTCCGCAGGAAACAAGCAGAAAAAGTGATGCAGCAAGAACTGCCAAGAATAATTTTTTCATAATTCCTCCAAAATAAAAGAAATAAAAAACTTCAGAATTTTAAGTAAGGACAAATTTTGGTCAAGAAGGGACGGTCAGTTTTTTGTAAAATCTGCATAAACTGCGATTCTTTTTGTTGTCGATCGCGTGATAAATAATTTCCAAAGCGATTGTATAATAAATCTTTGTTTGCGCAACTAAAATATTAATATTAAATTAAAAAATATTGACAATGAAACTTGTTGTCTTATGCTGTACGAGTGACAAAGTTGTTTAATAATCTTTTTGCTTGGTGAGGGTTGCATGAAAAATTTTAAAATTTGTTTTGCTGCTCTGGCGGTGGCGCTCCTTCTTTTGTCATGCGGAGTTGATAAGCCTGATATGGGCGGAGGCTCCGTGTCGCCGGACCGTGATCATTCAACTGATTCGGATATCTCAGAGGAGCCGGATCAGCCTGAAAGCAGCCGTCCGGAAAACGATCCTGACGCCGATAAGGAGGATGCCGGATACGGATCCCGCGATGAAGACAACGCTGAGTGGCGGGAAGATGCGGATCCTATTGAAAGCGAGGATCCTGATTCCACGGAAGATGCGGATCTTGTCGAAACCGAGGATCTCGATTCTCTGGAAGAAGCGGATTTTGACGATTTTGAGGAGCCGGATCTTTCAGAAAATGAAGACTCGGATATTTCGGATGGCGGCGATCCGGATCTCCACGGCGAGGACTCGGACGCTGTTGAAGATCCTGACGAATCCAGTGATTCGGACTTTTCCGAATCCGGAGATGAGGATGAAGATAACGGAGTGGTGGGACCTCAGTTTGCCAACGGAGATATGCAGAACTGGGTCGACGGTGCTGTCACGGGCTGGAAAAAGAGCGAGGGGGCGCTTGCGGCGCTGACTTTGGAAAAGGAGGATACCGGCGGCGGAAACTTTGCGCTAAAGGTGACTCAGCCGCAGAACAGCAAAAATAAGCCGGGATTCGAATCCGAAGAGTTTGAGACTTCGTTGGAGAGTCCGCTCCCGCAACGGATAGACTTCAGGGTGAAAACCGGCGCTGTTTCCAAGATCGCTGCAGAGCTTGTATGCGGGGAAACAAGTTTGAAATATAAATATATTGATGAAACAAAAACATTCGTAAAGTCAGGGAATTATTCGTACAATCAAATCGAGCTCCCCTCCTGGACGACTCTCTCGATAGAATTCGGCGAGGAGATGACATCCGAATTTTGGCAGGGGCAGCTCTGCAGGCTCTCCTTCAAGACAGGCTCCGGTCTGGATTTTGACGCCAGTTTTGATGATTTTAGGATAATCTACTGAATTTATTATACAATCACCCCTGTACCAAATTGGTCAGGGCGGTGGAAGTCGGGTCTTTCGGATTCAACAGGGTTCCACATGCCGTAGTGGGAGAGCCCAGTTTTCGGATCAAGACCGGTCTTATAAAAGTTGAGTCCGAATTCAAAACCCTCTTTTATCTGGTCTGTGTCAAAACCGTGGTAGAGGCTTTTGACTTTGCTGAGCGGCAGTGTCACCTCCAGTTGCCATGAATCGCATGCTTTCCTGGCGGTGACGGTCGTGATCCCGCAGAGCCTTGTTCTCATCTGACGTGACTCTCCGAACTCTTCGAGCTTGTTGCCGCGGGAGTTCATCTCGACGTTCAGATATCCATCTGCGCCGAATTTTACAAAGAGTTCCATTACTGAATCAAGCCAGATCTTATCGCCGTTTTCATTGCAGTTTGCCCAGGGATCCGGCTGAAGGCAGACCATCCGGCAGACAAATTTCTGGCCTTTCACCAGAACGAGCTGCGCCCGGGCTTCAAATTTTTCTGCACTCTGCCAGCCGTAATTATCGATCTGCGCTGCCGGAACAGTGCTCCAGTCAACTGATCTTTCGCTCCCATAGCTCATTACGGAATACCTTTTTTTCATAAAAACCTCCCGATTTTTGCTTCGAGTAAACCTATGCTGCGAAAAAAATCGACTAAAAATTGTAAAAAACCAAAGAAAAAAGAGAATTTTGCGTTTTTAGTTTTGCAGGAGGGATTATGTTTAAAAAGCTTGACTCTGTTTTTGCGATTTGTCTGCTTCTTGCAGTTTTTGTCTTCGTCTCCTGCGGCGATGGCGGCAAAAGCTCGGGAGAGGGGACGCAACCGGCTCCGGACGGGGAGAAGACTTCTGTTGACTCGGACGGCGCGTCCGGCGGCGATAATGAAACTCCGGTCGTTCCGGGAGATGATGACAACAGCGGGGGTCAGTCCGGCGGCGGAGAGGCTGAGCCTTCGGATGACAGCGAGCCAGCAACTCAGCCGGACGGCGATCCAGCGGTCCAGTCGGATGAGAGTGCCGCCCCGGACAACGATAATCCCGGCGGAGAGGAGAGCGGCCCGAAAAAGTGCCGTACGAGCTGCAAGAGCGCGGCGGACTGCGTAGTCAGCGGGGCGAACGCGTTTACGGACGAGGACAACTACGAGTGCAGAAACGGCGACTGCATATACAAAGGCTGCCTGAACGACGACGAGTGCCAGGCTGTTTACGGCGCGATACCGAACAAAACGTACAAATGTAATCCGGAGGGCTCTTACGGAACAGCCGAGTGCACGCCGACCTGTTCGGCCGCAAGCGACTGCAGCATGTACAGGGATGCCTACGGAGACACTACGGAGTATCCGTATGACAACGACAACTATGAATGCAGAAACGGCTTTTGCGTCTACACAGGCTGCAACAGCGATGCCGAGTGCGATAAAATTTCCTCGGAATATGTGCAGATGAAGTGTGTCCAGCCGGAATATTATTCAAACGGGATCCGTATTTGCACGACATTCTGCTCGGATGCTTCCGAATGCGGAGATACCGGGATCTACGACTGCATCGACTATCAGTGCGTCGCGAAGGATTGTTCCGATACCGAGTGGTGCAGGCAGAATTTCGGAGAAGAGTTTACCTGCCGGTGATTGATTTGTGGTTTTTCAGGAGGATATTATGTCGATAAGCAAGGTCGGGGACGCAGCAAAACAGAAGCTTTTTCTGGTTCACTTCAAGGACGGCTACATCAAGGCGGTGATAGCCGTGACGACAGACCAGATCAAGGCGGATCTGGCAGCTGCCGACGAGCCCGGACGCGGAGTCGGGGATATCGAAAAGATCGTTCTCGAGCAGAACTATTACCCGCAGAATGAAGATTATTTTGATGTTTAGAGAGGATAAAATGAAGACAAAATTTTTGGCAGCCAGCCTGGTGTTCCTGCTTCTGTTTTCTGTTTCGTGCGGAAGCGGTGACGGCGGATACGGCGACTACGGAGATTCAGGAGACTCGGGACAGGCTCCCGACAAAGACAACGACAGCGCGAAACCGGATTCCGGAGATTCCGGTGCTGCTGCAGATTCGGATGCAACAGATACTGCGCAGGAACAGGATGAGGATGCCGTTGATCCCGGCGAGCCGGACGAGGACGAGGCGGAGATCCCGGACGAGGGACCTGTCGACGAGCCCGGGAGCTGCTTTGACATCCTTGCCTGCATCAATAACTGCCCGGAGGGGGATACCGGCTGCGTGAGCGGATGCTACAACATCGGAAACGATGCCGGACAGGAGAATTACCGTGCATGGAGAAACTGCTACAATGCGGCGTGCGGCGAGTTCGAGAGCTGGAATCTGGAATGCTCTTCCGAAAACTGCCCCGACGAGACGGAACTGTGCGATCTCGAGGCTGCGATGAAGAGCAAGGTCGAGTATCCGGCGCCTTACGGATCGCTCAAGATCGCGGCGGAATACAACGCCATGATCTACGATTTGCCGAACGATGAGGGCGACGAGGCCCTTGTGCTTCTCGAGAGCTATGCCAAGGGAAAAATCTCAACAAAGGATATCGGCAAGGGCACGACTCTTTCGTTCGTCCACAACTACGCGAGCGGAGGCGTCGAATGGATAGAGGTCTTCCAGGCGCCGTTCAGCAAATCGACGATGACTATCGGGACTCCCGGCGTGATGCTTCGCTTCAGAAAGGATAAGATCGCGGTCGGCGAGGCTCAGCTTGGTATCGGGTTAGACGGTGACGCTCTTCTGATCGTCGTCGACATCGACAAAAACTACAACATCAAGTGCTATCACGCATTCGGTGCCGGAAGCGTAAATGTCGAAAAACTCAATATAGTGTGGAACACGCCAGGAGGAGATCTGAAACTCAGCAGCGGCGATATCGAGCTCTTCAGCCCGAGGAATGTCCCTGAACTCGGCGGCGATGCCCGTGCGGTCCTGGGCGTAGAGGCCTGCCAACTTATCAAATAAGAGGCTAAAATGAGAAAATTTCTTGTGATTTCATTCTGTTTCATTGCTTTTTTCGTCTCCTGCGGGAGTGCGGAAAAGGCTAAACCCAGGGAGGAGGCTCCCGAGGTCAGCGAAGAGAGTGCCGAGGAGCCTGCAAATCCCGACGGGATAACCGATATCGGGATCCACAACCTCAAAAACGGCGACCAGTACATCGGCGGCTTCAAAGACCACAAAAAGTTCGGTCAGGGCGAATACCGCTATGCCAACGGAGACCACTACAAAGGCAACTTCGAGAACGGTCTCTACAACGGTCAGGGCGAGCTGAAGCTGAAAAACGGAACGGTCTATTCCGGCGAATTCAAGGACGGCAAACGCGACGGTGCTGGCACGCTGACTCTCCCGAGCGGAGATGTCTACGACGGTGATTTTGCTAACGATCTGATCGACGGCGAGGGTACCTACAGATTCAAGGACGAGCGCGAGTACCGCGGTCACTTCGAAAAGGGCGAACGCCACGGCCAGGGTACGATGACCTTCCCGAGCGGCGCGGTCTACACCGGCGAGTTCAGGCACGACAAGCGCAGCGGCAGGGGAACGATGACCTTCCACAACGGAGTCGTCTACGAGGGCGATTTCTTCGAGGGAAAGCGTGACGGTCTCGGCAAGCTCACGATGGCGAACGGGGACGTCTACGAAGGCGAGTTCAGCCGCGATGCCATGCACGGCAAGGGCGTCTACAAGTTCAAGAACGGTGACGTCTACACAGGAAAAATGAACCAGAACAAAATCACAGGCAAAGGAAAAAAAGAGACAAAAACAGGTACCTATTCCGGTGGTTTCCTTGACGGCGCCTATCACGGGATCGGCAAGATCGAGCATAAGGACGGCAAGGTCGAGCACGGTATCTGGGAGAGCGGCAGAAAGGTGAAGGATCTTCCTCCGTCGGCCTCGGACGAACTTGAAGAGGAGGAGCCCGCTAGTGCGGAAGATGACGGATCTGAGGGGGATGTGATCGAGGATTGGGACGAATAAACACCTTTTTTGACAACTCTTTTACAATATAAATTGCTTTTTGCGGTTCCCTCCTTAAAATCCCGCACGTAATTTTTTTTGAACGTTTTTTTGTTTATTAACAAGAGGTTGATTTATGTTTCAGGACATCAGGAAAAAAGGTAGCTCGGTACTCGTTACGCTTATGTTCGCAGCTATCATTATTACCTTCGTTATCTCTTTCGGCCCCGGCGACGACCTGGGCTGCAGTTCACGTCAGAACAATGCCGGCACAGTAAACGGCGAGGTCATCTCGACTTCGGAGTTCCGTTTCGCCTATTCGAATCTCTATGATTACTATCAGAGGATGATCAGAGATTTCAACAACGATATGGCAAGGCAGTACAACCTTTCCCAAAAGGCTATGGACGGCCTTATCGGTGAGATCCTTGTCGCTCAGAAGGCTGAAGAGCTCGGTTACAGAGTCTCAGACGAGGAGGTCAGTCAGGAGATCGTGAGCAATCCGTACTTCCAGAAGAACGGCGTTTTCGACAAGGAATCATACATGAACATGGTCAAGTTCACGCTTAACACGAACGTTACCGCCTATGAGCACCGCGTCCGTATGCAGCTTTTGAGCAGAAAGCTGAGAAGCTTCATTCTCGACAACGTCTCCGTTTCGGACACCGAAGCCAAGGACGAATTTGTCGCTGCCGGTGAAAAGATCGACGGTTTTGTCTATGTCTTCTCCGACACGAACCTCAAGACCGAAGCAAGGAGCGCTCTTTTCAACGGTATCACCGACGAAGACGCGCAGAACTACCTCAAGGAGAACGAGGCAAAGGCTAAGCTTGCGTTTGACGACAACGTTTCAAAATACGCGAAAGAGGGCAACGAATCCGGAACGACGACCTTCGAGGATGTAAAGACCGACGTTGCGAAGGATATGCTCGTAAAGCCGAAGCTCGCTGACAAGATCAAAGCTGATTCCGCGAAGCTTTTAGCTGCTCTCAAGGAGAAGAACGAAATGACTGCAGAGGAGATCTCGGCGCTTCTTCCCGACTGGGATATCGCGAAGAGAGAGATCTCAGGCGTGACCAGACGTTCGACCTTCGTCGCAGGCGTCGGCTTCAGCCCGAAATTCGTTGAAAAGCTCTACTCGAATCCTCAAAAAGGACTTCTTGACGAAGTCTTCGTAACTGAAGAGGACCGTTACGTCATCGCTTCTGTAACTGCACACACAGAGGCTGATCTTGCAGAGTTCGACAAGTCGAAGGCTCAGATCAAAGAGGCTCTTGCGATGCAGAAGAAGGCTCAGATCTATGAAAGCTACGTTGAAAACCTCAGAAAGAACGCGGACATCCAGCTCAATGCGGAATTCCTGAAGATTTTCACATCCACAGGCGCTGAAGAGTAATTTTAAAAAGGGAGACTGCTATGCTTAATATCGCACTTTTCGGTGTTCCGGGTGCCGGCAAAGGCACACAGGCGAAGCTTCTTGCGGAGCGTTATCACCTTTCGCACATTTCGACAGGCGAACTCATCAGAAACGAGATCAAAAACGGTACGGAGCTCGGTAAAAAGGCCAAGGCGATCATCGACCGCGGCGAGCTTCTCGATGACGCGATCATCTCCGACATGTTCAAAAGCGAGCTGAAAAGGCTCATGAACACTCCCGGACTGCTCTTCGACGGTTATCCGCGCACGCTGAAGCAGGCTGAGATCTTCGATGCCATGCTTAAGGAACTCGGCCTCAAGCTCGACTGTATGCTCGAACTTTCGCTTTCGGAAGAGGAGTCGACTGCAAGGATCCTGAAACGTGCCGAGATCGAGGGCCGTTCCGACGACAATCTGCAGACCGTAAAGGCGCGTTTCGACGAATACCGCAGCAAAACCGCTCCGATAGCAGACCACTACAAGGCTGCAGGGCTCTACAAGTGTCTGGACGGCACCGGCACGATAGACGACGTCCAGAAGAGGATCGTTGCTGTTCTTGAAGATCTCAAGTAGTTTCAGATATTTGAATATTCCTTAAATTTGTTTATCAGATTGTTCGTGGATTGATCGTGGGATAAAACTCTGTCTCTGGTCTTGAGTTCCGGAACGATCTTTGTCGCAAGCTGTTTCCCGAGCTCTACGCCCCACTGGTCGAAGCTGAAGAGGTTCCAGATCACGCCCTGAGTAAAGATTTTGTGTTCGTACATCGCTATCAGCATCCCGAGCCTCTCCGGGTCGAACTTTTTGACGAGGATAGAGGTCGTCGGGCGGTTGCCGGTGAAGATCTTGAAGGGCAGGAGCCTTGCGATCTCGGTTTCGCTTTTGCCTTTAGCTGCAAGTTCTGCCGTGACCTCTTCAGCCGTTTTTCCGTTCATCATCGCCTCGGTCTGCGCAAAAAAGTTGGAGAGCAGGTTGATGTGGTGCTCTCCGATCGGGTTCAGCGAGACAGCCGGAGCGATGAAATCGGCGGAGATCCGTTTCGTCCCCTGGTGGATCAGCTGATAAAAGGCGTGCTGGCCGTTAGTTCCGGGTTCGCCCCAGATGATCTGTCCGGTCTGGTAGTCTGTCGGATTCCCCGCACGGTCCGTGCTTTTGCCGTTCGATTCCATGTCCGCCTGCTGAAGGTAGGCCGGAAGACGGTGGAGATACTGGTCGTAGGGTAGTACCGCGTGGGTCTCAAAGCCCATGAAGTTGTTGTGCCAGATGCCGAGAAGTGCAAGTATCACAGGGATGTTCCGCTCGAACGGAGCCTCCTGAAAGTGCCTGTCCATGAGGCTTGCGCCGAGCAGGAGCTTTTCGTAGTTTTCGTATCCTGCCGATATCGCGATGCTGAGTCCGATCGCGCTCCAGAGCGAATATCTGCCGCCTACCCAGTCCCAGAATTCGAACATGTTTTCAGGGTCGATCCCGAAATCAGTTACAGCTTTTGTGTTGGTCGAAAGGGCTGCGAAGTGCTTTGCAATGTCGCGCCCGGAGCCGCCGTTTTCTAAAAACCACTTTTTCGCGGTATTCGCATTAGTCATGGTCTCGAGAGTCGTGAAAGTTTTTGACGCAATGAGGAAAAGCGTTGTTTCGGGTCTGAGTTTTTTCAAAGTTTCCGCTATGTGCGTCCCGTCGATATTCGAGACGAAAAATACCCGAAGACCATCTTTCCAAAAAGGTTTCAGAGCTTCAGTCACCATCACGGGGCCGAGGTCGCTGCCGCCGATCCCGATGTTTACGATGTCAGTCACCGGCTTTCCCGAAAAACCGAGCCACTTTTTGTTTGAGACCTTGTCGGCAAAGGCTTTCATCTTGTTTTGGACGCGCCTGATGTCATCCTTTATGTTGCGACCGTCAAGAATTATCGGATCGTCTGAAAAATCACGGAGAGCTGTGTGCAAAACGGCCCTTTTTTCGGTCTCGTTTATCTTTTCTCCGCTGAACATCGCCGCAGCCCCCTCTCTGACACCCGCTTCTCCGGCAAGCTCAAAGAGAGTTTTCATAACATCTTCATCGATGAGATTTTTTGAATAGTCGAGAAAGATATCGCCGAAAGAAAGAGAAAACCTGTCAGCTCTTTCGGGATCTTCCTTAAAAAGCGTCCTCAGATCAAAAGTTTTACTTTTCTTAATATTTTCAAGTTTTTTCCAAGATCCGAACTGGGTTGGATTGTTCTTTGGCAGCATGATCCCTCCTTAATTTTCACTTTCTGAGATATCTTTTTCCTTCACCTTGAAAATGAGGTAAAGACCTATGATGAAAAGAATCGCTTCCATGATCTGCCCCATAGTGACGAACTTGAATACAAGAGGCTCTTCACGGAAAAACTCTATCACGAAATTAAAAAATCCGTAGCCCGAAAGGACTGTTCCAGCAATGATGTTCTTCTTCACATTCAACTTTTTCATGATCAGTATCGCGCAGAAAAGCAGAAACATCGAAACAATGATGTAAAGCGGCGCAGGATGCACAGGAAGGGATCCGACATAGCGCGACGGAAGGAGCCTTCTTAAGTAGTGTTGCTTTGAAGCAATGCTCGCCGGCGGATATGTTATCGCAAAGATCCCGTCGTAAAGCCTGCCGAAGCAGCATCCTTCCAGGAGACAGTTTATCCTCGACAGGGCAGCGAACAGAGGAAACGGCCAAAGTATCGCGAATGTCAGTTTTTTCGCCTCTTTCCGGATGAAAACCGTCACGAGAGTCAGGATCAAAAGGCCTCCAGTTATCGAAAAACCTTTGAACGCGGTGTTGAAAACATTTTTCAAAGTGGAAAAACTGTCAATCTTTCCGAGCATTTTCCACGATGCCGAAAGAAACGGAAAAAGATTGCCCGAAACAATGATTATCAAAAGCGGTGCGAGCGCTGCTCCGGCAAGGGATATCAGCCCTGTTTTTATTAGGATCATTCTGTTTTTACGGATATTGGTGCTCCTTTTCACCATAAAAAACCAGATCAGGAGATCGAGCGCAAAAAGGAAAGGAGTGACATAGCGCGCCAGATTGACGACTCCTCCGGAAAGCCAGTTCAGCATTTTAAACCTCTATTTTCAGTCCGTCTACAGCCGGCATGACATTTTCCGGCAGCTTCCTCAAGGTCTCCGAGTAGTCGAAAGTGTGGTTCATGTGGGTGAGGTAGGCTCTTTCGGGTGCAAGATACTTTATCAGTCCGAGTATCTCCTCAAAACTGAAGTGCGTGGGGTGCTTTTTCTGGACAGTTGCCGAGATCGCAAGGACTTTTACATCTTTTGCCTTGTCGAGTTCCGCCGGTTCTATCGAATTTATATCGGCAAGAAGGGCAAAATCCTTGAAACGGAGACTTGTGACAACAGTCTCGCCGTGCTTGTGGCGTATCGGCATGATCGTCATGTTTTTGAACCTGACAGGATCCCTTTCGACAAAGACCGGCTTCAGAAAAGGACGCGGCAGATATTCGTTCTCAAAAAAAAGATAAGGAAAACGCTGGGTAGCGATCTCAAAAGTCTCACGGCTCAAAAAAAACGGGAGAGGCTCTTCTTTTCTGAAGGAAGCCATCCTCATGTCGTCGATCCCTGCAAAATGGTCACTGTGCGCATGCGTCAGCCATCCTGCGTCGACATGCAGAACTCCCGATCTCAGAAGCTGCTGCCTTATTTCGTAGGGGAAATCTATCTGAAGGACTGTTTCATCTTCGATCAATGTCATCGAAAAGCGTGTGCGGCGGTTGCGTTCGTCGGTAAGCCTGCAAATATCGCAGTTGCAGAAAAGCTGCGGGACTCCGGTGGATGAGCCCGTTCCGTTGAAGATCACAGTCGTCACTTAAACATCCCTTTGACAACGCTCCAAAAAGAGCGTTTCTTGTTTATCTCTGTTTCCAAAGCTTCAATGAGTTTTTTCTGCGAGGCCACTTTGTCGCGGAGGCGCAGTATCTCTTTTTCAAGCCGGATCACTTTTTCATGGACAGTCTCGTTTTCCGGCACGTCGTAATAAGGCTCGTCATCCTGCGCCGGCTTCTTTTCCGCCGCGATATTTTCAGACAGTTCGGGAGTTTCTTCGACATCCGCGATCGGAAGCGTTTTGTCAAGATCGACGGATCCGTCGGCATCGTCAGCCGCTTCTTCAGGCTCAGCGTGATCTTCCGGCACCGAAGCCTCTTTCTCTGTCATGGCTTCATCCTCTGCATCATCCGCGGCGGCGGGCCCGGATGAGGAAAAAAGCCTTTTCTGCTCCTCAAGCTCCTCTAAAGTCAGGACAGCTACTTTTGTCGTTATCTTCGGGAAGGCGGCAAGCTGCCCGTCCTGCTTAAAAACGATGAGGATCCTGGCGTAAGGGTTCTGCCTGAGGTAGTCTTCGGTCTCACGCTGGGAGATCTGCGAGAAGACCGTATATTGGTTCTTCACGCCGTCCTCTTCCATGAAGACCGTAAAAAACGGCTGCGGACAGTTCTTTTCGGTGTAATAAGTCCCGCTGATCTTGATATCCTGCGGGATCTCCTTTATGAGGATAGAAATGACATATTCCCGCTGCTCCGTCATATACGCTACGGAACCGTACTGGTTCAGCTGCTCCTCTATCCTGATCTTCTGCGTGGAGGCCTTATGCTGTTTCGGCTCGAACGAATTGAGTCTCTGCAGCGCGGCTCTCGGATCGATGTTGTGAGAAAGACAGAACGCCTTGATCGACGACTTTTTGCGGCTGATATAGTGCTGTTTCGACGTCTCGACAAAGTTGACGGTGTTCTGATCGTCTATGGAAAAATCGGTGTTCCCCATGATGAAGAACATCAGTGTCGCCGACTGTCTGCTTAGAAAAAACGGAAGATAAGGGAATTCGCCGTCAAGTTTCCTGAACCAAGCTCTGAAAGGCTGGTCCTGCAATTTTCTGGAAAGGTCGAGCGGACGGGAAGTGCCGAATTTTATCACGACTTTATCTTCATTGTCAGCTGAAAGCCCGCTGTCGAGCGCAAGTTTTTCAACAACTGCCTTCACCTGCGAAATATCGCCGCTCAAAATCTCCTGTTCCGTGATCTTGATCTCCATTTCCCGCTCCGTTTCATCCGCAAACAAAAAAACACTTCTCCATTACCACAAAAGAGAGTGATTTTCCAGAGTTTTTAAGATCTATTTTGAGTTTATTTTGCGCTTGTTCTGCTCTTGTGGCGGTTGTAGAGGAGCATCGCCGCGATCGAAAGAATGCCGAAAGACGAAAGGACTATCCAGATCTTCCAGGGAGAGTACGCATCCCAGAGAAGCTGGTTGGCCGCATACTTGTCGAGACCTGTAAGTTCTTGAAAATACGGAAAGAAATCGAAGGTGTCGATATTCATTTTCGCGATGGTTTCAGGAAGAAGATTGTCCGGGTTCGCCGATTTGTAGTCGTCAACGACTTTTACAAGTGTCTCAAGCGGAACCTTTTTGACATCAAGAAGATACTGTTTCGTTATCTGAAGTTTGTTCGCGAAAGCATCGTAAAGCGGCCCTGAAACGACGTTTCCGACGATCCAGCCTACCGCGAAAGGAATGTTTGAAAGCCCCATGTAAAGCGCTTTTTTGTCAGCCGGCGCGTTGACTCCGATGTATTCGCTGAATTTGGGCGAGCAGGTCATCTCGCCTAAACTGAAGAACGCGATGCAGATTGCAGTCACAACACCTGCCATCGTGATCCCGGCGCAGAAAAAGGCTATTGTTGTGAGGCATATTCCGGCCGTTATCGCCACAAGCCGCGGGAATTTGCCGGTGACGACGCTCCACGGAACGACGAAAAGGACGATGCAGAGCGAATTTATGTTGATGAACTGTTCCGCTTTTACGCTGCCGTTGTCGGTCATAAACGACGGAAGGATCTTCGCCAGTTCGCGGCTGTCAGTCCACTGGTCGATGAAATTGGGGTAAAGATCCCAAAGCTGCATGAACATGAGCCAGAAACCACTGAAAATAAGGAGGAATATCATAAAATCCTTGTCTTTGAGCGCGGTCCATGTGTCGTTGAGCGCGTCTTTTGCGGACTTCGTGGCTTTCAGTTTCTCGGGCTCCTTGAATAAGAAAGTTGCCGGAATGTAGTTGAAAGCCGTAACTGCCGCAGCCGCGTAGAAGACATAGCTCCATGTGTAGCCGTCGGTGTCGTTTCCGCGCAGAGTGCTCGCCATGAGAGGAGCAAGAAGACCTCCGATGTTTACGACCCAGTAGAAAATGCCGTAGCCGACCGAGCTGTTTTCCTCAGTTACCGAACTTGCGACCGTTCCCTGTATCGGCGGCTTGAAGATGGCTGTTCCCGTCCCGACCGCGATACCGGCAAGCATCATGCTCCAGAAACCCGCCGCGTTCGCCATCAGAATGTAGCCGAAAACATTGGTCGTAAAAGCGATGTAGAGACTTTTGCGGTAGCCTAAATAGTTGGCGAAAGAGCCGCTCAGCATCGGAATAAGGCTCTGACACGCCGCCCAGACACCGAAAATAAGCCCTTTCTCGGTGAAAGTGAGCCCGAGACCGTGTTTGTCGGCAGTCGCGATCATCCAAAGCGGAAGCACCGCCCTGACCGAGAAGAACGCGAGCCGCTCGAACATCTCCATGATGTTGGCGATCCAGAAATTCCTCTGAAATCCTGTGACTTGTGATTTGAAACTCATAGTCTGCTCCTTATCAAAAATATGTGATCTCTAAACCGTATCTACGAAATTTCTTTCGACTAAATTGAAAACGAGGATACCGCCGAAAAGCAGGATGAAAGTCGTCGCGATGCTGATCCCATATTCGGCAAAACTCGGCATTCCGGTTGAGAAAAATGCGTGTTTGAAACCTTCAAGAACAGGAACGACGGGGTTTAGCATATAAAGCGAGCGCCATTTTTCAGGCACCATCGAAAGGGGGTAGACAATGGGAGTCGCATACATCCAAAGCTGCACCGCAAAAGTGACTAAGTGCGCCATATCACGGTATTTTGTGGTAAGAGAAGTGACGATGAGTCCTACTCCGAGCCCGAGCATCGCCATCTGAAGGACAAAGAGCGGAACAGCGAGGAGCGCCCAGCTTGGGGAAACGGCGGAACCCGCGATCCAGTAGGCAAGCAGCATTATCAAAAAGAGCAGAAACTGGATCGAAAACTTCACAAGCGCCGAGATCACTTGGGAAACCGGCAGCGCAAGCCTCGAAAAATAAACCTTTTTAAAAATATAGGCGTTGCTCACAAAAGTGTTCGAAGTCGAAGTGAGACATGACGAAAAGTAGTTCCAAAGAATGATCCCGTTCATGTAGAAAAGGATCTGCGGCACGCCGTCAGTCGGGATTTTCGCAATGTTTCCGAATACTAAGAGAAACATCAAAGTCGTGAATATCGGCTGGATGAAGAACCAGAGCGGCCCCAGGATCGTCTGCTTGTAGACTGAAGTTATGTCTCTTTTTACGAACGATGTTACCAGGTCGCGATACTGCCAAAGTTCGCGCAGATTCAGACGCAAAAGCTTGTCTTTCGGGGTTATCACCGTCGTCCAGTTTTCGTTTTTTGATCCGCTCATTGGTCACCATCAAAAAATCAAAAGCTGAAAAGTATATAAAATTCGCAGAGACGGGCAAATTTTTGGAGTGTTGAATGTAAAAACAGGGGAGGTGACGGAATTTTTAAAAATTTTTCAGAGAATCTTTTAAAGGTTCAAAAAAACGGGAAAGTTTTTTGCTCACAGTGGATTTATCGACATTGTATTTCTTAACGATTTCCTTAAAGTCTGGTTCGTAATCATGATCTGCGGAATAAGCATCCAAAAGTTCTTTGTTTATGAAAGTATAATTCATCAAAATTTCAGTATTGAAACCATACAACAGCAAGTTTTGAAGAGTGGCTTGATAAAGTCTGCGATAAACCTCTTCAATATTAAAATCCAGCTTTAGGAGTAAAACTGTAAGGATTTCGGAAAGCATCTGATCAGGATGCTTTTTCCACTCTTTTTGAATTTTCGGAATAAGTTTCTGCAGGTCTTCTTTGATAAGGCTTTTCCCCAGCGGATCAGTGTCACTGCTTTCTATAAGAGTATCTAGAATGGAAAATGTTCCGCCTTCTTCATTCGTCTTTTCGAGTCCTGTGGCATTTGCATGTTCCTTGGCCTCTTCGCCTTTTGCGGTGTTTATCGCATTGTTCAATGACTTGAAAAGGTATAAGTGAAACTCCTCTTTTGAACCGGAAAAGCTTTTCAGACAATCTATGACCACTTTGTGAACTTCATCGACATATTCGCAGTAAGTGGATTTTTTTATCTCTTTAACAGTCAGGTCTGAATCCTGGGATGCTCCTTTTGGTTTTAATACCGCCTGGATGATTTTCCATGTAAAGCCTTTTATCGCGGCGTCAATGTTTTCACCGCGATCAACAACTCTTTGATATTCTTCATAAAGTTTATTGATCATTTCAAAATTTTTTTCCATGATCAGTCCTCGAACAATGCTTCGATCGTCTTTATTGCACGTTCGCTGCTTGAAGTCTCGATCATGTTGGTAAAGTTCTGCATAAGATAGAGCGGAGTGATGTCATAGATCATTTGCGAGCCTTCTATGATCTCGTTGTTTTTGAATTCAACTTTGGAATAAACGATGTAACCGATGGAACAATCGAAAAATTTCTCTGCAAACTGACACACTGTGAAAAGCAGAAATGCCAAAGGTTTCGGGCCGTAAGTAGTATCGGCATAGATTTCGGCATCATGCTCGAGTTCTTTGAGGATGGCCTTGAACATAAACTGAAAATTTGTTTTCGACATATCGAACGCGCTCGGAAGTATTTTATAAGTGATTTTTGCTCCGACCTTGTTGAAATGATCGAGTTCTTCCTTAAAAAGTTTTGCGTTGTCGCTTCCTGCGTTTTCACCTCCTTTTGTCTCAAGAAGGAGGACTTTGACTTCATCATCGGCTTTAAGCGAGTTCGCAAGAGCAGCCGTCGCAGCAAACTGAATAGGTTCTTTAATTTCAAGCAAAGCGTTCCCGTCAACGGGATAAACGCATTTTTTTAAATTTCCTTTAAGCGGAAGTGTTACAAATAAGATTTTTTTCATTTTTTCACCTCAAATAGACAAATAAATCTGTCTGTTTTTATAAGTTTGTAAAATTTTCACAATAAAAGAACTGTTTACACTGTATATAAGCTGCGAAAAACCGGAGAGTTGACAAAAATTTTGTAAAAACTTCATAATCGCATGGTTTTATTGATGTTTTTCTTTGGCTTTGTCCATTTTCGCCAGCTCTAAAGTGAGATATATCAGGTATATCTGGATCGCAAAAGCGTGCTTTTCAAAGAAATCCTCTTCCTCGTTTTCAGAGCAGTATAGAAAACTCATGAATTTTTTCAGATGATCAAACTCGTCTTTGTCTAGCACATCCTCGTTGTAGATGTTAGTTTTGCTGATTTCATCCGGATCTAGAGCGAGATTTTCGGTTTCTTCCTCAAAATTGAAAACTTTATGCCACAATTCTTCGTTGTTTGCCGCATTGATGTTCAGAGGATCCGTGATTTTTTTGAAATAATGATTCAGAATTATGATAAGTTTTTCCGTATTTTCTTTCTGAGCAGGATCTTTTTTGAGTTCGCAGAGATATTTGTAAGAATCGAAAAAAGCCTGAAAGACCAACATTTTCCAATTCAATATTTGTTCGTATTTGAGGGAATCCGTGTATTGATCACTATATTTGTCGAACAGTTTATATACGGCGACATTCGCACCTAAGTGCGTTATCCTGTTGCGTTCAGGATACAAAAACTTGTGATTCAGCGCGCTTCTATTCGTAAAGCGGTCGTCTTTGGTGGCTTGGATCGGCTTCCCCAATTTAAACGAAGGGCTTTTGTTTAACCATTCCATTTCTGATTCTTCAAAAAATTTGCAGGTTATTTCCCTGCGGAATTTTTCATTTCCGGCAAAAAACATCTGTGTAAAGTCCGGATCCTTGAAACCGAAATCGAGTTCTTTGAGTTTTTCGAGGTTCGTAAGGACCTTTGTTATTTCTTCATGTGCTTCCGCCTGAGAATAATTCGATGTTTTTCTGTTCGGGAAGATCTTGAGGATAGATTCCTGATGTTCCCTTACAAAATTTATTACGTTGATGAGTTTTTCCCTCGGAACAGTTTCGTTTTCGGGCGGCATGAAATTCGCCAGAATGCGTAGAACGCCTTCATTCGCCTTGAAATAGTTCCCTTCGAATTTGGTAAAATCGATGTCGGTGAAGGGATCTTCTTTTAAAAAACCGAGATCTTTATTGATTTTATTGAGTATTTCACTCTGTTTTTTAGGCAGATACCATGATTTTTCTTCTAAAGCCGAATCAAAAAGTTCCTTGATTTTCGATTTCCGCTCTTCGGAAGCGAAAAATGTTCCGGCTTTGCAGATATCACGCAGCAGAAAGAAGAAAACTCCCTGCAAAAGCCGCATGTCTTCCTTAAAATTTTTTCTGCTGGTCTTTTTGATATTTTTAGGTCTGAATATCGACAAAACGGCCGAAGCCTTTTCCTCAATCGTTTCACCAGCTATGATTTTGCTTGTTGCGTCAAAAATATTCTGTTCCACAACAGCCTCAGGTGCATGAAAGATCTTTTTGAGGTGATCAATATTCAAACCTTTGAGTGAGCAGTAAAGATCGGAAACTTTGTCGGGATCATCGCTGAAGCTGCCGCGAAGAGCCTCTTTCTCCGCCGTGATTTCTGTAATTATCTTATCAAGTTCTTCTTTTGATCTCATGGCATTCTCCATTCAAAACAGCAATCCAATGATTCTGCTGATAAGATATAAGCGGTGGAAAAATGAGAAGTTGACATTAAAGTGGCAAATCAGCAAATGGGTACTTTTTTTGATAGGCTTCGAGTGTTCTGTTGATACTGCGTTTAACACCGTTAAGCGGATTCCAAACAGATTCTTCTGTCGCATTTATCGTTTCATCATAAAGAGCATAGGCGATAGGCATGTTGTTGGATCCTATAAAAACAAAGAACAGCTTTAAATTGATTCGTCGTCCTTTTCGATCCATTTGTGCATCGAATTGCTTAAATACTGTTCTGTAATCTTTCAAAAAGTCAACAGATGATTTTTCTATATCCTCTTTGCTTGATTTATAGCGGAGAACAAAACAATGAATCCTGTCATTCTGAAAGTAGCCCCCGACAAAACTATCCCCGTCAAAGTCTTCAGTAATTTGTTCCCCTGATACGCATTTTTCGTAAACATTGAAAGCATCTTTCTGGCTGTTTGAATAAATATAAGGGAAATGAAGATTCTGTGCCCGAACAGCAGCAAAAACGAACAACACTGCCAAAACCGCCAGAAACTTCTTTAACATTTTTCCCTCCATGAAAGTTTAGATCCGTGATCAACAAAATTCATGCAAGAATAGTTCAAATATGTGATTTGTAAAGGGATTTTAGTTGAATTTTGCGATCTGCTTTAAAATCTCATCTTGGTTCATGTTGATCGTTGATGTTTCGCCCCTTGCGTCTTTCTCGTCACCGCCGCCGAAACTTAACCAGTTGAAACTTCCCATTATCATGAAATCATCGTCGCAGATAACGATCTTGGAGTGGTCGTCAGTTTTTATCAGGCGGAAGTTGTCTTTGCCGAGCGAGTCAAAAAATTTCTGCGATTCTTTGTCGATACCGATTTTGTCAAACCTGTTTCGCGGTTTCATGCCGTACTTGACTGTAACGCGCACACCTCTTTTAACGGCATTTTCTATATACTCTTTATAGATTTGAAGTGTCCGCCAGTTGATCCACGGAGATTGGATGCAGATGCTTCTTTTTGCATTTTCAAGGACATAGATGAAGTGTTTTTTGTGTTCGTCAACCTCGATGGTTTTCCCGTCAGAAATGGAAATTTCCTCTACCGGCTGGATTTTTTCTTTAATGATTTCAGGAGTCGTCTCATTGAATTTCTCAATATTTTTTTCAAATATCTTCACGCTGTTCGGTGAAATATTTTCGTAGTCGAATTTCTGTTCGTTTAGAATACGGTCAAACAGTTGCGTAGCCTGGAAATCCTCTTCGTAATCTTTGTTGAGGACAAGGAATCTTTCATTTCTTTCTTCATCTTTATAGAACAAACAGATGTATCTGCGGAAGAACTTGCCGGGCGCAACTTCAAATATATCCGTTATATCGTTGCCATCCTGCAGATTTTCTATAACGACCTGCCGGAGGGTCTTGTTGTCGGAAAATTCATCATCCAGATATTCCGTTCTCGGGCGCGATTTTACATAAGGTTTGAATTCTATGGCACCGTTTCTTGACTTTTGATCCAGTTTATTTGTGTCCTCCAAAACTGTTCCGAATATTCCGTCAAAATAAAGCCAGGCAGAAGCGTTTTCCGTGACCAGTTCCGTTTCTTTTTCCAAGATCTCCTTTCCTTCTTTGGAAAGTTTCAGTTCATCCTGCCTTATATCATTCTGCTTCAGATAACCTTTTGTCGTGATGTCTGCCAGAATAGTGTCCAAGATCTCTTCGTCCAGTTGAGTGATTTCCTGCAGATATGAATAGGAATCATCGTCTTTGACAGTTTCAAGGAACTGTATGGTCTTCAACACGGATATAATCACCGGGTGTATCTTCCGTTCTTTTGTAACTGCATACATCACTTTTGTTCTGTATACCGGGTAGTCTATTTCGCGGGCGTCATACATTGCAAAGCCTTCGTAATGGTCGCTGTATCTGTGGGTAAGCAGTTCAAGATCCAGCTTGATAGCGTTATTTTGCTTTTCAGTCATGTTTTCCTCCCAATTTGATCACTTCATAAGACTCTTTGTTTTGATTGATATATTCGATTATGCTTTTGAACGGATTGTCTTTGTCGGAGACTTGGGCTTGATAAAGAAAGTCCATGTCGCCCACGATGACCAGCAGTTTTTTTGCTCTCGACAGAGATACGTTGAGACGTTTTTCATCCGCGATGAAGTCTATCTTCGCTTTGCCTTTCAACTTTCCGGATCTTACGCAGTCATAGATGATAATGTCCCTGTCGCTTCCCTGGAAGCTGTCGACCGTTCCGATATCTATGCTGCAATCTGCAAAATTTTTCTTCACGGCGAGTTTTTTGCGCAATGCCGCCGCCTGAGCCTTGTAGGGCGTAATTATTCCGATGTCGTAGTTAGTTCCGCAGTTTTTCATCTCCGTTTGGATCTGCCTTAATGTCCTCTCGATAACAGATGCATTGCAGCGGTTTATTTTTCCGGTTCCTTCCTGTTCGTCTTCCTTGTCGGACAGCATTCCGGTGTCGTACCAGACGACGCTTGATCTGAAGCTGAGAGAATGTTTCTTTTGAGCGTTTACGGCATCGGTTGTCTTCAGTTCGCCGTTGTAGAAGGGTATGTTGTACAGATTGCAAATGTCGCGTGCAGAGCGGTAGTTGTGGTTCAGGGTATGAAGCAGATTGGGCCTGTCTGCATTCTGAATACGCTCAAACATCCGCTGGAAGAACGAAGTCTTGGCTTCATCCCTGTCTTTGATCTTTTCGAGCACATCGTCATCAATGACCGGAGCAAGCTGTTTGTGGTCACCGACAAGTATCAGCTTTCTCGCTTTTATGCACGGAACGAGCAGTTCGCTAAGAGTGGCTCTTCCGGCTTCGTCAACGATCACAGTGTCAAAAACGATCTCTCTGAAACTTTTCCATGATGAAATACCGACCAAAGTGCCGAAGACGAGTCTGATGTTCTGCGTGAAAAGCGCAGCCAGTTCAGCTTCTTTGTTTTTTTCTCCGTTTTTGCTGCTGTTTCCCATTTGAGAAGTTATGTGCTGCAATTGTTCCCGGAAATCTTTCTGCAGTTCCTGCATCTTGCTTTGTATTATCCAGTTAGGGTGCGATACGGGATTTCCGTCTATGTGCTTTATGTTTTCCTGAATCATTTTGTTCAGCACTCTGTGCGGCATGTAGTTTTGCGCTGTTTTGCTGATTTTGGTCTCATCGTTCCCGATGCGGAGGATCTTGTCTTCAATGCCGCAGATCTTTTCAAGGACATTGTCTACAGCCTGATTGCTCTGGGATGCCACAAGTATTTTCTCATGGGGCCGCGTTTTTAAAAGCTGGGTAACTATCTCGGTTATAGTCACGGTCTTTCCTGTTCCGGGAGGGCCCTGCAATACCATCAGTTCGCATTTGTCATCCAGAGACAAGGCTTTACGGACCGCAAGCTGCTGATTTTCGTCAAGGCTGGTGTTGTAGAACTTTTCTACATCGATCAGATCGTTTTTTATGAATTCCTGAGGCCGGTTTATCTTTCTAAGGAAGTTGTGAATGTATACGTTGCCGTTCTGCAGCTGATCAAGAGCAAAGTCTTTTTTGTTCCAGACGGCTTCTTCCGCCTGATAATCATAGCTCAGAAAGTATTCCGAACCCTTTTCCAGATAGAATCCTTTGTTTTGATCATCAGCACATTTTGCGACTTCGTATTTCCCCACTTTTACAGTTACGGAAAAGCCCGATTCAGATCTCTCAACGACACCTTTCAGTGCATCGTCAGAATCCAAATCCTCCTGCAGGATGACGTTCTGTTTCTGCTTGAAATCCTTTTCGGAACGGCTGTTTTCTGTTTCTGTCTCATTTTTTGCCGCATTTTCTTCAGCCTCATCTTTGTCTATTACATATTCCAATGTCAATGTGTCGTCGCCGCGGTTCAATTCCTTCAGGATCACCTTTCTGGTGTTCTTTTTTTCATCTATAGTCCTTTTTTCCGCTTTCAGCAGTTCCTCTTCAGTTGCAATGCTTTTGGAGTCAGTTTCATAACGCTCGTTTTCGCGTTTTTTCTGCTCGTACAGCTCTTTTAATTTCTCGATCACGCTTCCTGCATCATCGCAGTTCCAGTCCTGTTCGTTTGGGCCAAGTATTTTGAACATATCGTCTGTCGAAAGCCCGTATTTCTGCAGGAGTTCCGTTTTGGAAGGACTTTCGAGAATGCCAAAGCAGAAAAAATAATGACTGTTTTCTTTTGCAGAACAGCAGAATATCAGATCTCCGATAGCGATCTTTATTTCATCGCGGTCGCTTTTGTCTTTACCAAACTCCAAATAAGCGTGGGAATCTTTGATTCTTTTCCTGATGTCATCTTTTTCGGCATACAGTTCGCAATCGTGGTTTTCCCTCCATTTCTCAAGCACGCGGCCGCCTATTTGAATGCCGAAAGTCTTGTTGGGCATGATCTCTCTCAGCAAATCGTTAAGTTTTCTGCGGACATCAAGCAGTTTTATGCGTTCTTCAGGATTAGCGTTCAGCATTGCCTTTATGATCATGAGCAGTTCGGCATTCGTTTTATCAAGCTGCTCTTTATGTTCGGCAATACGCCCGTATATTTCTTCCAGAGAATCGAAATCTTGGTAAGAGTCCGAGAATGTAGAGGAATCAAAATGCGACCCAAGCAAAAGGTCGAGCATACAAAGCCCGAGCGAGTATATGTCGCTTTCTTTGCGGCATTCGTTCTGAGCGATTTGTTCCGGAGCATAGAAGCGCTTGTCCGGTGAACTGCTCATCATTGCATAGATGTAGCATCTGCCGAAATCGAGCAGATAGGCATGATCCTCTCTGTCGATCAAGATATTCTTAGGATTGATATTGCCGTGATAAAAGCCTTTCTGGTGAATATATTCAACCGCATCGACAATCTGCTGGTAGCACTTTATGAGCGAAACATAGTTCGAACCGAACCAGTCAGGCTTCAATTCGGAATATCCTTCGTCGAAATTCCGGTCGACAAAATAGAAGTTTCTCTCATCCTCTTCTATCTTAAGATTGCTGATGTTCTGGTGTGAAACCAGGTTGATGTTTTTCGCGATATTGGAGTATTTCCCGCTTGCCGTGCTCTTGGCCACGATTTCTATGCGGTAATCGCAATCGTTGTATCGCGCGATTTTGAGAGATTTTGATTCTTCACTGATGACCTCGTATTTCCCTAAGATTTTAGTCATTTTAAACCCTCCATGTTACAATTGACCTTCAACTCACACCACCTATAAGCGTCGGAAAACTTCCGAGTTGACAAAAAATCTGCGCAAAAAGCTTAAAGCTGTTAAATTATTGGTTATTTCTTACACATACAACTTTGAGTTTATAGTCGAGAATGTAGGGAAAATCGGCAGAATGCGCTCCTCCGAGATCGTATGCGTCAACAAGCATCGTCATGTGACCGACTCTGGCGTTCAAGAAGTCAACGCTCCAGGCTTCTTTAGTGTTTTCCGGGTCGAGAGTTGACGACCAGAAAGCCTCTTTTGATTTGATTTTGCTGAATTTGGGATCGTTTATTTCTTCCAAGAGTTGTTTTCGGGTTTCTTCTTCGAGCTCGTAGTATTCCGTTTTTGCCGTCAGAGTGTTGATTTTACCGCACCCGTTGCAGTCTTTGCTCCAGCATTTTTCATTAAGGCACTGTCTGTTTTCGCTGATTCTGCACCTGCCTCCCGCTTTGGTTTTGTCGCAGTTTTGAATGAGCGTGCGCAATTCATCGATGTTTGGCAGGCGCCAGTCGGAATGGTTGTTTTCCGCAAGGTTCGAGCAGTAATTTTGTGCTTCTTCCCATGTCATCGGATCGGCTGCAACGGATGACCACTTCAAAGATTTGGGATTCGGTAATGATTTCTCAGGTTTCCTTTTAGGTTTGACCTTGAAATCGTCATCTTTTCTGTCACGGACGCAGATCACATCTGTATCGTGGTTTATCACCGGCACATAAAGAGCGAGGTCGAGCACCGGACTGTATGTCCAGCCGAACCGGTCAGGTCTCGCATGAGAGCCGTCCCATATTGAGTTCGCCGTGAGAGCCCTTATCCCGTGAGTGCTTCTTGCAGCAAGGAAAAAACTTTCGTTCCCGTCTTTTTCCAGTTTTTTGGTATCTTTGTTCAGCGATCTCAATTCTTCAATCGTCGGCTGGCGCCAGTCGTCGAAGCCTCCTTCTCTTAAAAATTCGCAGTATGCATAGGCATCATGCACCCCGAAAGTATCGTCCACGCAGTCACGATACAGGTATCCGCAGGGAATTTCCCGTTCTTCGTCTTCTTCACAGATCCAGCTTTCATCGCAAAGTTTTTTTGCTGCGGAGTACATAATGTGCCGCTCTGCAAGCAGCGTTGCTGTGTAATTTTTCTTTTTCGACATCGTGCTTTCAGACCACTGCAGTTTGTCAGGATCAAGTGCTTTTTCCATTTCAATTTTTTTCTCTGCGGCAAAGTCTTTCGGGGAAGATTCCCTGACGCATGCAACATTGCAGAGATCATACTTACACGGACGGCACGGATGCCAGTCAGGATCGGCAAGGCAGCTTTTTCCGCTAACCATCCCGTAACCGTTAAACCAGTTCTGGTTATTTTCCTTTTCGTTAAAAGACCAGAAACAGCTGTCGTAAAGGTAGAATCCGTTGACATAAGTCCGCAATGTGTCCGTCTCTTTTTCTGTGTAGAATATGCCGCTTCCCTCCTTGAATCCTGAACAATCTTTCATTATTGATTTCAATTCCTCGGTTGTCGGCGCTCTCCAGTCGGAAAAACCGTCTTCGCGCAGCTCTTCGCAGTATTCTGCGATGGTGTCGTAATACATCGGTCCGGGAGAGGGCTGCGACCACATCAGATTCGGTTTGGCATCGGTTGTTACACTAGACTGCGTCTCGTGCCGTATGACTGGATCGGGATCATTTTCAGGTTGAATCAGAATTATACTTTCTGTAGTCGCCTGATTTGTTGATTCCTCTTTTTCTTCTTTTGAAGAACAACTGCAAAGCACAATACAGAACACAATCACACAAAGGTGTAAAATCATTGAAAGATCTTTCATTTCTCCTCCTGTTAGGGTCGTTGTGTTATGCAGCGCAAAGAAAGCGATATTCTTCGCGCCAGAGTTTCTTATATTCTAAAGCGATGATCTTGTTCCGCTTCTGATCGTAAGCCTGTTTTGAACAGCAGCCTTTCTTTGATTTCTGGCTTGTCAGGTGGAAGCAGCCGCACTCTTTGCAGAAATATTTTCTATGCGGAATCTTTTTTGCTCTGTTGCCGTGATGCTTCGCGCCGTTGATAGCGTTTCCCGCTTCTCTTTCTGTGTAACAGATCTTTCCCTCGCTTTCACATCTGATCTCTCTTTCGAACTCGTCTTTCATCTTTCCCTCCTCTTGTTGTCAATCAAACTGCCTACACAACATATATAAGCGGTGGAAAACTTCCGAGTTGACAGAAAACTTTAACAAACTCCTCTTTTTCTTCTTTTGAAGCGCAACAGCAAAGCATACAGAGTGTTAAAACACAAAGGTACGAAATCATGAAAGATTTTTTCATTTTGTTTCCTCCTGTTTGGGTTGTTATATCATGCTGCGTGAAGAAGATAGCATTCTTCGCGCCAGATATCTTTGTTTTCACGTTGGCGAAGTTTTTCTTTTTTGTAGCGGTATTTTTCCTGCAGCCTCTCCTTTTTATGGGAGGCGGATTTACAGGTCAGGTGATAATGACCGCAATCTTTACATGGATACATTCTCTTGGGAATCTTTTTTGCTCTGTTGCCGTG
>DBYC01000039.1:0-2516 GCA_002310035.1 bacterium UBP6_UBA1196
GAATGCAGCACGGCAAAAGCTGTATTGCTTGGAAACGACGGAACCGTAATTCATTCCAATTTTGATCCCGAAAGGAACGATTTTTTCAAGGAATATCTCAAAAAGATTTATCCGGCAATCACGACATTCCGTTCGCTTGATTCTCTGGAGAGCGCATAATGCCTGAGTTTCTTCGTGCAGCAGGATTCAAGATTTATTTCTGGTCTAACGAAAAGAACGAGCCGATTCATTTCCACATAACAAAAGGAAATCCCACGGAAAATGACACAAAAGTCTGGGTGCTTTCCAGCGGTTCTTTCCAGCTGGCTCACAACAAAGGGCGTATTGCTGAGAAAGATTTGTCCCGTATTTTTTCCGCTATGCAGATTTATTATTTTGAATTTGTTAATTTCTGGAAAGATTTCCACGGCGGTGAAGTCCGTTTCAAAGATAAGGAAAACTGATACTTTTGTTCATTCCAATGAAAGAAAAAATTCGTAAAAATTCAATAATTACATCGTTTTTTCTAAATGTTTTAAGAGGTTTACCATGCTTCAAAAAATTCCTGTAATTGAGTATAAAAAGGATTTTTCATACACTGAAATCACTCTCTGTTTCCCTGGCGGAAGCTCGCTCGAAGACGATAAAACGCTTGGTTTCGCACACTTCTGCGAGCATCTTGCGTTCAAGCTCAAATTCAAGGGGAAGTCGATTTTCGAGTTTGTTTCGGAACTCGGCGGAAGCAGCAACGCCTACACTTCAAACGATGTGATCGCGTTCGAAATTTCGATCCAGAGCAAATACGCGCTCAAAGTTCTCGCGTTTATGGAAAAGCTTTTTGCCGAAAGTTTTCTGACTATCAGTGATGTCGATTTCAACGAGGAGAGAAAAGTCGTTCTCGAGGAAATGGCGATGTATGACGACAACCCGACGGACTCCCTGCACGAAAGCCTGATGCACAACCTTTACAGCTCGCACATCTACGGGCAGAAGATTCTGGGCGAAGAAAGCACGGTCGGAAAAGCGACAAAAAAAGAGATCGCTGACTTCTGGAAAAACCGCGTTTTCAATGCACCTTATCTTGTGATCGCAGGCGGCTACGACGGAAAACCCTCGATGAAACTTGATGTAAACCCTGAATGGAAAAAGGGAAAACTCACTCCGTGGAAAGGGGAAAAGCGGTTCGAAACAAGCCACAAACAGAACAAATGCTACTTCGCCGCAGGGTGGAAACTTCCTTCTCAGACAGGAAAGACCGAGGCGGTGATGAACCTCATCAGCTCGATAACTTACGGGATGGATAGCGGCGTCCTCTACAACAGCCTTGTCTATGAAAGCAACATCTTTGATTCCTATGTCGAAGCGGTGGAATGCGGCGTTATGAGCTCTTCATACGTTCAGCTTTTCGCAATGCCGGCTTCAAACATAAAGCGCCGTCTCGAAAAATGGGCTGAGATATGGAACGGTCTCGTTTTCACGCAGAGCCAGGTCGCAAAAGCGCGCGAAGTGCTCCTCAGCAAGGAATTTTTTAATTCTGAAGGGCTCGGAAACACCCCTGCGATCATGGGAAAAAGCTATCTTCTCTTCAAAGACGCGGAAAAACTCGACAGAGACTATTTTTACGAACTTTTCCATCTCACGGCCGAGGATCTGAACAGTTTCAAGCGTGAATGGCTCGGTTTCGACAAGGTCTTCACAGGCTTCATGAAGTCTCCGCGATGCAATTTCGACATAAATTCGTTCGAATTCCCGGCAGAAAAAGGTGATGACAAAAACAAAGAGCGCGAAATCATTAAAAACGGCAGGACGAAGTGCTTTGTCAAAAAGCTCGACGCTTCTCCTTTCATCAGCGGCTGCATCCTCAAAAAAGGTGGCGCTGCTATGGATCTGAAAGGGCTTCCCGGCTCTTTCAAACTCGCAGTCTCTTCTATTTTTGCCTCTGCCGACGGCATGACTTTCGACGAGACCAACAGCTTTCTCGACAAATTCGGAATAAAGATAAAACCCCTCAACAGCAATTCCTACGCAGGGCTCGAATGGACTGCGCGCGACAGCTTCACCGAGGAAGCTACGGGGATCATCGAAAGATTTTTCAACAACAAGATCAAAGAGGACGACTTCGAAAAAGAGCGCTTGAACGCCCTTTCGAACATCTCGATGATGAAGGAATATCCGGGATATCACATCAAAACCGCGGCTTACAGGGAACTTTTCGCCGGAACGCCGTGGGAGTATCCGTCAGACGGGACCGAAGAAGCGGTTTCCAAGATGACTCTTGAAGATGCAAGAAAAGTCCGCGACATTTTTATGGAGAAAAACGATTTCGCGATCTCTATCGCAGGTGCCGCCGACACGGAAACTGCAAAAAGTCTGCTTTCAGGCTTCAGATCGGGGAAAAGCCAGCTTGCATTCCCGGCGCGTATCACCAAACCTCTTAGCGGAAAAACGATAAAGATCCCGCTTAAAGGCAAGGATCAGGCATACATTTCGAAAATTTTCAGAGGCCCAACACACTACGACAAGGATTTCGAGACGAT
>DBYC01000039.1:2526-20329 GCA_002310035.1 bacterium UBP6_UBA1196
TTCACATTTTACGGAACGAACACTCCGGTCGGCGGAGCAGAAATGTTCGCCGCGATAACAAGCCCTGAAAAGATCAAGGCGGTCCAGGAAGTTTTTGAGAAGGCAGTCGACGAGATCAGAAGCGGAAAACTTGTCGAAGAACGCCTGAACGAAACCAAAAACACCCTTGCCACAAACTTCGCGAAAGTTCTCCAGAGCAGCAGCTTCTACGCAAAAAATATGGCTGTCGAAGAAGTTTTGGGAATAAAAGCAGGCACTTACCTCAGGCAACTTGAAATCATAAACTCTATCACTCCCGAAATGATCTGCGCAGCCGCCGAAAAGTGGCTCAAAAAAGGGACCTGGATCCTGAGCGGCGCGGTCTAAATTACGCATAATTACGCATAACTTTATGAAAAATCAGCAAAACTTAGTGGGGATTTTAATAAAAAATTTGCAAAAAAACTTTTTCTGACTATAATTGCGCCCGTTATTTTTTTGTTTTATTGGAGGAAAGAATGAAACGCTTTTTATTTTTGATTTCGATTTTATTCGTTTTCACGGCGTTGACAGCTCAGGAAGCTCCTGCAGAAGCACCGGCTGCTGACGCAAACCAGCCCGCTGCAGCTGAACAGCCTGCGCAACCGGCAGAAGCACCTGCTGCTGAACAGCCTGCACAACCGGCAGAAGCTCCGGCAGCTGAGCAGCCCGCAGAAGCTCCGAAAGAAGAAGCTCCTGCAGAAGCGCCTGCTGAAGCTCCGAAAGAAGAAGCTCCGGCAGAAGCACCTGCTGAAGAACCCGCAAAAGAAGAAGCACCGGCTGCTGATGCAGCGGCAGAAGCTCCGGCAGAAGCACCTGCTGAAGCTGCTCCGGCAGAAGCTGAACCGGCTGATCCGCGTCATTCCATCTATTTCAAGCCCCAGCTTTCAGCAAGCTACATGCACAACCACTCGGTTGCAGGCAGAGTCGACGGCCACTACTTCCAGACGGATGCCAACATTGTTTTCAATTACAAGTACAAACAGGACAAACACGAAGTCCTTACCGACCTCAACTGGAAAGAAGGCGTAAGCTACACTCCGGCATTTGACGGCTGGGTAATTGCAAACGACCTTTTCAAAGTTGATTTCCGTTACAATTACATGTTCCACAAGATCGCCGGTTACTACCTTAAAGCCGGCCTTGAAACACACTTCCTTCCCGGCTACGACTACCAGACGGATGACTATGACTACAGAGTTAAAACCGATCCGTCGAGAGACAAAGACGGTGTAAGAAAATTCAAAACAACCGCTCCCGGCAAACCTCTCTACCTTACGGAAGGAACCGGTATCTTCGTTCGTCCGATCGAAAGGGAAGAGGCAAACCTTGAAATCTATGCCGGTCTTGCAGGCAGAGAAGTTTGGGTAGGCCACACAGCTGTTCTTGATGACGATGATACAACTGAGACGGTTCTTGAGTTCAAAGAGCTCAACACGGTTTATGAGCTTGGTGCTGAAGCAGGTCTTACGCTGAAAGGTTTCCTCAAAGAAAGAATCGTTGCCTATGATTTCATGGCAAGAGTCATTAAACCTTTCTATATGCCGGAAGATACCAAGGTCAACTATAGTGAAGACGGCACCGCTGACGGATACAAGGAAATCGATTCGCTTCAGTTCGAAACCCGCCTCAGACTTGACTTCAATGTTCACAAATATGTTGCTTTCAACTATGAACTCAATGTCAAGAGAGACTATGCAGTCATTCGTGACTGGCAGGTTTCAAACGCTCTTTATCTCTCGATATTCTACGAACTCGACAAGAAATTCAACTAATCGAAATATTTGAGATGTGTCGGAGACATTTCAGGAAACGTCTCTACAGTTCAATGGATTTCAAAATTTCTTCAGGATTTTTCCACAAGATGTAATCACGGTTTCTTAACCATGTAAGTTGTCTTTTCGCCAGATGTCTCGTATTTTGCGCGATAAGTTCCTGAAGTTCTTCGATCGATGCAATTTCGCCTTTCAGATAGCGTTCCGTCTCGGCATATCCGATCGAGGCCAGCGCTTTGCAGTTTTCGGAAGTGAAACCTTTTCCGTTTACTCTGCGGACTTCGTCGATCAAACCTGAGTCAAGCATGGTTTTTGTGCGGATATTGATCCTTTCGTAAAGGTTTTCGCGATTTATGCTGATACCAAAAACGATGGATTTGCCTTTGTAGGCGTTGATCCGCTCCATTTTGTTCCATTCTGAAAGGGTTTTTCCGGTCGTTTTAGCGACAAAAAGGCCCCGCTTTATCCGCTGCCTGTCGTTCGGAGAAGATATTTGCGAAGCCCATTCGGGATCGACTGCGCAAAGCTCGGCGAAAAGTTCAGCAGTTGAAAAATCGCTGAACTCTTTTTCAAATTTTTCTGTTGTTTCAGAATCGGTTTTCGGAACCGGCGACAGTCCGTGTAGCAGGGCGTCTACATAAAAATTGGTGCCGCCGACGACAATCGGGGTTTTTCCCGATTTTTCGATTTTTTCTATTATCGGAAGTGCCGATTCTATGTAGATACCGGCGCTGATTTCGTCACTGAGGTCGCGGATCCCGATGAGATGATGCGGGATCCCTTCCATTTCTTCAGGTGTCGGAGCTGCCGAACCGATGACTAGATCCTTATAAATCTGGACAGAATCCGCTCCGATAATTTCGCCGTCGAGCTTTTTTGCAAGTTTGATTGAAAGGCTTGTTTTGCCTGATGCAGTGGGGCCTGAAATAAAAATAAGAGTCATCGTCTCTGCACTTTTTTCTCGAATTCATTTTTGGTCAGAGTGAAAAAGAAAGGCCGGCCGTGCGGACACGAAATGAAATCGCTTTTGTTGACGGCATCAATAAGAGCGTCGATTTCCTCGTCAGCAAGGATATCGTTCTTTCTGACAGAGGCTTTGCACGCTTTTTGTGCCAGATGCGACATGAAAAACTGCTTCATTTCGAACGAATCGCCGTAAGCTGAAAATTCGCCGAGCATCTCTTTTATCACTTTCGTCCAGTCGGTCTCGAAACCGAGTGCCGGAGTAGCGCGGAGAGTCGCCGAGTTTTCGTCAAAAATGTCGATCACAAACCCTGATTCGCGGAATTTTCCGCCGTTTTCCTCCAAAGTCGCAATTTCTGAAGAGGAGAGTTTTATCAGAAGCGGAGCGATAAGTTCCTGTGAAAGGCCGTTTTTCATCGAAACCGCGTTCTGCAGTTTTGTGTAGGTTATTCTTTCATGCGCCGCATGCTGGTCAAGGAATACGATTTTATCCTTCATTTCAAGAACGAGATAAACTCCGAAAACAACGCCGATTTTTTTGTAATCACGGAGCTTCATCGAAAAGAGATTTTCGTGATCCGGTCCGTTTTCGGGAACAACGATCCGCTCGTCGGTATTTTCGTCCCTCCGGACCGGAATATATTCCGGAGATTCCTCTCTGATTATAAGCCGGGTGGCGGACTGAGTGGCGTTTTTTTCGTATGAAAAGTCTGTGAAAGCCGCATTCTGTAAGGGTTTCAGCTGTATTTTCCCGTGAATGAGCCCGTCTTTTTCCGCACAACCTTGATTTGATGCGGGTTTTACGGCTTCTGGTTCAGGCTGATCATGTGAAAGCCGCGTCTCTGCTAGGTTTTCTGAGATCTGAGATTCATTGATTCCGGTGTTTTCCTGTCTGACCCTTATGGAATGCAGGGACTGCAGCATCGCCTCCTTTATTGTTTCAGTTACGAGCCCTGTGTTGACAAACCGGACTTCAAGTTTGGCGGGATGGACATTGACATCGACGAACCCGGGCTCGGTTTTTATGAAAAGCATGACAGGCGATTTAAATTCGCCCCCTATCGCCTCTCTGAAAGTGCTGAAAACCGCAGCATTCACCGTTCTGTCGGAAACGATTCTGCCGTTCACGGCCGTTACCGAATGGTTGGGAACCTGTTCAGTCGGACTGGGAATGAACGCTTCGACCGAAACAGTGCCGGAATGCGAAACTTCGGCAAAACCGATGAAATCTTTGGGAATGCGCCAGACGGCAGCGATCCTTTCAAGTCTTGAGGCGGCAGCGCTGTATGTAAAAATTGTTTTCGAATCACTTTTGAAAGTAAAAGAGATATTGTGGTAACAAACGGCGAAATTCGTGACGATCTCGCGTATTTTCGCGTATTCGGTCCGCTCTTCCTTCAGGAATTTCCTGCGGGCCGATATGTTGAAAAATATATCGTCGGCGACGATTTCAGTTCCTTTCGGCATAGAAAGGGGAAAATTTTTCAGAATCGCACCGTTTTTTGTTTCGATTTTGAAGCCGTCGCCATGGCTTTGTGCGCTTGCGATCGAGAATTTCGTTACAGCGGCGATTGACGGTACCGCTTCACCGCGGAAGCCCATTGTTCCGATGGATTCAAGATCTTCGATCGATGAAAGTTTGCTTGTCGCATGATTTTCGAGCGACATGAAAATATCGTCTTCGCTCATTCCGCAGCCGTCATCGCGGACGCAGATATGTTTTTTCCCGCCTTCCGTGATTTCGACAGTTATGTTTTTTGCTCCTGCGTCAATGCTGTTTTCGATGAGTTCCTTCACGATAGAAGCCGGTCTTTCGACAACTTCGCCCGCTGCGATTTTGTTGATTATGGTTTCAGAAAGATGTCTTATTTTTCCCATGATTATGCCAGATTGTTAAGGAAATATAATAAGCCGAGTATGAACAGCGCATAAAACGCGAGCGCGCCGAAAACCATGGCCCGCTGCTTTGCAAGTGAATTTGAGATAAGCTCGCCGTCTTCATCGACAACGACCTTGATCCTTTTCAACATGGAATATCCGAAAATTATCATTCCCAGAACCGACGAAATTATGAGGATCGTGCGGTAAAGCGCGAGTTCAGACTTTTTCGCGGCGATAAAATCATGTTCGAGTTTCTCGCCTGAAAATATTTTGGAAAGCGGCTGGAAAATCGCCGAGTTGTATGAAGTTACGAAAAATCTCCGCGCTTTTTCCGGAAATTCAGGCAGTGTTTTTGCCAGCGAAGAGTAGTAGGGATCGTTGATCTTGCCGAAAATCTCGTCCGATTTGGAATAAACCGCGAACATCGTTCCGGGACTTGCCGAATTCATGCTCGCCTGAACAGTGTCGCACTTTGAATAAACTTCCGGAAGAGTAATTCCTTCGTAGTTCACCGAAATCACGTCTGTGCCGGCCCATTTCCCCTGGCTGAAACAGTCGATGTGAGCAGTCCTGACGCTGGAAAGCGATGAAAGGGCAAGCGATTTTCCGATTTTCGTGAATTTGAACATTTTGCCGGAGTAAGGAATTGGAACGAATGCGCTTTCGCCGTTTTCAAAAGCGATATCGACTCCCTGATCCTTTCCGAAAACAGCGGAAAATTTCATAAATCCGCCGGAAAGTTCATGCCTCTCGCCGTTCAAAAAAAACGAAGGATCTTCGCACGGTTTTCCGTCTTTCGTGCAGTAAAGGCCGACGGTAGTCTCAAATTCGGAAACTGCTCTGAAATTTTCGGGCAGAAGATAGATTTTTCTGCCGTCAAAATCGAGAGGCGCTCTGACATTCTTTGCTTCCTGTATCGAAATGCCGGCCGGTTTCTGCGGAACGAATGGGGAATTCGCAATATCGCTGTATTTCAGCGGAAAAACCGCCTCCGTTTTTCCGAAAACGACCTTTATTTCGCGCAGATCGGGACGCAGGTCAATGAGCTGCGAAGGCTGTTTCACGCCGTTTACAAAAATTTCCGGAGAAAAAACCAGTTCTCCGTCGCGGGCGAGCACTTTGACGAGCGCTTTTGATCCCGGAGCGGTCGAATCGCCGTAAAGATAGATAAAATAGTTGTATTTTTCCATCTGTGCGTTCACGAAAAGACAGAGTGATACAAATGCGGCGAGACAAGTTATGAATGTGATGATTCTTAGCGGGGAAATTTTTTGAGGTATCATTGATGGGCTACGTTGTTCTTCAATGATTTTACATATTTAGTCAGTTTGTTTATGTAGAGATAAGGCTCCAGGACTGCAAGAAGCTCGTTGGCTTTTTCATAGTCGTCGTTATCGAAAAGAAGCGAAACCATTTTGTCGGAAAGGTTGAAAACTCCGGCAATTTTTTTGTTCAGGAAGATCGGAAGCGACATGAAATAGTCTTTTGCATAGCCCGAACCTGATTTTTTGAAGCGCGGGTCGTTGTCAATGTTCTCGACAAAAATCGGTTTCATAGTATTGACGACAGTCCACGCAACATTGTCGCATGGCGGGATCTCGATTCCGATGATCGCTTTTTTTGTGGCAGCTTCGACAACGAGATTCCCTTTTTCATTGAGCAGCATGATAGATCCGCGTTCGGCATAGAGGATGTCAAGACTCATGTCGAGCACTTCCGCGAGGAACTTTCTGAAATCAAGAGCCGATCTTTTGAATGCGGCGGTTGTCTCCTCTCTGTATTTTTTTACCACGAGGTTTCTGTGCGCCTCGGCCAGAGCTGCCATAGTTCTGATCGTCTGAGGAGCTGTCATTCTGAAATTGAGAAGTCCGCAGTGGAAATATTTTTCTGGATGCTTGACCTCATTGACCCAGTCTTTGAACTTCGAGTCGACCGCGGAGAGGACGATTGTCGGGATGAAATTGAGATAACACGAATTGTGGTATTCGACCAGATTCAGGATCTGCGAGTAGTTGTCCTCAACTATGAAAACCTGATTCACCGACCTGTGTTCGTTCACGATGTCGTCAATGTTGACATTCGAGTGGATCCAGCCTTCGTTTTCGATGATTTTGATGATCTCATCTTCAATGTCTTTGTTTCTGATTGCAGTGCAGATTTTTAAATTTTTCATGGAGCCTCCGAAAAATTAAACGCCAAAGTATATTTATTATCGGGATTACGGCAAGTTTTTACGCTGTTTTTCCGCGTTTTTCCGCATATTGCCCGGAACGGCTTTTTTCAGCGGCATAGCGGCGCTTTTTGAAAAAAACTTTTAATCAACTATAATAAAACAGTTCGTTCGGCGATTCGGAGACGAGATGAAATGTTTCGGACGGATTGCCGTTTTTAGGAGGTTGTTATGAAAAAAATCATTTTATTTTTTGTGATTTTATTGTTTTTCGGTGTTGTGACGGCGCAGGAAGGGCAGAATGAACCGGTAGCTGTACAGCCTGAAAATGAAAGTGCAGAACCTGCTTCCCCGCAGGAAAGCGCCGAAGCCGCGCAGCAGGCGGAGGAACCGCAGCCCGAAGAAGCTGTAGTGCCTGCGGAAGAGCCGAAGCCGGAAGGGGCAAAGAACGAATCTCCGGCACAAAACGGAAAGGCGGCCGAAGAAGCTCCTGAACCAGCCGGAAACAAAGAAGCTGAAAATGATAAGCCTGCCGAAGCAGCTCCAGCTGAAGATGAGGACGGAAATCCGGAACAGCCTGCCGAAGTAGGAAAGGCGGCATGCGAACCTGTTCCGAACAATGAAAAACCGAAAAGAGTTTTTTATCAGCCGACATTGGGAGTCGGACTTGGAGCGTCGATATTCAGTTTCAGATTCAACAATGACATCGATTTCCTGATTAAACATGCGAAAAACGGCGCGAATGTCTATATCGGACTGGATGTCGATTTCAGATACAGCCCGTATCTTGACGACCATTCAGTCTATGAACTGCCGATACAGATGAACTTTACATTCGATTTTCCGGTGACCAACCGAAATGTCAGCCGGGTGTCGCTCTGGTTTTCAGGCGGTGTCGACCTCGCTTTCGGCTATCTCTGGTATTACGACTACAGAGACCGGGACGACTGGGATGACAACAAAGACCGCGACAAGATCTTCAGAGCCCTGTTTGCATGGGGTTTCGGTGTAAATCTTCTTTTCCATAACGATATAGCCATGAAAATCGGCTTTGACAGTTTTTACGGCAAATATCCGGACCTGACAGTTGCCGTCGGTTACCGCTTTTAGTTATTTCACCAAAAAAATTTCCTAATTTTTTCTATGTTGTATAGTCGCTCGTTTTAATTTTTTTGTTTTTTTTAAGGAGGAAAACATGATCAACATCGCTCTTTTCGGAGTTCCGGGAGCAGGAAAAGGAACGCAGGCACAGCTTCTCAAAGAACATTTCAACCTTTGCCACATTTCGACAGGCGAGCTTATTCGTCAGGAGATCCGCGGCGGAACAGAACTCGGCAAAAAGGCGAAAGCCATCATCGACAGAGGCGAACTTCTTGATGACGCAATCATTTCCGACATGTTCAAAAGCGAGCTCAAAAAGAATATCGGCGGCAACGGATTCCTTTTCGACGGTTATCCGAGAACGCTGAAACAGGCTGAGATTTTTGACAATATGCTGAAAGAACTCGGTCTCAAACTTGACTGCATGGTAGAGATCCTTCTTTCGGAAGAGGAATCGACGAAAAGGATTCTCAAAAGAGCGGAGATCGAAGGCCGTTCCGACGACAACCCCAAGACTGTTAAAGCACGTTTCGAAGAATACCGCGGCAAAACAGCTCCGATTGCCGACCACTACAAAAAACAGGGCCTTTACAAGAGTGTAGACGGCTTCGGAAAGATCGAAGACATCCAGAAAAAGATAGTTGAGATCATAGAAAACCTGCATTAAAACTGACCTCACCCCTGACTCCTCTCCAGTGTGGCGAGGGGAACAGGGCGGCAATCCGATATTTCGACACGGCGGCATCGAAAAAATTCTTGAATGACGATCTAAATTTGACTTTTCGCCGTTTTTCGGTATTATGCCGCCCGATTTTGCCGGAGTGGTGAAATAGGTAGACGCACTGGACTCAAAATCCAGCGGGGGCGACCCCATACCGGTTCGATTCCGGTCTCCGGCACCATTTTTTATTTCCTGAAATTATTTTTTGAAAATGCACTTTGAAAATGTTTCAGGCATATCTGTTTTGTAAGGTGAAGGATCTGTTCCGAGAGGATGGTCGTAGAAGAATTGTATCAAATTTGCAGCATCCTGCTGTGACACCTGCGGTTCGTGTCCTCCGTTGTGGTTGCAGAGAATCGCACCGTGTCCGTTTTCCTGAAGATAACGGCCGTCGTTTTCTGCCATTTCGTTGAAATCAATCGTGAAATCGAGTCCGTTTTCCGTATAGCTCCAGGTATCGCTTCCTTTCGCGCCGAAAACAAGCATCTGTGTGTATTTGTTGTGTTCTTCTTCGAAATCAGGCCAGGTGATGAGGCTTCCGATCGGCATCGATTCGCTTCCGATTTCGATTGAGCCGAGAGTTTCAAGATTGTCTTTATCCGAGAAGTATGCGCCTGAATATGTCAGAACGCTCGCGATTTTTTCAGATCTCATCAAAGCGACGCTGTTAGCTGCGATCGCACCTGCGGAAAATCCCGAAAGATGGATGTGTTCAGCGTCGACCATGCCTTTTGATTCAAGACAGGATATGACTGCGTCGAACATGTCGGCTTCCGCGCTTCCGTCGTTCAGATTTATTATATCCCAGTCCAGACCTGTCGGCGGCATGGAGAGAGAGAATTTGTCTTTTCTTGCTTCAGGGAGAACGAGGATGAACGGCATTGTCTTGTTGTTGACATAGCTTGAAAGGATCGCGTCTACATCAGAAGCTGAAGCAGCGTACGGATGATAGAAGAAAATGACAGGGAACTGTTCGCCGGAGCTGATGTCCTTCGGCAGATGGAGATAGAAATCTCTCGCGAGTTTGCTTCCCTCTTTTCCGGCCATCAGATTTTTGTTGAGTCCTTCTTTGAAATCCGCGCATGCAAGCGCAGCGTCAGGATCGGTGTCTTCGTCGCCGTCATCGTCATCGTCAAGACCTTCGAGATCAGCTTCGGTGAAGAAATGGCAGATTTCGGCGAAATCTTCGGGCATTTTTTCACGGTACGATGACTTTTCAGTGCCGAAAGGATGATCTTTGAAGAATTTTATCATTGCTTCCTGACTTATTCCTGCAACAGTGTGGGTTCCATCGTGTTCGCAGAGAATCGCGTCGTGACCGTTTTCCGTAAGATAACTTGCACCCAGGCGTCCCATTTTGTTGAAATAGATCGTAAACATTCCCGCTTGACCCCAGGAATCGTCTTCTTTATCGCCGAAAACAAAAACCTGCGGATATTTCGTGTGTTCTTCCTCAAAATCGGGCCAGCTGAATAAATCTCCGAGATTCATCATTCCCATAAGGCTGCCCAAAGCGTCCCTGCTCTTTTCATCGGAGAAGTATGCACCGGAGTAAGAAAGGATGCTCGCAACTTTTTCAGGTCTCTGCAAAGCGATGCTGTTTGCCGTTATTGCACCGGCCGAGAAACCAGAAACATGGATGTGTTCCTTGTCAACGCCCCATTTTTTATCGATGCAGGCAAGAACTGCGTCAAACATATCTGCTTCCGCGCTGTCGTCTGTAAGATTCATCATATCCCAGTCAAGGCCTGACATTTGCTCCAGACTGTAAACATCGGATCTTGCTTCGGGAACAACGAGAATGAACGGCATCGTTTCATTATCGACATAAGAGCTCAAAAACTGCTCGAAGTTGTCGGCTGTGTCGCCGTAACCGTGATAAAGGAAAACGACCGGGAATTTTTTGCCGGAATCAATTTTTTCCGGCAGACGGAGGATAAAACTTCTCTCAAGCGCTTTTTTGCCTTCGCCGACCATAAGGTTCTCGTTAAGTCCTTCCGCGAAATTTTCACATTCAAGAGGTTCTGTAGTCTCTGCCTTGTCAGAATCGTCTTTCGACGGTTCGGTATCACCGTCGGTTTCTGCGGGTTCACCGTCTTCATCCGAAATTTCGTCGGTGTCGTTCTGGTTTTCTTCAGGACCTTTTTCCTCTTTTTTAGAACCGCCGCTGCATGCAGTCACAAAAATAAAAATCGCTGCGACCGCAAGAGCCAGAAAAAATTTTTTCATAATTTCCTCCTTTGAAAGAATAAAATAACCGCCAAACTTTAAAATTCAGGCTGTTTTTTGTCAAATTTGTGAGAAAAGCATCGTTTAAGGGCAAAAAAAATGGCGACCTTTGGGGGACTCGAACCCCCGTTACCGGCGTGAAAGGCCGATGTCCTAACCACTAGACGAAAAGGTCACCAAAAAAATGAGAGCGAATGGTGGGTCGGGCGGGACTCGGACCCGCGACCCCCTGATTAAAAGTCAGATGCTCTTCCATCTGAGCTACCGACCCATTCAACTCAAGAAATCGTTTCTGTAACGAACCAGAAAAACGGCGGTATAATAGTGAAAACTTTAAAGAAGTCAAACTTTTATCAGTTTTATTTTGTAACTTGTTGATTTTGTTGATAAAATTTCTGATTGCAGGAATGCCGGCAGGAGAAAGGCGATGTTTTTCGGCTAAAATCTGTCAATTTTATCTTTTTTGAGTAAAATTACGCGTTTGTTTTTCGGAGGTGTTCCATGGCAAAAAAAGAGGTCAGTACCGGAAAGATGATTTTAATGCATCTTTCGTTGATTTTGATATGCGCGATCGTTATTTATCCGGTGCTCTGGGTCATAAAAATGGCTCTTTCGAGCGGTCAGGGGTTTTCGCTTTCGGCGAATCCGATCCCGACTGAGTTCACTCTGAGCAACTTCAAGGATGTTATTTTTACGACAGATTCAAACGGAAGCTGGCTTTTCGGAAGGCAGTTTTTGAACAGCGTCGTCATTTCCGCGGCAACTACGCTTTTAGGCATAACCCTTGCGACTACGGCCGGTTACGCGTTCTCGCGCTTTGAATTTCCGGGCAAAAACTTCGGAATGAAAATGTTCCTTGTAAGCCAGATGTTTCCCGGCGTCGTCATGGCGATCCCGCTTTACATCCTGCTTGACAAGCTGGGGCTTCTCAACAGCATGGCCGGGCTCGTTCTCGTTTATTCGACGACGGCGATCCCTTTCTGCGTCTGGATGCTGAAAGGTTACTTTGACACGATCCCGAAGGATCTTGAGGAGGCCGCGATCATGGACGGCGCTTCGCAGTGGACGATTTTTATAAAAATCGTCATGCCGCTCGCCAAACCGGCGATAGTCGTAACCGCGCTTTTCAGCTTTATGACGGCATGGAACGAGTTCATTCTCGCCGCGACTTTCCTCGGCGACGAAAGAGCTTTCACGCTGCCCGTCACGCTCCAGCACTATGTCGGAAGCTATTCGACCGAGTGGGGGCACTTTGCGGCAGGCGCGATAATCGTTTCGCTTCCCGTAATGATCCTTTTCTTCATTCTCCAGAAAAGCCTTATCGGCGGACTCACAGCCGGCGGTGTCAAAGGATAGGCGAAAACCGCTTATGTTTTCTCTCTGAGACACTCTTTTTAAAAAAAAATGCCGTCAGCCTCAAAGTTAAGTTGAATAAATATTTAAAACAATTAAAATAACGAGATTTTTTAGGAGGTCGGCATGCTTTATATCGGCAAAAAACTCGAACTTACGGAATACTTCAAGTCAATTCCTCTGGAGCAGAAGAAGCAGCTTTACAGAGGAATGCGCGCAATTATGGCGATGCTTGTCAAAGTTTCAAAAATGACTGAAATTTATTCCGTCCGCGACAAAATTTTCGCTGAATTTACCGAAACTATGAAGCAGAATATGGATGTCATCCACAATCTTCTGCCTTATGCTTCGGTGACGACAAAAAAAGTCGGTTTTTATTATCAGGAACGCAAAATCAAGCTTTTTGACGAAGGCGAAAGAAAGTTCAGAAACATCTTTCTGACCAACGAAATCAGAGAGCTGTATTTTGTGAAGGGGGTAACGCCTGAAGAAATCGTCAATTTTTTTGCGGTAATTCAGGAGACATTGAATTACACCCTTCTCGACTATGATTTCAATACGAGACTCTGGGATTACGGGATCACGCACATCGGAACGATTTCCGACCCTGACATGGGCGATCCGGAACCGTGGGAGGAAAGCTGGTTCAAAGGCGATGTCCCCGCCGTCACTCCGGAAAAACTTTTTGCGATGCGGCCTCAGAATCCAAACGAGCTCCCGGCTATTGCCAACGAATTCAATATGCTGCCTGTTGTTGACATGGAAAAGTTCAACAAGTGGAAAGAGAGTTGCGGCAAAGAAATGGTCGTCAGCAAGTATCTTGAAAAAGCCGTGAAGATCGTTCTTTCGTCGTCAAACCACGAGTCGAACAAAAATATCGTCGGAAAAATATGCGAGTATGCTGTCAAAAATATACAGAACGCAGACTTCATTTCAGGCGTAACCTATTTCAACAACTTGATTTTACTGGAAAAGGAGCTCAAGGACAAGGATGAGGTGATTTACGCGAAAGTCAAGGAGGTCCTAGACCGTATGAAGTCGGAGGATTTCATCGAGACTGTTTTCGAGTTCGGCGCGGTCATGGACAGTTCGCAGCTGAAAAGTTTCAGCGAGCTCATAATTTTTGCGAGCGACATCAATTTCGAGCTGGTGTTCACAAAACTCTGCGAGCTTGATAGCAAAGAGACGCGTCTTTTCTGCCTTGAAGGCTTGGCAAAGAATCTCAAGGATCCTGAAATGGTTCAGAGGTTTATAGAAAATCCCGACTGGCACATCGTGAGAAATTTCCTTTATATTCTCCGTTTTGCATACAATCCTGAATTCCTGCCGCAGGTCCGCGCGGTCATGAACCACGAGGTCAAGCAGATACGGATCGAGGCGGCGCATGTCCTCAGCATTTATGATGCCGACGAGAACATCGAGTACTGGAAAAACGCTGTTTTCTGTCCTGACGAGGAGGTCCGCCTCCTTGCAATCGAAAACCTTGTGAAAGTCAAGGACCAGAAAGAAGTCAAGGCCATTTTGAACGAAGTTTTCAAGCCGACGAATCGTTCAAAATTCAATCTTACCGACTACGAGCGTTATATGGACCGCATTCTGGCATCCGGCAGGAACGAATTTTTTGATCTTCCCGGTTCCATGATATTCTCGGGAAACCGCGAATTAAGAATTATTGCATTGAAATCATTGAATAAAATAAGCAATCCGTCGATGGTTCTGATGCAGATCAAAAGAAGGCTCAGCAGTCAGGAATTTCTGTCGCTCGACCGTGAGGAGATCGACCTTCTGCTCGGTCTGATGAAAGGTGAGATGATAACCCCGATGCTCGAACACCTTGAATTTTTGTTCACGCTTCACGGAAATTTTTTCAACAAGGGTAAATATCTGCCCCTTAAAAAGCAGGTTTTCGGATACATTATGCAGCGTTCTGCCAAAAACACCGCGATGCGCAGCTGGATAGAGAAAGGGAAAAAGGTCGGAGACAACGAAACCCGTTCCATTCTTGAAGGGAGAGTTTAGTCATGGAAGAAAGAAGAAACAGACCTGAATACGATAATTCGCCGAAAAAATGGCGTTATAACTTTTCAAAATCGCTTTTCACTTTCTGGAAAAATGTCAAAATGTACGGTGACAAAAACGAGAGGATCACCGAGGAAATCACATTTTTCAAACAGGTCCTTGCATTTTTCTTTGAAGAAAAGAACGAGGTTTCGATACTTTTTGACGGAATAGACATAAAAATCGACAAGGTGAGGATCAGGGGTCAAAGGCAGGACGACAAATATTTCGAGGATGTTTACGACCTTTTCCTTTCGCTCTGTATGTCGGGAATCACTTTCAGAAAAGGGGTTACCGACGAGGAGATCCTCACGCTTCTTGCCGTTATCGGCAAATATCCGGTCGGCAGAGAACCGAAAGTCGCGGCATATGAACGTGTCAGAGCTGATCTGCCGCCGCTTCCGCACATCGAAATCTATCCATACGACCCTGAGGAATCGGGCAATCTTCCAATCTACACGCCGGAGCAGTCGATTCGCAAGATCTACAGTGCTCTGGCAGAAGGTTACATGGATTACTGCAAAATGGTCGATGCGGCGGAAAGCATTCCGCTGCGCATGATCGAGCGGCGTGTTCAAGATCTCATAAGCATAGTTTCAAATGCCAAAAAAATAGAAACGCTTGAATTTATTATGTTTCTGGCATCTATCCCGGCTTCTTACGGTTCAAGCGAAAATGCTTTCGCTGTCGCAAGAGTCTTCTGGTCGGTTCTGGTTGCGAAAAAACTCAAAGTAGATCTCCAGACCACGAAAAGAATCGCGATCTCGGCATATCTCCAGTATTTTTCGGCGGATAACGGGAAAGGCTATTCCGCGCTTTCGAGAATGGACGATTTCAACTACGACCGTATCGAGGCAGCCCTCAATGTTTCAAGCAGGATCTCTGATTTTTCGGACAAAGGACTGCTTCTTGACACTTCGGCCTCTTCAGGGACCCTTTCCGGCGAAATATTGAAAGTTGTGTCGTATTTTTCGGCAGTTACACGCAAATGGCCCGAGAATTCGATGTTTGCCGGATGCCCGCTTATGACAAGGCCGCAGGCACTCCGCTCAGTGATCAGAAACAGCGCGAAAGATGTTTTTAAAAAGGAAATCGTAGAAGCCTTCATGTCGATAACCGGCATCTATCCGATCGGCAGTGTTCTCAGAATTTCTGACGGGAACCTCTGTGTTGTTGTAAAAAGATTCAAAAATTTCTTCGACCAGTCCGATGTGCTGATTTTGGACAACACTCTTTCAATAAAAGAAAGGCGAACAGTAAATGCCGAGAATCTTTTGGATATTCCTGAGGCTGCCGGTGTCGTGCTCCCCGAAAAAACAATCGTTGAAATTCTCAATACATTCCTTGACGAAAGGGAATTGCAGAATGAGAAATCAGAATAAAACTGTCACGCTTGAAAAAGGGCGTGAAAGACTGGCGAAAAACCACAATCCGTGGGTGTATTCGAAGGCTGTAAAACATGTTTCCGACGGAGTTTCGGACGGTGATACAGTCGCCGTTCTTGATTTTTCCGGAAGTTTTGTCGCGTGGGCGCATTACAACAGTAAATCCGGCATCGCTTTGCGTCTTCTGGAGTGGGACGAGGCGAAATATCCCGATGAAAACTGGGTTCGGGAGAAAATTGAAGCGGCAGTCGCTCTCAGAAAAAGGATAATTCCTGAAGACACAAGGATTTTCAGGCTCATTTTTTCGGAATCCGACATGCTTCCCGGCATAGTCTGTGATGTTTTTGAAAAAACCGGAGTTTTGCAGATTTCAACACCGGCTTTTGACAGAATAAAACATCAGCTTGCTGAAATCATTGCAAAAGCGGCTGATCTTGAAGCGGTTTACGAAAAAAGCGACGGCGACGGCAGAAAAATCGAGGGACTGCCTGAAAAATCTGGTTTTCTTTACGGAAAACAGTTAGTTACAAAAATTGTTTCATGTGAAACAAGCCTTTTTTTTGGGATCGATCTGGAAGGACAGAAGACAGGTTTTTACGCTGACCAGCGGGATAACCGCCGGCTTTTCGGCGAAGTTGCAAAAGGTGAAGTTCTTGATATCTGCGCATTTTCCGGGGCTTTTTCGGTCTATGCCTTGAAAAACGGAGCCAAGCATGCGATTTTACTGGATATTTCAAAAGAATCAGAGGCTTTGGTGCGTCGTAACATGGAGCTCAATTCAATCGATCCGTCGCGTTATACTTTTATAAAAGGCGATGTTTTCGAGCTTCTGCGCAAGTTTTCCGCGGAAGGAAAAAAGTTTGACTCTGTTGTACTTGATCCGCCGAAGCTCGTTCCTTCCAACAAATATCTTGAAAAAGGGCTTAGAGCCTATAAAGACTTGAATTTCAACGCACTGCGTCTTGTTAAAAAAGGCGGAGTTCTTGCGACATTTTCATGCTCGGGCGCAGTGACTCTCGCGGATTTCAGAAGCGCGGTCGCTTTTGCCGCACACGATGCGGGGCTTGAACTTGGAATTCTGCGCCAGCTTCATCAGGCTCCCGATCATCCGATTCGTGTCAGTGCGCCGGAAACTGAATATCTGAAAGGACTTCTTCTTAAAGTCGGATAGCTGCTGGTACGGAAAAAATATCGTAAAATTAGTGAATTACGAACTTTTTTTTACCACTTTTACTCTGTCTGCGATTTTTTTCGTGAAATTGCGCTCGGAGTAGCGTTTTAATCTCAAGATCGCGTTTTTGAACGCCTTTTTGTCGCTTCTGCCGTGGCCGATCCCGACAAAGTGGTTGATCCCGAGCAGGAACGCCGTTCCGTAAAGGTTATACTGGAAATTTCTGAAAACTTCGCCGAAAACTTTGTTGAAGACAAAAGTCTGGATTTTCGGCAGCTGAGACGGTGCGATCTTCGCCTTGATGAGCTGCGAGATCGTTTCGGTAAGACCTTCGACTGTTTTCAGCGCGACATTTCCGGTGAAAGCGTCCGTCACGACGACATCGGTCTCAGGATGCGAAAAAAGGATATTGCTTTCGATGAAGCCTTTGTAGTTTAGTGGTGATTCCTTAAACATTTCAGCGGCTTCTGCGATTTTTTTGCTTCCTTTGCCTTCTTCCGTGCCGACATTCAGGATCGAAATTTTCGAATCTTCAAGGCCTGTCATAAAAAAGCGGTAAGCCTCGCCTAAAACACCGAAATCAAAAAGGTTTTCCGCTTTCGGGTCGAGAGTCGCGCCGAGATCTAAAATTATGAGTTTGTGCTTGTCGACAGAAGGATAACTCGTAGCTAAAGCGGGGCGTGTGATATTCGGGATAACGCCGCTTTTGAAGTATGCCGCAGTCACGATCGCACCGGTATTTCCAGCTGAAAAGAACGCGTCGCCTTTGCCCTGAACAAGCAGATCGAGCGCGACATGGACCGAAGAATTTCCTTTATTCCGGAAAGCAAGCGACGGAGTTTCCCCCATTTCGATGCTCTCTCCCGCATCGATAACTTCAAGGTTTTCGGGGATCTTCGCATCGCCAAGACAATCAATTATCAGATTTTTGGAACCGACAAGCAGAACTCTAATATCAGGATTTTCGTTGCAGACTTC